>JBIOZE010000094.1:0-13276 GCA_044870745.1 Nitrososphaeraceae archaeon | reverse complement strand
ATCAGCCAGTACTTCCCCTTCCCTAGCTTACGAATATAGTGACTCAAAACTGTGGCACCTGCAAACCAGGCAGTAATAAATGAAAACAAGTATGTCACAAAATACAAATCATCAATTAGATTAAATCTACCTTTACTGACGTCCATACTTCCACTTAAGTAAGGATGTGTCTCAACAGGCCTGTCCCCTAGTCTGAGAGATACATCTATCATTCCTACCACAGCGTTGACAGTAACAGTTCCCAATGCTATTACGAATACTATCAACGGAACAGAGGCTTTATTGATAGAAGTCCAGCTCAGTATCCTAGCAATAAATACACACAAAATACTAGCACTAATAGAATAGCTGATTATGATTATTCCTAATAATAGTGATGTCGTATAATAAGAGAATAGTAACATTTGAACAATAACAAATATTACAAGAGCCCCCAGAGCGTACTGGACGACGTTTATAGCGATATATATCTGTGAAATATGCATTTTATCTTTGACTTGTTTATTGGTGGTTCGAGGCTTGATATATTGCAACAAGAGGTACTGACTTGAAAGAATCGATATTGAAATAAAAGCAAATAAGATTTCTTTTGCTTCAGTAGAAATGAATTTTTTACTGACAATATCATAGGCCCTGACAAATAAAATATCTGCTACAATTATTGCCACTAAGATTCCGATAATGAGGCTTAATCTTCGAGTATTTAATGACATGGGAATCAACCTCAGGCTGAGGATTAGGCTCCTGTGCTATGAGAGGCGGTTGACAAAAGCACAAAATTACCGAATGAACGATACTTAAAACCTTTCCCATCCTCACTTTTTTTATATGAGTAATATTACTATAGAACGATGACCTATTTGCACTTTCCTGATGTAGGGATTGCGGTACTAGTCGCTTCACTCATGCCATTTCTAGTGATGTCGTCAGCTTTAGCCGATAACATAAATGAAGGTGTTTTTCCGATTGATTCAAAACCGTACGGTATGTCATATGAAGATTGGACTATCAAGCTTTGGCATTGGCTGCTATCAATTCCTTCAGACTTGAACCCCTCACTTGACCAGACAGGAGAACATTGTACACAAGGACAGGATGCTAATTCTACAGTGTTCTTTATCATAGGTTCTGGAGGAAGTACTGCAGATAGGACATGTACTATTCCAGCTGGTAAAGCAATTTTTATTCCGATAAATGCGGTAGAATGTTCATTCTTAGAATTTCCAGCCGCTAAAACAGACCAGGATTTACACAAATGTGCCGAAGAAGACCAATCCAGTAATCCTGGTTTGTACCTATCTGTGGACGGACGAGAATTTAAAGAGCTAGAAAAATATCGTGTGCATTCTCGACCATTCAACGTTACTTTTTCTGAAAATAATATTTTTGGAGTGTCCGGTCCAACCCGAGCTGTATCTGATGGATACTGGGTAATGCTCGAACCATTAAAGCCTGGAAATCATGTAATTCATTTCAAGGCAAGTTTGACCAATCCAACAACAGGCATCTTATATTTCAGTGAAGACACCAAATACAATTTGAATGTCAAATAATATTCGATATTTTTTGTCGATAAGCTTATGCCATAAATTCTGTTACCCAGCATATTACCCTACCATTACCTGGATGTTATAGCGCTACGTAAGAGCTTGGGCTGTACCAGTCCCTTAGAGCGGTTTAGTGCAAGGCTATTTTTAATTTCTACTTTATATTCTATACTACCAAGTAGTAAGGATAACATCATCACAACTTTCTAGCGTAGTAGTCCGTATTGTTTAAACATACAGCCTGTCATTCAAATCCATAGTGTAACCTGATAGGCAGGATACAATTTACTAAGAGTCTGTGGGATAACGCATCAAGAGGGATTGGGTCTCCGTAGAGTAAATACATCATGCCTTCTTCAAGGCTGTCCATTAGGGAATCTAGCTCCGAAGATCCCGTTGTCATTTTTAGTGATGAGCCCTGGTTTGTATACTGCTCCAAGGCTGTTTTTATCTCTAGTTGAGGCTGCAAGAATAGTCTCCTTGTTTATGCACTAGTAATGAATTGAATTTGATTTGGGAAATACCAGGGTTCGTCATGCACAAGTATTACTGAACCACGTGTTTTGACCGCCTTGCCATACAACTTTTCTTTAATCTCTTGCAGAAGAACACTTTCAATCTTATTTGATTGGGGGTTTTGCTGCGTTTTCTCCCGATACGCCATCTAGCATATTCCTTTCAAATGAAGATTCGCTCCCTTCTAGAGCGAGTATTACTCTATTTTGGTATTTTGCTTCACTATTTTTTTCTTGAATATTACTATGCTCATGAAGTTGACTTAAGGATTTTTGTGATGAGGGCATTGGATAGGCGTAATTAAATTCAATTTTATTCATAAACATATCTAGCAACCTAGTTTACTTCAATATAAATAACGAAGCTAGATATGTTTATTTTTATTATTATTTGGCTATTATTGTCGTGTCATTGCCTTTTACGAGAAAATAGGTCATATCTACCTACTCGCGCATATCGGTACAAATTGTGTAATCGCGAATAGGATTTTGGTCAATTGGACCATAATTAACGAGTTATAATATAGTAATTTGCGGGCGAATAATGGATTAGTTCACCATATAGCATGGTGTATTCAGTCGTAAAAATATTCCCAAGCATTTTATACAATCAAGACCCATAGATTTGGTGAATGATTACAGAGGAGATTAAAAGACTCGAGGAGTATGGTTTCGTTCACATTTTGGAAATATTTCCAAAATGTAAATCAGATTATCTAAAACCAGCCAACGATTCTACGGCAAAAAAGCAGCAAGATTATAATTAATCATGCGGCTGGAAGGAGAAGCAGTTTATACTGGATGGGCTTATTTTGAGAAAATTTTATTCTGAATCTTGGTTGATATGAACGAAGTTCAGGAGGCTTGATGATTACCCAGTTTGACTAATAATGGTTCATGAATTATTTGAAAGTTAAAAACGCCATCTTGAATTTCTAGCTATAGGTAGGGTAACAGGTCGCGCGGATCGTTACTTATCTGCCAAGTCGGTATGTAACATGTTGTACAATTTTACTGCGTCGCCATCATTCAAGATCAGTACGATTTCTGAAGGAGTAAAGAAAGCAGAACGAATCTCGATACGAGCATTATATAGGAATTTTGAAATTTCAAGCAACAAATTATTTAATATATTTTTCTCTTTTACAGATGAAAAATTGAGAGTGATTCTTGAAAGTTTCTCCTCTATGGGGCATCTACTTTGATCTGAAAGTGATCGTTGTGCCTCATCGTATAAACGTGTACTCTCGGTAAACATCCTCCACTTGCTACATGTCTGGAAAAGAAATGTGATATCTTCCGTGTTGATGACTTTATCAACTAAGGCGAAAAGGTCGCCACACTGCTCAGCTTGAAAATCGAGATCAAAAATGCTGTCATTTAACGATACTTTAACATCAAATGATACATGTCCTTTCGACTCTTTACTTGCTCTCTCTAAAACTACTTGATTCACTAATCTCTTCAGTGCAGCCACGATAGTATTCGTATTTACCCGGGTCTGGGCCTTGCTTTCCACCTCAGGTTTTATCCTCTCCGCCATGGCAGTGAAATTAGCTAGTCCACTTTCAAGTATCTCCTGATACATCGTGTTAGACGACAATACTTCCCGGACAGCTTGGCTCACAGACTTTGCGGCAACGTACATAGTACTTCTACATTAACTCGAAGTCATAAAAGTATTGCGTGACCAGAAAAAAATATATATTGTAAACGGCATTACATTATGTCAGGTGATATGTGAATGTGGAGAGATCCATGGGGTTTTAGCAACAGAATTTTTGAAGAAATGGACAAAGAGTTCTCAGACGCAGAAGACATGCTGAACAGGATGTTTAGAACGGTACGACAATCCAGTGCTGGTGAATCGCAAACATTCCCATACTATTATGGGTACCAAATAACGGTAGGGCCTGACGGGAAACCTCACATTAGAGAGTTCGGCAACGCAAGGCCTTCAGCCAAAGGATTAATCGAGCAAAGTACCGTACGCCAACCACTGGTTGATACAAGCCTGGACGAAAAAGACAACACTTTGACTATAACAGCAGAAATGCCTGGAATTACTAAACAGGACGTCAAAGTAGCGGTAGACGACGGATTAGTGACAATTAGTGCAGAGAAAGGAGAAAAGAAATATCACACGGAGCTTCCAATCGATTCAGAGCTGGATTCTGACACGGCAAAAGCAACTTACACAAACGGAATATTGGAACTAAAGATAAAGCTCAAACAGCCCCCAAAGGCAAAGGCGAAGGAAATTAAGGTGGAATAAACCCTACAACAGGGACAATCCATCCCTTTATTTTTGTATCCTAGGAGTGTGATAACAAATGGATAGAAGTAGTATCAGTGATACCTTGAGGATTGCAGAAACAGATCCAAAATTCGTGGGAAGAGGGATAGCCCTCATAGACGCAAGAATAATGAATGATCTTAAGCTAAGCGCTGGCGATGTGATTGAATTATCTAGTAACAGAAGAAAAACTCACGTCCTAGTCTGGTCAAGCGTGCAATCTCACAGCGATAAAAAGGTAATTCGAGTAGATGGTTATACACGCAATAATCTCGGTGCAGGTATCGATGATAATGTGACTGTAAAGAAGGTTAGTTCAGTAAAAGCTGAGCAGGTTATACTATCCCCTGTCGAGGAACTTAACATCATGGGATTAGAAGAGCATTTACCAGAACTGTTAGAGGGCCGTGTCATCAGTAAGGGTGATACCATACCTATTAACATGATGGGCCAAAGGATTGGATTCTTAGTTACTACAATTATTCCCTCTAATGGACCGGCTCTGATTGACGCTGATACTGAATTTGTAATTGGAGCAGTACCAAAGTCCAGTACAAAGGCTGTTCCCAGAGTTAACTACGAGGACATTGGGGGGCTTAGAAATGAAATTCAGAAGGTTAGAGAGATGATAGAGCTTCCTATGAGGCATCCAGAAATATTCGACAGAATTGGAATCGAAGCACCTAGAGGCGTTCTATTGTATGGGCCGCCTGGAACGGGTAAGACTCTTTTGGCTAAAGCTGTTGCTAATGAAACTAATGCTAATTTCTTTTCGATAGGCGGACCAGAAATTATGAGCAAATTCTATGGGGAAAGTGAAGAAAGACTTAGAGAGACATTCAAACAGGCACAGGAAAGTGCTCCGAGCATTATATTTATTGACGAAATAGATTCAATCGCACCCAAACGGGAGGAGGTCTCAGGTGACGTTGAAAAAAGAGTTGTCTCGCAATTACTAACTTTGATGGACGGTCTCGAATCTAGAGGAAAGGTCGTGATCATAGGGGCCACGAACAGACCTGATGCTTTAGATCCCGCTCTCAGACGCCCAGGGAGATTCGACAGGGAAATTGAAATAGGTATACCCGATCAAGTTGGCAGACTGGAAATATTGGAAATTCATACCAGAGGAATGCCGCTTACCGAAGAGGTAAATTTGGAATCAGCTGCAAAGATTACACATGGATTTGTAGGAGCGGACTTGGAAGCAGTTTGTAGAGAAGCTGCAATGAGATCGCTCAGAAGAGTGCTACCAGAAATCAATCTGGAACAATCAAAAATTCCTATCGAAACTCTAAACAAGATCAAAATAACTTGGTCAGATTTTGAAAATGCCCTTAAAGATGTGCAACCAAGTGCCCTTAGGGAAGTACATATTCAGAGACCGAATGTACAATGGAATGACGTCGGTGGTCTGGAAGAAGTAAAAGAAGAGCTGAAAGAAGCAATCGAATGGCCCCTCAAACATGCTGACCTGTTTGCTCAGGCCGATATTATGCCCCCCAGAGGTTTACTGTTGTTTGGACCACCTGGTACTGGTAAGACTATGATAGCAAAAGCAGTAGCAAGTACGTCGGAAGCCAACTTTATCAGCATCAAAGGTCCTGAGCTATTGTCCAAGTGGGTCGGTGAATCAGAAAAAGGTATTAGAGAAGTATTTCGAAAAGCGCGCCAAGCGGCACCGTGTGTTGTATTCTTTGATGAACTGGATTCTGTAGCTCCTCGGAGGTCGGGGGGAGAAGCCGGAGACTCTCGTGTTGCAGAAAGGATAGTTAGCCAGCTACTAACTGAAATGGATGGTCTAGAAGATCTCAAAGGAGTTGTAGTGATAGGGGCAACTAACAGGCCAGATATAGTAGACGAAGCACTTCTAAGGCCAGGCCGCTTCGACCGCATGCTAGAAATTCCACTTCCAAATAACGAGGCTAGAAAAGAAATTCTGAAAATACATACAGCGAAAAAGCCAATCGATAAAACGATTAGTATTGAGAAACTTGTCGAACTTACGAATGGCTATTCGGGCGCTGATATAGCGGCAATGGTCAATGCTGCAGCAATGTCTGCGATAAGAGAACTCGTAACTAATAAACAGATACCAAATGAATCAGCGGCAAAAGAACTCGATAAAAAGAAGCAGCAAGTCTCTTTGACAATATCATTCAAACACTTCGAGGCGGCTGTGAAGAAAATTAAAAGGAATGTCAGAATATCAAATACTGATCTAGCATGAATGCAGGTAACCGAAGATTGTCGACCAAACTGACCAATCGATTAGCCCAGGAAAGAATTAGACCAAGCAGAGTTGATTATGAATTTTTTAACTATTGTTCAATCTGTGCTTTGAAGTACCCAAAGGAAGTTTTGCGCTGCAAAGAATGTAATCGAAAGGTCAGGACAAAGCCATGGCATCGTTCCAAGATTATAGAGCGGAAACGAATTTGATTCTAGTCCAGACTCTATCTCACTTATGATGGTACATGAGATGTAAAGGGATATGCAGACAATACAAAGCCACTGGATCTGTAGACAGGTTTCGCTATCTTAATGGACAAAAAAGATGCAACGAATGTGAAATTTTTCTGGAATGGAATGACCTGCATTGCCCCTGTTGTGGACACAGATTACGTGCCAAGCCAAGAAATTTGAAAGCCATCGCCCGCGAGAGATGGCTTACTTTAAACGGCAGCGCTTGATATAGTATTTATTTTTGAAAGCAATCAGCCATGCCCTGTTTCTAAAGATTTTAGCTCCTTAATTCTCGTTAGCTCCACCAACGATCAACGTGCAATGCAATAATTTTATTCAAATAGAATTTACAATAAATACTGACAAGGCCGAACAGCAAGCCACAGCTTGTGGTCAGCCAAAACTTATCCGCTGGAATGGAGCGCGCTCTCTCACTCCCGCCTTCAATATTTTGATTTTAAAGAGAGATATCAAACATTGCTATGATAATTATTAATTGACTATTTTGAGATGATAAATTTAAGATTATTCCAGGATCTTAAAATTGCTCAATGGAAATCTTATCACCTTTCACTATATCTTTTGATCTAATGTCGTGGATCTGATCCATTATGATCCCGATAGCTACACCAGTGAAATTTTTCAGTACAGCTCGACTAGCTCGACTAAACAGACCACGCAATCATCAGAGTCTTGGCTAAAGATGCGCTAAGATAGCACCCTAGGCCTTGAATTTTTGCCATAATCTAACAATACGTTCCCCGACTGCTCTTTGTTGTATGTTAAATGAAAATGAATTGTTCTTGTAAGTAATACTTATTTCATTCATCGACAGAGTATAAAATGACTCATCTAATCCATCCAGGGTTCTCACCACTTTAGTCTTTTTAATTATCTTAAGCTGCTCCAACTTTTTTATTTTTCTATATGTTGAGGATATAGGTATATTGAGCGTAGATGAAATAAGCTGCGCATTCAACTCTTTTTTATCAAGTATGTTCATTATTTTTAGAGACGCCTCGTCTGAAAGTACAAAAAGAATATCCTTCGCAGCCGAACCATCGTTCAACTTTTAATCACGGCAATAATCACGAGTATGAATCCAGAAATTTCAATTACTTCTTCAATCATCTCAACGGTCTTTTTATCGTCAAGATGAATCAAATCTCCCATTATTGTGTCACCAATTACAATTAGAAAAAAGCCAAATGTAAGGTAGAGCATTGGCAAATACTTTGTTTTCTTAAATGCTTTGGCGGCGAAATAAACCAAAAGAAATCCTACTAAAATATGGACAAGTACGATAAAGAAATAGACATCCATTTTTATTTGATCACGTTAATATGTACTTTTACAAATATCTTTGCTATCTTGAGAACTGTGGAAATCATAGGTGAATTAGTTGACCAAGGTGCATATTGATTGAAATGGTTATAAAAAACCTTTCAGCGACAATCCGTGTTGCTAAGTACATAGTTCTAAAACGTCACTTTAATGGTATCATATCAATCTGAAGACAAAAAAGATTTTTATCAAAAAAAGAGGGGTAAGCCACAATATGGATGTGTCCACTTTATCTAGATATTTTTTTCACTATTCTCAGTTTCTGTACGCCATAGATGGCGAAACCAGATAAAGCAATAGCTAAGACTTGCAGAATTTTTGATATCATATCGAGACGTCCAATGTAGTACTCTATGCCTACAATTGGAACACCTACAGTTCTAGATGCTACATAAATCACGATTAATCCTGCAGAGACTACACCTGATACAAGATATGGTAATACTTGTCTTCTTCTTGACCTCAAGACCCATATACCAAGTCCGAAATTAATAATACCTGTAGCTGTAAAAAATGTCATTTCGAATTGTTTTTCTGCTGTTTCTCCTTCTATTCCCATATCAGTTAGTTCCTTAAAATCCTGATATTCACTAGCAGCTACTAGACAATATACAATTCCTATACTAACGAGAACTGCTGATAATGAATAAACAACAATTTTCTGGTTTATCATTGTAAGAAGCCACCTTAAAATAAAAAGATACCAAAGTTAGTAATTAAGACAAACTCTTCTTTGCTTCTTCAGCATGTGAAATTGCCGAGTTTGTGTCACCATCTTTTAGTGCCTGAAGTGAAGCCTCGATACGCTTTTCAGCATCTACTACATCAGATTTTCCCTCCAAAGCCGATTCTGCTTCATACAATGATTTTTTTCCTGCGTCATTGTCCCCGCTCTTTATAGAGGCTATAGCCATATCGATAGATTGCAATACTGGATCGTCGGTGGCTACTGACGTTGCATTGGTAATGCTCGAAGCGTTAACAGTTGAATTCGACATGTTTGAACTTGCTGTCTGATTTAGAGAATTTGTTTGAGCGTACGAATCGAAACTATTTGAAATCAAAAGGATCGATATCGTCGCAGTAACGAACAGAATTCCTTGCACTGATTTTTTGAACATGTTATTGCATACGATTTGTATAATAATAATAAACTTTCTTTCATTCTCAGTTTATGATAATGAAAATAATCCTTTTATTAAGAACAAATAATCATGTCAAAAGATATTTCAGTATCCATCTTTTAACAAAATTTTTACAAATAAGTTGATTTCTTCAATCTTTAAGTAAAAAGGTATGTTTTCTCTTTTACTGGTCGAAAGAGTCGGTGAGAGAAGCGTCATTCTTATTCTTAACTAATAGAGTTCCTTAATCAAGAACAATATTCTAGAAAATTTAGCAGGTTGCGCTCAAGGCTAAGTATTTTTACGAAACATCACTTTGCTCTTATTGCATTCAAAATTACGCCTACATCTAATGCTTCCTGAAACAGGGCACCTACTGAAGGAAGAATTAAACCAAAACTAGCAAAAATCATTAAAAGAAAACTTAATCCTATTCCGATAAAAATACTTTGTTTTGCTATTTTTATCGTTCTTTTACTGATATGTATTATATCAGATACTTTCGTTACATCATCTATTAGCAAAACAATATCTGCCGCTTCTGCGGAAATTGCAGTACCTTTAGCTCCCATTGCAATACCTGCAGCAGCTGTTATTATGGCAGGAGCATCGTTAATTCCATCCCCAACCATTACAATATTTTTAAATTTTTCCTTTAATTTTTTCACTTCATTAACTTTATCCTCTGGAAGCAGATCATACTTATAATTATCGATAGCAGCTTGATTTGCTATAGATTTTGCATTATCTAAGCTATCTCCAGTAAGCATAACCGTTTCTTTTATTCCTTCTTTCTTTAAATTTTGAATCATGGTGACAACTCCATCTCTGATTTTATCACTAAATTTTATTAGGGCTGCATTCTTTCCGTTAATATTTATAAGTGCTACCATCTTTCCTTGTTTTTGGAAATCAGTCATGGTTTTCAGGAGATCACAATTTCTATTTGTAGTATCATAATCTGTACTTGTGTTGAATTTAGATTCAATAAAATTGGGTGAGCCAACCAGTATGTGTTCTCCATTAACATATCCTTCAACTCCTAAACCAGCCTTCTCATGAAAGTTTGTTGGTAAAGGAAAATTATTGAACTTTTTTTTCGCTGCTCTCGTTATTGATTGAGCAGAAGGATGAGAAGACATTTGTTCCAAGCTTGCAGCTCTAAATAAAATATCGTCTTTAGTATACTCTATATTTCTGTCATTCTTAGTTTCGATAAAACTATTCAAAAGGATGATATCTTCTACTATCGGCATTCCGTACGTTATAGTTCCGGTCTTATCAAAAATTATTGCATCTGCCTTGCTAATTTGTTCAATTGCAGCTCCGCTCTTTACTATTATGCTAAGTTTTGCCGCCTTGTCTATTCCACTTATTATAGCCACAGGTGTTGCAAATATGAGAGGACAAGGGGTTGCTACAACAAGTACAGATAGAATAGTTTGAGGGTTTTGAGTTAAAAGCCAGCCCAATCCACACATAGCCAACGTTATTGGTGTAAACCATACAGCATATTTATCCGCGAGTCTTTGTATGGGTGCCTTCTCTTCTCTTGCTTTTTTTACTAGTTTAACTATCTTTGAATATTGGCTTTCTTTACTAATTCTTATCGCTATTATTTCAAAGATGTTACCCGTGTTAATAGTACCACTAAACACCTCTTCTCCAGCATGTTTAAATTTAGGTAGGGGCTCGCCAGTAAGAGAAGATTCATCAATTTGGGCATTATCTGAGATAATCGTACCATCAACAGGAATAAGATCTCCTGGCCGTATAACCAAATGATCACCTCGTTGTATTATCTCCACATCAACATCTTCTATCTCTTTATCATTGACTTTCCTATGTGCCGTTCTTGGAGATCTTGCCATCAGCTCATCAAGGGAAGTAGTGGCCTTTCTGAATGCATAATCTTCTAATGCTCTTCCTCCAGATTGCATAATAACGATTATTACCCCTGGAAACGCTTCGTTAGTTATTATTGCGGTGCTTATTGCAAGCATGGCAACAATATCGGATGCAAAACGACCTTGAAATATTTCTTTTATTGTTTCAAATATTATTGGTATTCCACCTATCACCAGTACGATAAACCAAATCCAGTGTCCTGTCTCTGGATCATTGAAGACATAATGAACTATTGTACCAGATATTAATCCAATAATTGCAAAAGCCGGTATTGGGTATCTTTTGCTAAATATAATTATCTTTCTAATTTCAGGAGCTATGTAAAGTCGTACAGGATCTTCCTGCTTAATACAAGCATGTTCATCTTGTTGCAAATATTCTGCTGTTTTTTGGCTTCTCCGTTGATTTAATCGTTTTCGAAGGTGATTCTTTGCAAAATGCGCTTCAAATGAAGATTCTAACTGCACTGCATTCATCACACGTAAATACTAACCATGAAGCCCTAAAAACAAATTTGATTCACAGAAGTAAGTTAATATCTGATCTAGAATCGGTCGGCTTAAGCATGCAGAATCTGAATGAATTAAAAGATGATTACGACCTTCAGAATTTGTTGCCAATGTGAAGAGATGTTACTACTGGAATATCAGAACTCAAACATGTTTACAGATTGAAATTATAAGTTAATTATCACCGTCACAACCCTCATGAAATAAGGAAGCAATATTGCACAATGATCCCGACATATTGCGTCATCTTAAGGGAATTAGTTCCACAAAAAACCTAAGCCTAGTCGTGAGCGATGTAATCCTTTGCCTCTCTGGAATTTTTTGTCCACCTTTGCAATGAAAGATTGTGGACTATTCCACTAAGTACTGTTTTTTTGATTTTGACAATTTCTTGTGCTTAATTCTGACATCTGATATTCGCTAAAAACTTTAATTTCTAGAGGGTAAACCTGAATTTGGTTGATTCGTAACATACTTGTAGCCGTGGATGGATCGGAAATTTCTTCAAATGCAGCAAAGAGAGCTATCGAGCTTGCAGAAAAGTACTCGTCAGATCTCATGGTACTCTATGTTATTCCTCCTAATTTTAGGAATGATGAAATATTTGATTTAGCATTGGTAAATGGACAAAAGATCGTTGATGAAGTAAAGCAAGAAGCAACTGTTAGAAAGTTGAACATTCATACTCAAGTGCTTTCAGATGAAAGCTCAGTAACCAAGGCAATTATTGAGTACTCAGAAAAAAATGATGTGAATTTGATTGTGGTTGGTACTAGGGGGATCTCCGGTATCAAACGGATGTTATTAGGTAGTACGGCGTCCGGGGTAGTTAGATATTCTCATTGTCCTGTAATGGTTATCAGGTAGATAGAACGGCATTTCTTTGTCCGTCTTCTTACAAGGTTTTCGATTTCGTCTGAATTATTAAATCCATTTAACAAGTATCGGAAATAGTTAAGCAGGTTATTTGTTAGCATCGGTTCATCATTCCTCACCAGCGGGTAAAAATGCTGCAATGAATTCTCTCCCATAATTTGTGAATTTATACTTTCCACTCTCAGTGTCTTTAATGACTATATCGCTCTCAATACAGAATTCAATGTAAAGCGGTATATCATCGTTGAATTTTTCATCTAAATCAAGTGATTCTCGAATCCTTTCTTCGGGAATTCCTTTTTCGAGTTGAACAGAAACCATAGCCGCTATTTGTATTGCTGAAGGACATTTTGGTAGGCGTATCAGCGGCAAATGTTTATCATAAGTCAAACAGGTTCTGGTGCATGACATTTCTACTAGTTTTGTATAAGCTGATTGTTGACTTAAGCAGTATGAATACACTGCAATTCAGTGGACTCTATTAATCATTTAATGTCCAATTCAGTCTTTACATCTTCGGCTAGATTGACATACTCATTCGAACCCATTCTGATACGTCTTTTCTTACAATTGTCGCATTGATAGACTCTTTTGCTCCCAATTTCTCCAAATTCACCCATTGATTCTCCCTTTACTATCACTTCGGACAGCAAGGTAACGATTGTCATGTAGACGGATCGAACGAGTATAA
>JBIOZE010000093.1:0-11913 GCA_044870745.1 Nitrososphaeraceae archaeon | reverse complement strand
TGTCTTCCAACCTTGTATATCTTTACTCGTGGTTGGCAACGAACAAATCATATTGATAGAACGTCCGCCTAATGGTGAATGAATATCGGTTTTTCCATATTTGGCTCCTCTAATGAATACTAGCCGGCATTTAGCTTCGAAACATATAAGACTAGTGAGTACAGAGCTGTGAAATGGCTCCAATAGAGGAAGTAGGCATTGAAGAGATTTGCTCAAAGTGTAAAAGGAAAATTTCTGAGCATCCCTCAACTGGAAGATTTCATACAATAATACTGTACGGTCCTGAATGCGCATGGGACCCCGATGATGAAGTAAAGGGCTTTGTAGCGGACACCCTAAAATTTTCTGGATACGATTTGGAAAACTTCGGTTTGAATAATGAGCATGAGCCCACTTGGAAATCTGGAATATGACTTTTGAGAATTAGCACCTCGAAAATTCAAATCTCTCCCGCATGAATATCTTCACAATTGACGGGATACGTTCAACTAATATCTACTATAGTGTATACTGATTTTTAGGAATGAATCTGTTTAAGCTTCGTAATAAGGTAAAAGCGGAAAAAAAGCCTGGCAAAACAGTGAGTTATGATGAAGCACTTCAAGTGGGTTCCTCAATTGGCAGAATTGCAACGAATATCTGGAACTCGCAAACAAACCCGGGTAAAGCCTATATTTTCAATAGAAGGGTCCATCATGGCGAGATAGGTATACTATTAGGATTATCCAACCTCTTTAGAAAGTCAAGACCCGATGCTGCTGGTGTCTTATCGGGGTTAGGAGATTCTTTGTCGCAGGATGACATCGCTGATAAAGAAGAATGGTTCAAGTTTAAGAAAAAGGAAAATGCAGGACACCTGGAAATATCTGGCGGGCAGACTAAACAAGATGGTGATTCGATAAGGGGAGTTGAAAGAAATGCAAAATAAGATTGAAAGACACAGGGTAAAAATTGTATTTGCAGTACTCAGCGCAGCGATTATCTTAACTACGCATTTGTCAATCAATTTAAGGATGGCCAATGCATCGGTTAATTTAAGCCAGTTTGACATGAAAGCCGTTACTGACGTTATTAACAAAAGCTTAGCGAAGCTAACTGGTGGGAATTCATCAGATTTGCTGAAAACTACCGTCGCTTCTATAAATAATACAGCTTCTCAATTGGCTAACGAAAGTGAAACTGTCATTAATAATGATTCTCTAAACACAGCTGAAATAATTGCTGGAAAAATAGGAATTGGTATTGCAGACGTGCTGGGTAATATAAGCGGCGAAGTAAAACAAGGCATTGAATCTAAATAGTTCTGAAGAAACAAGTAGTTATGGTAACACTAAAATCTTTTTCCTAATCTGGCCGCTAGTGAATCAAATTTGACACGAATTTTAGATTCGTTTGTAATGGCATCCTAACAAACGATAAAGTTCAATTAGTAACTATTTAAACAGTCATTAAGATTTAGTGTGGAGTTATCGGTGGAGCACTATCGATTCTCGAACTGACATTTGCGGTGGAGAGAAACGTACGATGCTCCGCACTTATTGTGCGAGTCTTTCCGGTTACGATGTACTTGGCTCGAGACCGGATATCCTTGGAACTGCTACCAACAGTAAAGGGAATTAAGTACGGAGAATAACGTTACCATATTTTATAAGTGTATGTAAATTTTTCAATTTTTGAAGGTAATGTACTCAACAATCATTATGTTTAAAAAATCAATGCTCAATATTCGAAGGAAGAATGCTCCTCATCAGCCCACCCAATTTTACAGGGGAAGTGGGTACGGAGGAAGGTTGACTGAGCGATCAAATGCATACCATCCCTTCCTAAATGGTAGCACTGCATGCTGCTGGATATCATTCAAAAGATAATACCCAGCAAGTATCCTAACCTCACCTTCCTGACCAACAACATATCCATAGTGATCAATTATCAATGTAGGTAATCGTGATCCACTCGGATCTCTATAACTTGTCCACCTCTGTAATATTCTCAAAAATATGGCCTTTTGAGCTTCATACCAATTGCCCGAAACTTTTGCGTCTGGGTAACTTGGAAGATTCGCCGTTACCTTTCCGTTTTCTTCAACTTCTTTAATTTCTAAAGTGGTTGTGATTGAACTTAAATACCAGGATCCTGTCGGTAAAACCACACTCGCTCATGTAGCATCCTACTTTAAAAATATACCAGTCAGTTCAATCAGATATTCTAGGGCCTACTGAGGTAGACGAAAGATCAGATGGTTTCGATCTAAGTGTGGTTTCTTCAGTGGGTGTTTTAAGCCTGGTTACGTCTCTTTTGAAGAACAGGTCTATGAACCAGTCAACCATAACCCGCAATTTCTTTTCTACAGTGGGAAGGTTCAGTAGATAGTATGAGCGCCAGACCCACCAAGCTGTAAATCCATGAACCTTATATCCAAGCAAAATACCAACACCATTTCTCCTACCTATCAATGTCATAACCCCTTTTGTCTTGTAATCAAATGCTTTTTTGCGATTTATCTGATCTTTAATTGTGCATATTAAGTTGATTGCCGCAACTTTTCCCTGTCTTACTGCATGCTGAGCAGTAGGGGGACAGGGTTTTCCAGTATTAGGATCGGTGATACATGCACAGTCACCGAGTGCGATAATGCTGTCAGTGTATCCAAGTACCTCAAGAAAATTGTTGGTTACAATTCTCCCAGATTTATCATGATCACAGGAGAGGGCTGATAGTAAGCTTTGAGGCTTTCCTCCTCCAGCCCAGATAATTGTCTGTGTTGGGATGTCGGTCCCATTATCTAGTTTAACACTGTAGGAGGATACTTCAACCACGCGTGTATTCAACATTACTTCGACTCCATTTTTTCTTATCTTTTGCAAGGCAAACTCTGCTAGTTCCTCTGTTACCTCAGGAAGTATCCTTCCACCTGAGTTTACGAGAACTATTCTGGTATCAGTTCTTTGTAGATTGTGGTAAAAGTAATTTATTGAATCGAGAACAAAGTCGTTCAATTCTCCGACAATTTCAACACCAGAAAATCCTCCTCCAACTACTACAAAAGTCAACAAGCTTTTCCTAAGGTCAAGATCTTCATGTTCAATATCAGCTTGTTCTAACATATTTATCACATGATTGCGCATGACTATCGCATCACCAAGGCTCTTTAGAGTAAATGCCTGCTTAGCAGCCTCATTCATACCAAAGAAGTTTGTTTCATTTCCTAATGCCAACACTAGGTAATCATATCTTAGTGTGTGGCTACGCCATTCAATAGGATTTGTTTGCTTTCCGATTCTATGGCTTATAACAACCTGCTTATTGTCCATATCAATTGACTCTACATCAGCTTCATAAAATTTTGCTCTATTGCAAAAGACCCTCAAGGGTGTTACTATGTGCCTAGTTTCAATCATTCCTGATGATATCTCTGGTAACATTGGTGTAAAGAGGAAAAAGTTGTCTCTACTTACGAGTGTTATATCTATTCCTATATCATTCTGAAATGCTTTTTGAAGCTGTCGTAGAACCTCAATTCCTGCAAATCCTCCTCCCAAAATCAAAATGCGCGTTAATTGAATTGGCTTCTCTCCATGAATAAGTTCTAGATGTTTTTGGTATGAATCGATCCTAGAAAAGGAAATGTCACATTTTGAACATCTATACCGGCTGCCAAACTTAATTGATAAAGTAGATGAAGTGAGTCCTACTATGATACCGAAAACTAGGTGCATTATAACATAACTTGCAATCACTATCGGGAAGTTATATTGTGATGGTGGTGATGTTGTTTCATATTCATAGTAGGGATTTTGCGTCATGACTGCTATCGAATGGTTTATGTCCGGTAGCAATAGCAAAAAGTAAACCGGTATGAAAAAAACAACTAGTATTACTGTACCTGCGAATAACCCATAAAACAAACCATTTGATATCTTGCTAATATTCAATATTCCAGTCTTGTAGAGAAAAACTCCAATAACTATGCCTATTGAAATAGCAGTTATTGTATGAATCACTATTCCTGCATAAGCCGCGTAAGAAGAGTAAACTCCCACGACATGACCAAATGCTACCCAAGTAATATAGTAGGGGATGCCCATTCCGACTTCAAAGGCAGTAGGAATAAGCATAGATACTGCTCCTAATATTGCCCCTATAACAACGAATAGTACCTCGCGTTTAAGAGAAAAATCTACTCTAATTTCTGTTGTTTTTCCCTTATCCATTTTTGATTGCTTTTTTAACACAAGACAACTAGTAAAATGTTTAAGTTGAAGATAGGTCTTGATTAACTAAGTTATATAATAAAAAAAAAGAACAGCTTATTTGAATTTTAATTCTAAGTGATATTGGACTATGTCTGGTCTTGTTATCTTACCTATGATAAGATCATCATTAAACCAAGGCTTTGAGTGTAAATTCATATTTAATTCTTTTAGAAAGTATGCTTCATTTTGATAATAACATTACTACTTGAAATATACACGAATGTTTTTACCATACGTATTTTCAACAATTGTCAAATACAATCTTTTCTTTCACTATCTGTGTCTAGGTTAAAGTTACATATTTTCATAATACTTGTATCTATTTTCATTGTGGCATCTTTCAATACATACCAGGTAGATGCTAAGCCAAAGAAAATCGATCCCGAAATTTTGGATTATCATCTTGAACTTGCACAAGGAATACTAGAGACTTGCTATACAAGAGATTCTGACACGGACAGTTTAGTTCCAAATCCTTCATTGACTATCCTATCTGATTTAGACAAAGTATGCGATAAGAAAATGAAATCTTTAGATAAATATCTTGCAAAATTCGTGGAGGATAAAGATGGGAAGGCCTATGCTGAGCACGTGGGAAATGATTCAGATTTTCAACTAGGTGACTTACCGTAGCCACGGTAGTAACAATGATCATGAATTGAGAGTAGTTACAAAGAACGACTAACTATTATGTAGGGTCTATCCAAGAATCATTCAGATCTCATCTTTCATTGTTTTAAGCACCCTCATTTTTGGATCAATTGGATCCAATTTCTCATTCAAGTAATCGATAAAGTTAGTTGCAGTTACTATTCCAATAGTCTTGTCTCCCTCTTTAACAATTAGATGTCTTAATTTATTCTGTAACATCAGATTTGCTGCCATTTCAGCTGATAAATTAGGATCGATTGTTGATAATGGAGAGCTCATTAGATGCTGTACTTTGAAATCTTTACTGAGGACATCATGAGTACATACGCCCCTTGCGATATCTCTTTCAGTAATGATTCCCATAGCTTGTCCGCCTTCATCGACTACTACAAGTGAACTTACGTTCTTGTCTAGCAGCTTCTTTGCAGCTTCTTTTGCACTATCAGAGGTTCGAATAGTCTCTAATTTGGTTGACATTATGTCGCTTACACGCTTTGTCACAGCTCTTGTTGATATCAAAGTTTAATATATTTTGATTTGTAGGCACGCGTAAGGGTACTTTTACCAGTTGTCAGCCCATTAATCATATTCTAAAAGCCTCGCAGTGCATTACATTGTCACGTATGTACATTAAAGTTTAGTAACTTGAAAATTTCGTAGTTAGAAAATTGGGCAGAGGAGGTTGAAATCGAGAAATAAGCTGCTGGAATATACGCCAGATAGTGAAGAAAAAGATCGAACGACCCCATACTGCTAGGCACATTTTATCCAAGCGGCAGCCCGTTTTTACTTTTTTCTTATTATATAGTTTTTTAATTCGCTATATTTCAATCTGGCATTGCGATTGGTTCAACTTTGATTAAAATTGAACTTTTCCAACTTCACCAAGATATTCTATTCGTACGAATCAATTCAAAACAAATATTGGGCATCCACTCTGTAATCACGGAAAGATGTATAAACTTGCTAAGTGTCCGTGTTGCAGCTCTGAAGTTTCGGTTAAGGAAACCAAGACTAGACACCTTATGCTACGTTGCGACAATTGCGGAGTTTTGATCTTCGCAAATGGGCCACAATCGCAAGTTTGGCTGCTAAATTTACCTGATTGATTTTTAATTAAAAAGACTGAGTGGTTGGTCACTCATTCAGACAGACTTTAACTTCGAACTTTTGTCAGGATAATGCCTTGTATTTCAATTGATTCCTTGGGTACCAAGCGTCGAGCATCATCAGTTCCGCGAGTGGGTCTCCTTAACGTATGAGCATTTGCTGCATAGGGTAAGGTAGGTCGGGTGGATAGGACCGTCAGTTGAGTAAGAAATTATGAGCTATATATATAATACTTTTAAGTAAGTTAATACCATATAACTTCCTTGACCGTCCAAACCTTACCCAAGACCAAGAAGGAAAGAATCAAAGAACTTGTTCTCGCTGGATTAGGTCCAGAACAGATAGCCGCCGAATTGCATACCACTCGCGACTACGTCTACAAAGAAAAGGGAAAACTAAAGAAAAAGGGATTAACAGTAGTGGAACAAAGCTTGTCAGTCTCAGACGGGTCACATAACGTTACAGTAATTAAAAATCATGACCCTAGCGAGTTGGTAAGTCTAGACCATAATGGAATTACCAATTCTATGAGCAATATCATAAGTGACTATGACATTTCTCCTATGGATAAAAATGAAGTAAAGTCAATGTATTCAGCATTCATGGAAAATAAGGATGGGCCTTACGTTTCAGCCAAGTATGGAGTTCGACCGGATATTTCGCAGAGAGAACATATTAGATATTTGGCAGAGAGATCACGGGATCCATTCGAACTGCAGCATAAAATACTGTCCAAACTATCCAATCCACCTCCTGCTATCCAGGAGATTATTAGCAAATCAGCCACGGGCAATTTACTGACAAACGATGAACTGTTGTTAGTTATTGATTTAATATCCATCAGTTACTCATCTGAATTTCTCAAAACAATAATCGCCAATCCAACCATTGCCATCCCTTTGGGACTGAATAGAATCGAATGTAGGCAATGTCATCAAGGACAAGCCGGAGTCATTTACGACAGCAGGACCTATGCTGGAAACATAACGAAGGGGCTGGTTAGCAATGGCCATCTGTGTAACAATTGTCGTTCACTCGCGAGTCAGGCCTTTGAAGAATATAAGCGCACGTACGGAATGCAATAGTTTGCTAGTGGCAAATCTCAGACTAAACAATAAGCTGGAGCCTAAATTAATCCCAAAATTAGGGGCAAGTCAAACCTGTTTGATTAGCCGACGACGAAATAAATGAGCTACAAATATCTGCTGCTACTTCGTCTGACCCTTTGGAGATTATGTCTGGACAGAGCCAAGAACTATTTCCAGCAACTTCAGTACCATTTGTTGCATTCGTTCCTGCAGGAGCAAAGGTAGCATTTTCATTGAGTGCAAGCTTTATCTTTTCACATAATTCCAAATTAAGAACCCCATTGCTTTGCTCTACTGCTAGCTCACAGTTTTGCTCAATGTCAATTCTGTTTGATTGACTATTTTCAGTAGCATTACTTAGAATTGTCATTGCCTTGCTTTGTATATCAAAGGAAGTTGGATTTACATTCTCACAGTCACTTTCCACGGTGTCCCCTTCGCCTATGCTAACAAATGCTGTATCATTTCCGTCTCCACATCCTATAGTGTCAACTGCTCCATCAGGCACATCTTGAGTTCCATTAGCTGTGGATACAATGTAATCTGCAACCAAGATATCATCTCCTTGTCCACCCAATATTTTATCTGCTCCACCATTACCTGCTATCGCATCACTTCCTGCGCCTCCAGACAGAGAGTCACTTCCTGCTCCTCCAGACAGAGAGTCAATTCCTACTCCTCCACTTAGTCTATCGTCACCGCTGTTACCAAATATAGTATCATTACCTAATCCTGCATTAATTAGATCCTGATCACCTAATCCAAATAGCGTATCATTTCCACTGAAACCAAATATTCTATCTCTGGAAGGTCCTCCGCCAACACGATCATCTCCCGCCCCTCCGCTTAGGGTATTATTGCCTTGACTTCCATACAGAATATCATCTCCTTGTCCGCCGCCAATAAGGTCATTGCCTGGGCCTCCAGATGCAATATCATTGCCTGGGCCTCCTGCAACTAAATCGTTACCTTCCCTACCGAACACGTAATCTGGATCTTCGTTGCCAGCCATCAAGTCAGTACCGTTTCCTCCATTCAATATGTCACTCCCATTTCCTCCTGATATTTTATCATCTCCAATATATCCGAAAATCATATCATTTCCAGAACTACCTTGCATTTCATCGTTACCTTCCATCCCGTACATGTTATCATTTCCTTCTCCACCCCCAATGGCATCATCTGATTCCTCGCCTGCTATTTGGTCATCACCAGCAAGTCCAGCTATTCTATCGATGTCTGCTGTTCCGATCAAAGTGTCATTTCCAAGAGTGCCCATAATATCTGCTCCTTCCGCTTGCAAAATAAATAGACCTAAACTGAGAACGAAAATTACTCCTATTGAATTTAATATAGTTACGTATCCTACTCTGTGCAATTGCTTCTTTGATTATGAAATCGCAACTTATAAAGAAATATCATAAGGATATGGATTGTCATTTAAGAAACCTATGCTACTCTAGCACCTTTTGAAACGACAGTAGACCTGCTTATTCGATGTATTTCGTTCAATTAATAGAATAAAATAGGGCCCCTTATCTTCTCAGCTTCGAACTACCTGAACCACCTGAACCACCACCCCCGTGGTTTCCCGATGATTTGAATTTTTGTTGAGGAGGCTTAGGAGGGGTAGAGTCAGGCCTAGAGCTCTTGTGCTCACTAGTAGTTGTCTTTTTAGGTGGCTTTTGATCTTGCTTTGTAACTTTCTTTTCTGGTTTTGGTGCTATCTTTTTAGGTTGGGTATCTTGCTTTGCAGGTCTTGGTTCTATTTTTCCAGGCTCAGTAGATGGTGTACAGTTGGGACCAAATTGACCTGGTTTACAAACTGGAGGCTTGGAAGCTGGTGGACAGTTGGGACCTGATTGACCTGGTTTACAAACTGGAGGCTTGGGAGCTGGTGTACAGTTGGGACCTGATTGACCTGGTTTACAATCTGGAGGTTTAGGACAGTTGGGGCCAGTTTCACCGGGTCCACAAACTGGAGGTAATGGGGTACAGTTGGGGCCAGTTTCACCGGGTCCACAAACTGGAGGGATTATCGGAATATTGTCATTGTTATTATCATCACAGTCTGTTACGTAGGTACCGTGAGCCGTATCATATGTTTGAACACACGGTAGGTCATCATTATAATCATCATATTCATTCACGTTTACAGTAACTGAATCTTCGTCCGATCTTCCACTTTCATCTTCTACTCTCAGCTCAAATCTCAAAGATGTGTCATCGCTTACAGCAGGTGCTCGAAAATGAGCTTCTTCTTGATCGTCGCCTTCCAGATCTACATCTGGTCCATCTGTCTGCGTCCATGAATAATCTAGATCCTCTCCATCAGGATCGTAACTACCGTCTCCATCCAGAGTTACCCAATCTCCCTCATCTACAGTCTGATCTCCTCCGGCATCAGCATGAGGCTGATCGTTAGAGTCGACGTCAGTATTTACTCTAATGGAAACAGAGTCCTCATCTGAATTTCCCACTGCATTCCTAACAGTCAAGGAAAATTGTAATTCTTCATCATCATACACGTAAGGAGACCAAAAGTGAGCCTGTGGATCGCTAGTATCCTGCAGATCTACATTCGGTCCATCTGTTTGAATCCATGAATATTCTAGGTTACCGCCATTGGGATCGGAACTGTCCTCACCATCCAAGATTACCCATTCTCCCTCATCTACAGTTTGATCTCCTCCGGCATCGGCATTGGGCTTGTCTGTTGCCTGAACTGTAACATAAGTTGTATTCTTACCCATACCTCCTTTTTCATCCTCTACTAACAAACTGAAGCTTAAAACTGAATTTTCAGATACTTTAGGAGCAGTAAAGTTTGCTATCGGTTGACTGTCATCATTTAATGCAACGGGTATTCCACTATCCTGGCTCCAGGCATAGTATAATTGCTCGCCATCAGGGTCGGAGCTTGTCGAGCCGTTCAATGTCACTATCTCTCCCTGATTCACTGTTGTGGGTGCTTGTACGTCTACCTGAGGAAAATAGTTGGTACCAACTGCTTCGCTTTTTGGTGCAGAAACATTTGCCGCTGGTTGAGTCTCATTGGCTGCTGGTTGAGTCTCATTGGCTGCGGTATGTTCAAAAACTTCGCTTAGTTGGCGAGCCAGAGTCTCCTCCAAGTTAGATGTTGAATTTTGCTGAGCAAAGACTCCATGTGCCCTGTCCAGTGATATGGCAATAAACCCCGATAAAAGAAGGATTGCAAGCATTATGGCCTTGCATGAGTTTAATGAAACATGTCTAGTGCCCATGTTCTGAATTTATTTGATTTAATGTTCCCTCATATAAAACGGTTGGTCTAAATCACTACCAAGATCATAGATGCGCAATTTTTATGACATGGCCTATACAGGGGGGAATTCCTGCAGATTCTTGCGAAATTTGAGTAACCCTGATTCTAGATTTATTTTTCTTTCCAAATCGTATTATTTGAGGAATGAGTACTTTAGACTCCCCAAGTATAGCCTGAGGGTTCGAATCCCAATCCGAGAATATATTGATGCAACTTGAACTAATTTACTTATAGTGATATTTGGACCAGCTAATTGGATTTTGTCGAAAGAAATGTTTCTAATACTCTAGTGATTTATCTGCATATTGCCCAGTTACTAAGTGACCAGTATCTTTAATCCATCCGAGCCAGGCAACCTTCGCATAACCCCATCTGACGTTGTACTAAGGGGAGTATCAACTATGGAAGAATAATAAATGTGACTGACTGGGAGAATTGCATAAAAGATTATTATTCAGATTCAATATAGTCGCATTGAAAGTTTTTTTCTGAAGAGAATTTCAGCAAGGCCATAGATCTTGTAAGCCCCAAGATCAATAGCTGGTTAAAGGGCCTCTTTGGAGGAGTTGAGCAATTGAATTTGACTAGACCTCAGAAGGAGCTTACTCAGACGTAGTCAGCTGAAACTCTACTGTACAATACTGTTATGTCCACGAAGAAATCATTGCAATATTATCTTACGTAATCCGGAATATAGCCAGGCGCACTCGTACGGAAATTTGCTTGACTCTGAGGGAAAGAGCCACTTTGTTCAAGGCATCTGACAAAGAAGAATGAAGTGCTGGATAGTTACTTTTTACTTCTGTGTATAAACTTTGTAAATCTCGTCCGTGTCACTATCAAGGTATTTCCATTCATTATGGAGGCTTAATGATTCTTTGAATTCAGCCTGTGTATTGGGATGTAGCAATTTGAAAACATTCTCGCCCACAGTTATTTTATTGGGACCTGTCAAGGAAGTTATCTTCGCTGTTACATTCATTGTATACCCAAGAATATCTAATTGCGAGCTCCTATCGTACCCATATTGAACAACTACATTTTCCCCTTCATCTATACCAACTTTTATACGTAATTCTGGATAATCGCCTTTACTTAAGATGGGATTAATCCCGTCTTTGATTACTGTAATCATTGATTTTCCACATCGAACTGCCTTGTCATAGGTAAGATATTTGTTCAAACGGGGGGGGAAGAATGATATGACTGCGTCACCGACATATTTCAGGACGTATCCATCATAACTTTCTATTACAGAGGACATTTCATATGAAAATGCTCTAATTATTGTGACCAACTTATCTGCCGGCAGTGTCATACTCATTTTAGTCGAGCCAACTATGTCGGCATACATGATAACAAAGCACAATTTGGTACTTACGTGTTTGAGAAGAAAATCTTGACCATGCTTTATTGAAGTATTGTACTGATAACGCTCCTTTAATGCATGCCAAAACCTGTCTTGCCTCTGTGTGGAGAGTGTATCTAAATCGAGAACGTCTTTTCC
>JBIOZE010000092.1:0-20517 GCA_044870745.1 Nitrososphaeraceae archaeon | reverse complement strand
ATGGATAAGACTGCATCCTGAATCTCTTGACATTCCAGCAAACATTACAACATTACAACAATTGAAGCCTGGTTTGCGCCCTGAAATAGCGAATAATCAGAATAACGTAGGAAAGCATTGGGAGGACTATCCAAACTGGAGTGGTGCTTGTGATGAGCTTGCGAAATTGGCTAAACCCACGTTGGTCATAACTGGAACAGATGATAATATGTACCAGCCGCATGTTAATTCTTTAAAAATTGTAGAAAAGATCCCTGGAGCCTGGCTTGTACAGATAGAAGATGCTGGTCATGCAGTAATGGATCAATATCCGGAAGAGATCGCTAAGATATTAAATACATTTCTATCGTCGACATCAACTACACCTAGCTAACCTAGCATTATGCTGAAGTCATAACAGTATATCATCATCAATCCCTAGATGAATATTTGGAGTCATTAAAAAGGTATTAAAAATGGTATCATTTAACGTCTAGTCTGACCAAAAATCAATATCTATAAATTTTATGGATTATTGAATATTAAATTATAAATTTTATCCGGGTTCGGTGGTTCTAGTAACTTTAGCGGTTCTTTTAGTGGACTCAGAATAGCAGTAGATTAACTTAGCTTTAAAGTTTTTCATACTAATTTACAGTTCGAGTTCGTTGGGAAGTATGGATTCACACAAGTTGAAAGAAGCCTGCTGTCTATATCGCTAGTGATATTATTTGTAATACAAACGAAAGTTCTGGTAAGTTATCGGGGTCTAGGTATTAGGTGGTAAGTTAGAGAGTTACCATACTCTACACGGCATAACCAAAGTTTAAGTTACATGAGCAACAAACTATATAGAAGTTGCACATTTTCGATATACTTGATACCGAAGATAATAAAATATTGAAACTCTTAGAGGCCGCAAAGGATCATAATGAGATACTAGACCTATTCGCTAGGCGTATTAGTTTGTATAAAAAATGTGTTGAGCAAACGGATAATCATATGGAACGAGGAATAATTGAAGCAAAGAAAATGGTGATAATGGGCGAAGTTGGACTGATGTCAGCACAGTATAAAATGCAAACAGAAATAGACAAAATTAACTCTCGTCTTGATGCTCTTGGATTAAATGCTCCAAACCGAAAAACTTCATGATCAGTCTGTCATTCTCTTTTTTGATGTCTTTGACTGATTGTTCTGTCATGGTTTGTACTGCACTAGAAGACATATAACGGCTATATTGTTCTAGGCTGGTCAGAGAGTTTCAGTTTTGAATCTCTTTTCCAGCAAGGTAAGTGCTTTTGGTAATCACGTTTGAAGTAAAATGTATTCCAGCATTGTTCACAAGTTACTACAAATTCATTAGAGGATACGCCTTCTGGCAAAATATGAAAAGTAATAATCCATTATAAGAAAACAAATAATACTGAAATGGCTATGTTAGTCTGAGAAAGTCGAATGAATGAAACTGATAAGTAAATGATTAATTATTCAGATAAGAAAAAGAGATAATTTTTCTAATTTCTTCTATTGTCGGAGACCTGTCATCAGCAATACCTCTTGATTCTTGGTAACCCTCGTGTTATCTTTTTACATGGTATTATGACGTCAGTGCAGCATACCTCTTGATTCTTGGTAACCCTCGTGTTATCTTTTTACATGGTATTATGACGTCTGTGACCTCACAAAATGTTTTGATAACCTTAACACAATTTCGTAAGGTACCCGCTGTTATTTCCTTTCTTTCGACAAGTTCTTTCTGCGACTGTGTATCTTAAGATGAAATTAAATGCCCAGGCAGGATTTTGTTTTCCTTTTTCTGCAAACAAATTGCATCTGTCCTCGAATTTGTTTCTGACTACTGAGATGGTATCAAAAAATTGTCTTAATCTTCTGAAATATGTCTCCTTAGTGTAAGGCGACCTTATTGAATATGAAAACAGGAAATACGGGCTAGCATCTATCGCTTCTTGTTCTTCTAATTGGTTCAATTCTTGTTTCATACCTACCTCGGCAGTACCATTTATTGAGATTTTGAGATACCTTCCATTTGACGAAGCAAAGAAGTTTGTACACTCACTCGAAATAAAAAGTCAGAAGGAATGGGACATATTTTGCAAAGATGGAAAAAGGCCTGGCAATATACCTGTGTTACCTGAGAGAGTTTACAAGAAGGATTGGAAAGTTGGGTGATTGGTTAGGTACAGGTTTAATTGGGATTTGAACCGTGTCTTCGTGATGAGGAGCCAAATTTCATGCGACTTGAAGTTATTGCATTAGTCAACTCAAGAACATTAGTTAATTTTGTGGCATCGAGTCGAGCCATTATCTACTTGATTTATGGATTATCTGGTTACGTGATTAGGAGAGCTAATCCACAGTTGCTGCAAAATTTAGGTTTGTTGCGATAAACTATCCCACATCTCGAGCATTTTAAGATTTTCGACCCCTCAAGTAATGTAAGACGGAGACCTTTTATCTCTACAATCAGTGTATCAAAATCTTCTTCAGTTAAAGTTTCCATTCCATCGACTTTGGTTTTTATAGCAGTCTTTGTCTCCTGACCTAACAAATTAAGGCGAGGTTTGGTGACCGTCCCTAATCTTGACTCTGCTTTCTGCAGTCTTCTCCTTGCAAAAGTGGCTACCATGAGCGCAAAGATTCCGACTCCCGATATCATCATGAATATCGCTATTATCCGTCCTACTGCCGTAACTGGATAATAATCACCGTATCCTACTGTCGCTAGTGTAACCACAGCCCACCAAATAGCCTCACCAAATTGGGTAATATTTGCGCCAGGATGTCCATGTTCCGCTAGAAATACTCCAAAACCACCAACAAATATGATGGAGAAGGCAGCAGCTGCCAAAATAACAACACTAATTTTCGTATTTTCCAATGTATACAGATTATTTGTTGACATATGTAGCACAACCAGCAAGAAAAATGATTTAAACTTTACACAAAATCTACTATAGATATATGCAGCAGTCAAGTGGAGCAGTTTGAATCAGTTACTTAAAATTCTGTTCTGCTTCAAGAAACAGTCCCACGATTTGGGATTCAGACAGTCCGACTTAGCATTGTTAGTTGTTTCATAGCCATTAGATATTAACTCCCGCTTTATATGATACAATTACTAAGCAAGTAGTATAAGAACCCGAATAGTTTGCGGGTTCGGTGGGACTGATAACGCTAGCATTCCGATTCGAGAATCCATATCTCCTGGAAAATTTATTTGCGAATCTTGCCGGTAACACAAAGTTTTCTATCCCATCAAATTCTATTGTTCAATGTTTAACTTTTTTATAATTTAACATGCATACTGTCCATTTCTTTTATTTTGATTTCCAACGTATGTCCTAATATCAAACGAAACGGGAGCTGTAACTGCACTCGCTTCCGTGGCATCAAAAGGATAGGCGCTAAGTGAAGCATTAGGTACAGAATATAATTTTATTTGATACTGTTCTTAGTAACAATATCTTATGGTTCAACGTCGCTAACCGATGTGTCTAATACTTTAAGAATCCTTATATAATATACTGATGAGACACAGAGTGCGAATGCATGCATACTAAATTTGTGATTTTTGTCATTATAGGATCCTTACTTGTCGCGACAATGCATAGTTCATCTACACTATTCGTATTTGCGGAATTACTTACTAGTTGCAACAATCTTAACGAAACGAAAGCGCATTGTACTGTAACTCACAGAGAATCTTATCAACTAGGCTCGGACTGTACAAAAAATCCGGATGGTACCTATTCCTGCACTCAGGACCAGGACGAGGACCACAAAACCAATCTCAAGGTTACAGATGAAGACGCTATCCAACTAGGCTCGGACTGTACAAAAAATCCGGATGGTACCTATTCCTGTACTCCGGACCAGGACCAAGACCATGAGAATAATGATACTTCTGCTAAAACTCCCAGTGCCCCGGACCCAATACCAATTCCATACCCTAATACCAATAATACTACTAAGGCGCAGATTGCAACCGACTAGGAGTGTTATCCCTCTTCCTTCTTTACTCTGTATAAGTTATCATCGATTATTCCCTTTACATGTATTACTACGTCGTTAGGATTTAATTCTGGCATTTTAATGTCTTTTATTTCGAGTTTAGGGTTCTTAATCCAATCTCTAACATCCTTAATTATTTTCTCTCTTGTTTGGACACTCATCAATTATGTAGAAAGGTTTAAAGCTTAAAACATTTTATACTTCTACAGAACTCTTTCATACAATAAGTGGGCAAGCCCAAGTATCATCATGCTTTGATCGTCAGGGGTTAACTGGCTTATGGCAAACACTCAACTACTCTTGCCCGATTTTTGATAATTAGCGGTTTACATATAAGTATTGTACAAAAACGCATTTTTGGAAGGAGGTTATAATTGATTGGTGCCTATGAGCAAACACAGAAGGCACCAACCAAGTGGAACTATCCTTACAACGGATTGAAGATAGGTCATATTGTTAAATGCCAAATTTTTATTTAAAACTTCTAATACGAGTATCTAATTTGGCTTTTTATAATTGATTATATAATTTCGTAGTATTCAGAAAGTGTATGTTCAAAGCATATCATACTTTGTGATAACTGCGGTAGTACATTCCGAACCGAAAATACTTACAGAGAGCATGAGTGCAAACCATCGAAAGTTTACAGACCAATTAGACCGCCTAGTCCGTAAAATTTAAGTAATTACAGGTTTGCTTCGATTAAATCGTGAGTTAGATGATCTTATTTTGAAGGAAGTGTCACGTCATTTCGTAATTTTTAAGAAAATTTAACTTTTTCTTGAATATGGTAAATGCTTTGCAATCTTAGGCAGAAGATTTAACCATATCTACTAGAATTACTGGACTGTCCATTTTTTTCTTCTGTCTGATCTTTAAATTTTGTCCTGTCGTCCATGTCATCCATTTCAACAAATCTTGCCGTAAAGCATAATACAGCAATGACAGGATAAATGGCTTTAGCCTTGCATCTGTTTACTACTTTTGGTAACAATAATTCGGGTTAGGTGGAACTTATAACGCTAGCACTCTAATTTGAGAACCCTTTATGTTCAGAGATGTTGCAATCCTAATGTGGTATGACATTAGAGAAGTTATTACTAAAAATTAAGATAACAGTGCTTGCTTTGGATTTGTAGTTAAAAAAAGTAAGAAATAATAAATGATATTATTTCAAGGCGTCAACTATTTTTCTAGTTTCATCAAGGTTGAACGCTTTTAGAGTAGTAACACGCACGTTACCTAGCCCACCAGTAGCAAGTGATACCGACATTGCGATTTCATCAGTAGGTAATTCTGCGGTGACCACTATGTCGTATTTTCCAAATGTGTAGTATATGGCGGTTAACTTACCACCTTTCTTCTCAAGATATTTTCTAAAAGATTCAGCACGCTTAATTGTGTCCTTTACATTTTTAATTCCTGTATCTGTCCATCTCAGAAGTAAAACGTATTGTCCCATTTCCCTTATTAGATTTTGGAGTATTTATAAATGTCTATTTCATGAATATTGCTATATCGTATACCCCAAATTTGTATGTCGTCCGCAACAATCTTAATATATTATTGTAAGAAGCCATTATTATGTTACTCATTATAGTATCAAATAATGCGGGTTCGGTGGTAACCATGTGGAATTTCACAGTAGTCCAGTTAAAGAATTACGAGGAGCGTGCCAAAAATTATTAAATATAAGATAGATAAATAAATTTTACTTGTGAAAAATCAAGTTCTGTTTGTAATATTCCTGTTTTTTGGATTTGCTTTTCTAGTGTATCTATTTCCGGTTATTTTTGTGGAGGGGGCAAAACTTCAGAGCGGAGTTACAATAAATGCCCCTTCAACAACAGAGACTGAGAAGATATGTGATGATACAATAGACAATGATAAGGATGGAAAGATTGATGCAAATGACGAAGACTGTGCTGCTGCACCCGCAGGTCCAACGGCGGAAACATGTGGACTCCAAATAGTATCTGGTGTTCCAATAAATTATGGACAACTTAATCCCGGTCAGGTTAGCGCCGAGAAGAAGGTCGTCCTTAAAAATGAAGGAACTTCGCAGACACCTGCAAAAATTATGATTAAGGGAGGTAACTGGATTAGCGATGCCGCTCCTAACCCTACTATTTCTGGACCAGAGATCACTCGTGTCGGCGGTCAGTCCGCAACTGGTGACTACAGTTACTACTCGACTAAATTCCCTTTATCAGGTAACGGGTTGCAATTAAGTCAGTGGAAAGGATGGGAATTAATGCAGATATCTGGTGGACAATCAATACCAGTTTATTTCCAGTTTAGGCCATGGACCCTTCTTCCTAGCCTCATTGGTACCCACTTTTCATTTCCTAGCGGATCATTCCACCAAGAAGTTACAATCGATTTACTCTGTTAGTTAGATTCAATTTATGAGATTGATAATTAGGAATTGAAGGATATATTATATGTTCAAATAGTAACGTATTTTACATTATAATATTTACAAGAATATGATGTAAAAATGTAAATTATTTCGGGTTCGGAGGCATTCGGACATTTCATGTATTCGGGTCCTGTTGATTAGCCATTTAGCTCTTTCTAATTATAGAATGTGCTAAACAATATAATGTGAGTGATGGTCCTCAATGTACTTGTTTGAAATAACACTCAACCTGTCTGACAGAGATTAATTTGGTATTCAAAGGACATCTCTAACTAGGCCGCTATCTATCTCAAAAACTTCCGCATAGATAAGTCGGCTAGGTTGCTTGATTATATTATCATCAATGATAGCGTGTTCTGCAGAAATGTATTCTTTTTCTTCAATGATCAGCCTGAACTGACCGACTCTTGGTGGCTTGGTAAATACTATGCTGCCTGCCCACATCACCAATTCGGGTTGTGTCGATACATGTCCATCTTGTTCGACGATAACTTGGGCCTCTTCAGGTGCGACATCTTGCCAAGATAGATCGCTTTTAACAGATGGGTTACGTTTCTGGACACGCACCAGAATTTTAGTAGGCGGGGAACTAAGGCCATCATCAGCATGCTTACCTACTATCTTTGCCACAGGGCCCCTAGGTGATACACCGCTAACAACGACTCGGAGTGTACGGGAGTGGTGAGGATCTGAGGTAACAATGGCAGACCGATCAGGTGTTAATTGCGCGAAGTCGGCCAAGACAACACGTGACACCTTTGCATCTGCCAAAGCATGCGGTTGATAACGAACTAGTGCGAGGCGAACAAATGGCATGTAAGTCTGGCTGGATGTATTAATTGTCAAATCAGCAAACCACAATCCTCTAGACTCATCGAATTGTGGTTGAAAACCGACAACATTAACACGACCAGGTTGGTCCTCAGAAAGCCTAGCGACAGGTTCGTCAAGCGAGACGTCCCAGTCTTTGTCAGCCGCATCAGGAAAATTATTAATTCCAGGGGCACCAGAAAGATTTCCAGTTTGCCAGATTGGATCCATTCCCCATTGTGTGAAAAATGGCTTGAATTTATCTCTGTTCTCATTATTTAGCGCGCCGTTAATGTAGCTCCAGAGCGTAACGCCCAAAAGCTCTCCTTCACCTGACGAGAACCATGGCCTGCGCATATACACTCTCAATCCACCTCCAAAACGCACACTGCGTTTTAGGTTCGTTTCGGTCTGCCTTTCCCAACCAAATGTAGGGATAACACAGACTATCTCCGGTGCTAGAGGTCGCGCCGATGCCGGAATGTCTACAATAATCTTCTCACTATCACGTGTGAAGCCGCCTGCTGAGTGCTCAGGAAAGTATTCCTCAAACCTGGACTTAGCCGTAGCAGTATACTTTACTATGTGTCGTTTCGTATCGTTTAATATATGACGAGGGGCGGCCCCATCGAAGTAAAGTGAGCTGGAGTCGTTTCGGCGTGTCCAGTCACCGGCTCGTACGAACCCAATCTGATCGTGTTCTGGATCGTAGTAACCAACCTTACGATAATCTTGGCCACCGGATTCCCTAGCAAATACACGCAAGTAATCCTCATTTAGCTCGGTCAGCGGCAATTCATCGACAGGAGCAGATTTTTGAACTACAGAAGGATTGTCCATATTGTCTTCAGGATCCTTCCACTCACATGATAGATCTATTTTGATGGTGCTGGCGCCATGAACTCTGAGTGCACCAAGTAGATAAGCATCAGTAGCACCTAAACGCCGATAAGCAATGATGGGTGCCATTTCGGTAGGATCCGATCGACCTCGACTTGGCGCGGTCTGCAGTCCATCTGTATCAAGTTCGGAATCTTCGTGTTCCACGTTTAGGGGCAGGAACTCTGGCCGGCCAATTGGCTGCTGCACGGCATGCACTAATGTCAGAAGACGTGGCGGGGTTAACATCCAATGTCCTCCCTCTACTGCTCGTTGTAACACATGCGCAATTTTGTCATTCTCGCTGCCTGGCTGTAAGAATTGTGGTTGAGGATCGGTCGTTATCCGGTCGACATAATCACGAAGCCATTGCCAAATTCCCATAAGTTTAAGATCCTCTGTATTGGTAAAACTACTCAACGGTACTACGGAAATATGTCCTTTTGGTAGATATACTTTCAAAAGTCGTTTAATCGGATCCCAATCTGGCCTCATATCGTCGGATTCCGGCTCAGCTAGGCGGAATAGAAATCCCAGCGTCTTTTTCCAATTACCACTGTTACCAAAACTTATTAGTGTTGCAGAACCAAGACGAGGATTTGGATCATTTAACAGTTTGTAAGTCACTTTTTGGCTAGGACCAGAATCCGGTTCAACCCTACCAATAGAATATGTTGGAGTGCCAGGCAAGTCGCGGATTGCAGCTCCACGTGAAAGTGGGTCAGGCAAGAAGGGCAAAGGACTTATGAGTTCATCTATATCTACTGGATATTCGTCAGTCTTGCCTTTAACGGCGATCTTTAACGTCTTCAGTTTAGCCGCGTCGCGCTGTACAATGAGGTTCCAAGTGGCGTGATCGCTTTTGAGATTCCCACTGGCATCATCAAACATGCCCAAACGTTCAGCCATCTCGACACTTGTTCGGGGAGGTAAGATGTGTCGATCTGCAGCGATAATTTCTGCAGGGACACTATCCTTACTGATATCATCGTTGAATGTACGGATAACGATACGGTCAATGTCTGAACCAGGCTCAGTTACTGCCTTAGAGTCACGCATTACAAGGATAGGAGCTACCACAGGTTCGTATCTCAAATAAGCAAACCCTTCAGGATCATACGGCAATGCATAGGCAGCGGATATCTCATTAGCAAGGTCATCATCAACCTTGAGACTGTTTCCCGCTAAATCCACTACGCGCGCCCGTATACGATATCGTACGCCAAAACGTAACCTAGGAAGAGAATTAGGATAAACTTGATAATTAGACTTCACCTTGAAAGGTGTGACTGGCTCATCTTCTGAGAAATCCACTGGATTTTTACCGGGGGGTACGGCATCATCGGCGTCGGGATAACGGCTGAGGTGTCTGGCAGGCATAGGTGCGCTTAAGCTCCAACCGGACCACCGGGCGAGTGCCTCGTGTAGGTATAAATCGTTAGTATCAGGTATAGCGTCCTTCGCCGGTTGAGTGATAGCCAGCTGCACAAAACCCTCTTCAACCTTTGTGTCCCGAATAAATTTTAAATCGCCAACAAAGTATTCTGCATTACGAAGGTGAAGTGAATGCCATGCATTTGTATGCGAATCCCAAATATCGAGACGATAACCACGAATTAGGTCCTCTGCAAAGAACGGACGTGGCTGTACGCCACCTCCTGTTATAGCATCGTTGAATGCCTTCGATTGCACAAGCGTATCAAGCAAATGTATTGTACGCTGATCCGAATACAAGGACAATCCTCCGGATCGAAGCGATGGAAGTGTAGCATGAGCATCAAATACCTCAGGATGTGGAGCAGGTTCTATTTTCGCCTCCCGATCCAAGTTATGACCAATCGGTGGCTTGATAGATTCGGCCAACATGATATTCTTGTGCACTCCACCGTCCACATCCACTTGCGCCAACCCAAAATTAGTAGGATCAAGATTGAGCAAACCAATTGCAGTCACTGGTGCTTCATGATCAACCAGCACTCTAGGTGCAGTCAAGAAAACTCGCTTCTCAGGCAACTGTACATGTAGATACGCAGTTGCTAGTTGCGGTACTTTTGGCGTTATTGCCCAGTCCCAGCCAGCATTGACTTTGCCTATCAATACTGTACCAAAATCATCTAATGTTGTGGTCAAAAAACCTCGCGGCAACTCAAAATCAAACACAAGACCCAAAGCACGAAGGAGCTCGGGATATGAGTTAATCGCACTAAGCGCTTGATGGAAATCAAAGAGGTTTTGTGTGTCAATCTTGTCAAGAGGATATTTAGAATAACTCGGAGTGGGCATATGATGAAATACTGAAAAAGGTACAGCTATCTTTTGTAAATCGTTACTGTCCGACCCTTTTATGATTAATCCTTCGTAATCTAGACGCCCCGTTAACTTCTTTCGCACATATCGACTCTGTCCTGCTTTTTGTCTTACGCGCACTGCCTCTCTCCATCTTGAAGCCACCTGAGAACTCCAATGCACCTGTAAGCCTTCCATCAAAATCCCGAGTCGTTCTCGATTGCTTGGGCCTTCTTGTTTCGGGGTTCTATGTGGTGGATCTGGTAGAGCGAGATTAATACTCGCTTCTTGGTAAATTCCCTTCAAAGCGCTAAGCGCCTCTCGGACCGAATAAGAAATTATTCCCCTATCTGAATAATCGTCGAATGTAAAAGATCGAACCAGTGTGTCATATTTGAAAAGTTGTTCCCATAATTCGGGACGTAAAGGTTCGGGATCAATTGGAATATTCAGCGTCCTAGTTTCAGATTGAAACTCCAATTCCATGCCGTTTTCTTTGAGTTTACGAGTCCACTCCAACCAATCTGCGAACGAGCCTAAGCTATCTGCTCCACTGAGTCTAGGAGAAACGAATACAGAAACAGGTAGGCCATCTGTGTTAACACTAATACTTCTAGGCATTATAGTTAAAAATATGGAATGTTCTATTACCATGGTTTTGATCAGCCTCCTGCGAATGCAAGGGCATATTCACTCCACATTTCGGACTTATTGAACAAATCACCAAATGTCGGATCGCCACTTCCACCAAACGCACGTTCGACAGTCAGTTCTACCGATTTGTGAAAAAGTGCCACATGAACACTTACTGTAAGCGTAGCACGACCATATGCCTTGTCTTCATTCTCATCATAGGTGAAACTCATGTTAAACTCTACTGATATTTTGATTAAGCCAAGAACGCAAAGATTACCACCCATTCGAAGATAGCCTGAAAGTACAGTCGTTAAATCCATGCTAGTTTCCTTGCGTTGCAATGAGATGTAAATTCCCGCCATAATGTGAACTTCGCCACTGGCTACACCAATATCAAGAGCTGCGGCTGCTCCAAATTCCAAGGCTGCTTGAAGCTCCTTTATACCAGCAGTATCTAGTTGCAGAGCAAAAAAACCACCACCGCCAAATAGGCTGACAGTCAACAGAAATGGATGGGCCCGTTCTGAAACGTTGAAGTTTAAGACAGGCTTTCCGTCAATGAATGGCAGCGTGAGTGATGCCCCTAAACAAACATCCCTGAGATTGAAAACGCCTACCGTAACAGGAGGCAATGAGGTTGTGAAACCCGCTCGAATTCCAGGTGGATCATATATCAGGTCAAGTGATGCCCCTTCACCGAACAGTCCGGGAGGAATTGCACTGCGAATATCCTCCACGAATTGTAGATCTCCACCGAACTCCAATGGCGTCTTTTCATTAAGCATTACTTTCACGTCAGTCTTGTTTTCGCTGTTCGATAAAAAGCTAAACTCAGTAAAATTAATGTTGACTGATCTGAGCACGCTTACCTGGAAATGATCTAGTCTGCCAGTAAAATTGTAATTGACGTCCTTAAGGGTCCCACTCACAGGTTTTGTTATGGTGCTGTGAATACTGAGTTTGGGTGTTTCATCTTTTTTATTGAAAGCGGCAATACCGTCGAGTTCTAAATGATCTACAATGTCCGGCTCCCAGTTGAGTTCAGTGATTAACTGCTTTTTTCCACTATGGTCCTCATACGTGGTCAACTTCGGTGCATTCTTGTCGATTCTGGTCGAATCACTGCGTATTAATTCGAAGAGATTGAAAGTACCAAAAAGCTGAGCTGTGACTCCTGCGAAAAATTCAGCTGGATCGAATTTATTATTGATGGCATCCTCGATTTTTCCTGCAAGGGGTCCCAACTCGCTTGAAATAATCGAAATTCCCATGTTTGGTGTAGCAATGCCTCCAGCCTTATCAGAACTAAATGTCATTTTTAGTTTGTCTGGAACCATTAGAGAGAACGGATCGTCGGGCTTCAAACTGGAGGGATCTTCTTTTACAATTTCCGCAAATATCCCCCTTGACAAGTCCAAGCCTTTTTTGACATAGTCGTTGGAGTATCTTATAGTAGTCAGAGCTTCTGTGCCCAAGAGTTCTTGGATTTGAGGAATTTTAACTTCTGCCTTGCGCAATTGTGGTGATTTACCCGTATGGTCGACGACAAAGTTCAATAATTGTGTGACAAGTTGGGTGTTCATACTACTCTTAGTTGGAGATGTGTTTGGTTCAGCGAATGTCACTTTTTGCCCATAGAATCTAGCGCTTTTGAAATCAACAGCTTCTATCTTGTTATATTCCTGAGCTACAATCTTAGTTGCGTCCGGGTTGGAATCTGGAAGGTCACTTAGTGATACGAATATGAGTGGAAGAGTGAAATTTGACAAGTTCCCTGATATGTCAGTGGCAACTGCGTGAAAATCGAAGTATGTTTCAGAAGAGCTGTCCTTCTTGACTTTAATCCAAAAAGATCGATCCGTCCCTTTAAGTGGTTCGGGCTCAGCTATCTCAGGCGTGACTAAAGTAGTTAGTCGAACACGCTTGAGTGGACTACTTCTGTCATTAAATTGTTTTTCAGGTTCACGCACAACGATAAACATATGCTGTATCAGGTACGCAGCGACTATTCCCCCGTTCTCTTTGAATTTACGTTCTGTCACTTTGATCAAGGAAGCTCTGTGACGGAAGGGCCACAACTCACCTTCATACACTATGCGCACATAATGATCTCGTCCCTCGGTGGCGATATGCACCCATTCGGATAGGTCAAGTGATTTGATACCAGTAGCAGGAACGCTAGCCTCATCGATTAAGACCGGCGAGGGCGAGTCTACAATTTTCTGTGGGTTTTTAACTCTGAGTACTTCAAGAAGGTCTTCTACGCTGGGTTTGGGATGTACAATTTTAGGGGATACGCGTGGTGGGGTCCAGTGTCCTCGTGAATGCAACCATCCACCCAACGGTGAGAGAATAAATTGTTCCGCCACAAAGGGTTGTGGAATATAAGGGACAGTTATTTTGGTCTTGGGAAGCTTGGTGAATACCAGGTCCTTCGTAGAGTCAAGGGTGTTTGCGGCTTCAAGGGTGTTTGCGGCTTCAAGGGTGTTTGCGGCGAGAAAGAAGGGTAATTCCAAGTCCACCTCATAGCCATGAAAGGCCGAGGTAAGAACCACTATTTGATAACGATCATTGGCCGACATTGCAGTGCGCGAAAGGTATTGGTTTTTTTCTGCAGTACCAGGTACCTTGTCAGGTTTATAGTCCGGTGACCAGATAGCTCTTAGATAGGCTGGTTTTTCTAACGATATCTCTGAAGTACCAGTATCAGTTTTGGTAACCAATCTTGTATGCCACAGCTCAGTTCGCCCTTGAGAAGTAAACGGAATTAGACGCTGTTCAAATGTCACATCTCGATTAGGCGAGACTGTCAACCCATATGGCATCTCTATGGCAGTATCAAGGGGTGAAGGGGGTGTGATGTCCGGTGCACTTTCAATCTCGTCGACCGTCGGCTCTGGGCCTATTCCTGCTATAGGACTCAGATTGAGCTCCATATTCGACCAATCTATTAGTCCTTGTAAAGAAAACGGTATATGCGCTTCAGGTGGTACTTGAAAGACTAGTCGACTAGGCCGCCCTAGCAAGGCATTAGCAATTCGAGGAGGACTAGGTTGGCCAGGTAAGTCCAATGAGTCGTCCAATAAGTAGAGTATAGGTATTCGAGGAGGACTAGGTTGGCCAGGGATACCCTTACCTGGATCAATCGGCTTGCTATTGACGTCAGCTGGCTCAATACCACTAGCTTCAAAATATGCTGCTTCGGCTATGGTTTGAGGAGGAAAAATGACAGACATATACGCTGGCTTGTGAGGATCTTCTACTACCAAGGATGGAGGTATGTTGAGATCATTGGATTCCAGACGTAAGTTGGTCGTTTCGATTCGTAAATTAAGTAGATCATCTGGCCGCAGGAGATCTATTTTCATTCCTACAATAAAACCTCTTTGTAGTGGTTTGGTAAAATGTAATTAACAGATCCCTTTGCATGGGATAATTTTACATTCACTATTTTCAATATTGGCTCGGAGACAGTATTTGAAGACTGAATAAGTAATTCGTGCAAAAGTGTTTCAATTGGTTTTCTAAAAAAAGTCTCTTCCAAAATTTTACTGAACGGAGCATTGTGAGACAATGCTGGCATTTGCATTAGATTTTTCCTGATATGGGAGTATAAAAGTTTTATACGGTTGAGGTCTACAGCCGGACAAAATTGAATTGTTTACAAATTGATCTTTGATTCGTGAATCCAATAAAATATAATTCTGACTAATCCTTTAGTAGTTGCCAAGTCGAATAAGCGATTGATAAGAGTACTAGACCTAATTTCTAATATAGTAACAAGCCAATCCATTATTGTGAAGTCAATCCCGACATCCCAATTTTTGCGGCGCCGAAAAATTAGACTTCAAATAAGGATGTTAAAGTAACAAACTTGAAATTGAAAAAAAGCAAATTTGAAGAATTGGCAAAGGATGTAGGCATTCTAAAACGCAAATCGAAGTTATGACAAATTAACCAAACTTGAATGATAAAGATTGTAATTCTTCTAATGCGGTGTTGCCCTACATTAAAATCAGTAAAGGTCTTCCTTTTCTATTTCTAAAATCATTGCAAGAAAATCGTTTTGTATATTTGGAGTGTGAAAAGAATCAATTCTACCCTTAGGCGATACTTATGGATTACTAGGCCAGCGATTTAATTTTCAAGTCGTTATTAATCTTTATTGTAATTTCAAGTTATTTTTACTTGAGTGATTTGCGAGTTTCATTCATTTTATACAATCAGTTTTCCTTTTTCTGTGAGAATGGGTCAGTGTTATACCCGCTTAACCCAGTTTCCAAATTTAGTAAACCATGAGCCGTTTTCGATTTATCACCTTGCAAATCCTTCCAATCTTCCTTTAGCTTTTCGATATTTGCATTTGCATTCACTTTATTTCCGGCGTTTACCTGTGACATTGGCCCTGGGAAATCAAAGGGCCCAAATGATTTCGTGCATTCTTTACTGGGATTTAGCTCGTCATGTATAGTGTTTCCGTTTTGATCTTTAAGAGTAATTGTTACTGTTCCACTGAATCTACTAAAGCTTGCACTCCCATAAGAGTAGGAATCTATATTGTGACACTCGGCGCCCCCTGCATCATCAAAGAGATGTTTTCTTAACTCAACAAAAGATGGTCCTAGCGGCCCACTCGTTCTTAGGATTCTGGCCTGGTCCGTCTCCGCCCCAATAGGTCCTGTCACTACTTCGTAACTAATAGGTTTTGGATCCGTGAATAGATCGATATAGACGTCATTCATAAGGTTCAGGTGTAAGTCCGCAGTTAGGAATATAACGTTCTTGATTTCGTTATCTCTAATGAAGTTGAGTATTTCTGAGCGTTCTGCTGCGTATCCCTCCCAACTATCATACGGTAAAACGAACGTCTGTTGAATGGATACTGATGTGACCAAGAATTTGAATTTAGCTTTAGAATTTAATAACGCATCTTTGAACAGTGATTTCTGTTCTGCTCCTAACATTGTCCTGTCAGGATCGTTTATTGCTGCAAGACAGCCCGCGGGAGGTTGTGGTGGGATTGGCAGGAGGGCTCGTATTGATGTTGGTAACGTGGGTACTAGGTCTGCTTGATTGCCAACCTGACACTGTGATTGCACGTTTGCACTCCTGCAAGTGCGTGTATCGAGTATAATCAAGTCAACATCTTTACCCCAATGTTTTACTTTAAACTGAGTTGGGCCTGCACAATCGGGATCTGATGTCGAGTGCAGCTGTCCTATAGGCATGTATTCATTAAATGAAGTCTTGCCTATTTGAAAAAATGCGGAGTCTACTGTTTGTCCAGCCCAATCGTTACGCACCTCATGATCGTCCCAAACAGGATACACGGAAGTAGACTTCAAAAGGTCATGAAGCGCTGGCACGTCACGAGAATCTTTGTATATTTGCCTAAACTCACCAAGGGTCAGTGCTTCTGGAATAAGCCCAGTAGCCCTCTTGTCTGAATAGATGGTGTCTCCCAAGTAAATAAAGAAATCAGGATTTTCAGACCTTACTGCATTAAGAGACAACCAATCTCCAAAATAACGATTACCATTAATTTTACTAACGTCTGTATCACCTGACCAGGTAAAGTGAACGGACGCTTTCTTATCCTCTAGGGGTGAGGTCTTGAAAGTCCCAATCTCGCTTATGGTACTCCCTACAGTAAACCTGTAGTAGTAAAGTGTATTAGGTTTTAATCCTTCAGCCAAGGACTTGGCGGTAAAGTCAGAATCACTAGTAGCGTGGACACTATCTTTGAAATCAAGTTTTATAAAGTTTGGGTGTTTAGACACTTGAACGTTTAGTAGACTATCCTTGTCAGTTTGTGCCCACAGAACTGCACTTTCTGAAGTGACATCCCCACTTGCAACTCCATGTATAAATTGTATTTGGGGTGTGTCGGCGTGAGCGGCCACTATGGAAAGTGGCCCCATTATCACTACCGTCATGAGTAATGTAACTACATAGGTTCTCATACTAGCCGTACAGGTTACTACCATCTTATGCGAGAATGCATATGATTGATGAATTATATGAAATTGGATTAATTATTTATGTACTGTATATAGGTACAATGTAGTTGGTAAATTTTAACTAAACAGAAATGTTTTTGTCACATCATAGCAACTCTTTTGAGATTATATCTTTGAAATAGTAAACTGAGCAATTTAATCCCTGTGACGACAGCAAGGACAGCAACACTAGCAGATACGTATGTTATTTTATCTCATTAACAGATAATTTTAATGACTAGGGGGCTGCCCTTAATTTATCTATGAACTTGCGATCTCTATCATCCGCGGACTTGAATGATTGGATTGGTAACACATCCCATTTTATTAATCCCCACACAGGTAGATCCGATAAAATATCACCAACTTGTTCATTTGATGTTGCTTCGAGTATAAAGACGACTTCTCGTTGACCGGCCAAACAACCTCCAGTTATTTTCTTATCCTTTACCCATTTCATCAGTAACTTATGACTAGGGTGAATTATTTTATCCCATAAAGGAACAATGTCTTTTGGAGACCATGACGCTTGTTATGATAAGAGGGATCAGATCATATTATTTTTTGTGTTTTTCGACAATTTTCCTTATCCTCTTACGCTCTTCATCAGTAGGCTTTGCTACATTTGTATTCATAATGAAATACTTTCCTCCATGATACGCTAACGGTCCTTTTTCCGGATTATTTGAAGCTTCAAGAACTTCACCAATAAAAGTGGTATGGTCACCAAGAGAAATTTCCCTAACTAATTTACATTCAATGTTTACTGAAGCTTCTTTCACCATAATGACATCAATGCTCTCAGCTCTGTAGAATTCAAATCCTAGCTCTTTTAATGCATTAATTTTGTTATACCTAACACCGGTATAGCCGCCTGCTATACTTGACATTATTGACTGATCGGAACTACACAGGTTGACTCCAAATTCTTTAGTTTGTTTAATGTTATCGTGTGTTGCATCACCCGGACGTATGCATACAGCTATCAAGCCAGGCCTGTAGGATACATGATGCGTCCATTCACATGCCATTACGTCTTCTCCATAAGGACCATTGCTAGTAATCAATCCTACGTTGGTAACGAATTTGTTTGATCTTTCATCGTTCCATGGTAAATCCAATTTGTAATATCTATTTCTGTTATTGAGTTAATATTGTTAATGGTGGAAATGGGACCTTGTAATAAAGGCGAGATAATTTCCCAACGCATAATTGTTTGGCAATAAAAGCCAATACAGTTCGGATATTGTATGATTCGGACAGTCCATGTAATCGGGTCCTGTTACTTCTTAATTTAGCTTTTTATTCATGAAATCATTTATCAATCTAGATGACGTCCACGTCATGAAATGATAGATACTAAATCATTTATGCATGTAAAATAATTTACAAAATTCACCCTTGCACACGTGATTTCGCATCAATTACCATTTGATTATTTGGATCTATTGTTAACGCTTTATCTATCCACGTTAATGCTTCTGTCTTCTTACCGAGATCATTGAGAACTGATCCTTTGAGAGTTAATGCACGAACATCCTTTGCATCTACTTGTAATGCTTTGTCAAACCAGTTTAATGCTTCCTCATATTTACCGAGAACGGCAAGAGAGATTCCTTTATTATTTAGGGCAACAACATATTCAGGATCTACTTGTAATGCTTTGTCAAACCAGTTTAATGCATCCTCTGTCCTATTGAGCTTGCCAAGCTCTATTCCTTTAGAGGTCAATGCATCTACATTTTTAGGATCTACTGCTAATGTATTATCATACCAACTAATTGCCTCCTCATGCCTACCAAGTTGAGAAAGTGCTAATCCATTGCCATTTAATGCGTCCACATTTTTAGGATCTACTGATAACGCTTTGTCATACCAACTAATTGCCTCCTCATGCCTACCAATAGTGTCAAGTGCTGCTCCTTTGCTGAATAAAGCATTTACATATTTAGGATCCAACACTAATGCCTTGTCGTAGGTGCTAATTGCTTCTTCAAATCTGCCAAGATGGTGAAGTGCTACTCCCTTGTTGTTTAAAGCTTCCACATCTTTGGGATCGACACTTAATCTCGAATCATACAAACTTATTGCTTCTTCATATTTTCCTTGCGATAATAATTCATTTCCATTAAAAGTATTTAGAATATTTTGCGCAGTGTCATTTAGTAAGGTATCAGTATTATTATTCATGTCATCGTTAAGAAAATGATGTATGGATTGATTATTGATAGGAAGAGATTCATTAATTGAAAGTGATTTTAGAGATTCTTCAAATTCTCGTAAATACTTTTCATTTTGGTTATTTGAATCGGATGAAAAAATGATCCCTACGATTGCATTGGGAGTTAAAATAAAGTAATTTAAATTATCCCGTTTTAGCTCACTGTTGGTGAACAAGCATTGTTGAGTTGATTTTTCTGCATTTATGTTATCATTGATAGTAATTCTCTCCAATGCATTTCTTTCGCAGACCGTAGTGGGATCTGACGCAAGGGTAAGGTTTTCAAATATGGACGTTAGAGAGTCTTCGGGCATTGTGCTGTTGGGATTGAATAAATCGGCAAGTCGAACAAATTCTTTATCATAAATCAAAATACCCATCGTAGATGTCATGTTCTCAAATTTTTTCATTAGTTTGTTTGAAAGTGATTCTGTAAGTTCTTGATTTTTTTCTTCTGTTAATCCATCTGTATTATTAGAAACAATACTTTCAGCAACTGTATCAACAGTAGCGTTACTGATGGTAGCAAACATTTCTGTAAAATTAAATCCTCCAGGAGATACAAGTGCCATTGGAACTATATTCATTTCAATTCCTGTCCAGTTCTTTGGAAACGTTATGTTGACTCCGTATTTTGAATTACTGAATTTTTCTCCAGTTTCCGAAAATAATGTATTGAAAATATTAGTCAGAAGATCTTTAGTTTTGTTCTTGGCATTATCCATTTCTTCTGTCGAAGCATCAATAGGCATTAGAAGAAAGTTTAAACTCAGAACAACCGAAATTAATGCAACTAAAACTCTACCAGGTATCATATTTCGAATTTATCTAGCCGTGATTAATAACTATATGGTCAGCATAGTTGAGGTTTAGAATCAGGGGTGTGGATGATCTAAAATTTAAAATAAATTGGTTATTGCATCTGTCCTCGAATGTGTTTCCATCAACTAAAATGGTATCAAAAAATAATCTTAATCTTCTAAAATATGTCTCCTTAGTGTAAGGCGACCTTATTGAATATGAAAACAGGAAATACGGGCTAGCATCTATCGCTTCTTGTTCTTCTAATTGGTTCAACTCTTGTATTCTTCCTACCGAGTCCATTTAGAGAACTACTAGAGGTTCGGGTTCGGTGGGATTCGGACCCACGACATTTTAACCCCATTATGGACTGGTTAAGAGCCAGACGCTCTACCTGGCTGAGCTACGAACCCACAAAAGTTGTGTGTTCAGCATGTGTTATTTAAATT
>JBIOZE010000091.1:0-50532 GCA_044870745.1 Nitrososphaeraceae archaeon | reverse complement strand
GCAACAAGAACTAGACTGTTTATTTTTTCTGGATACATAACGGCAAACTGTTGGGCTATAAATGACCCAAGAGAATATCCCATAACATCTGCTTTTGGTATTTTCAGAGCATCAAGCAGACCAGCCGAATCATTTGCAAGTAGCTGGATAGAATATGGTTTCGAACCGGCCGTTGTATTTCCAAGTCCCCTACTATCAAACACAACGACTGTGTGGTTTGAAGAAAGACTTCTTAGGAAGGACGGGTCCCAGGCATCCATAGTATCTGAAGCACCATTGAAAAGTAAAAGGGGGTCACCCTTACCTAACATTTTGTATGCGATGTCAATATCGCCCACGTGGACTTTTTTAGCTGGTACGTTCAGTAAGTCTGCGTTGGATACAGTTTGATTTGTTTGACCATAAACAAGTGGTGTATTAGTTACTAAGATGGAAATGGGGATAATCAATGCAAACAATAAGATGACGGATAATAGTTCCTTTAATTTTTTTGTGTAATTCATCTGCAAATTCATTTATACAACTCATTAACTTACTATTAGAGTTTGGGACAAGCATTAGAAATTTCTAAGAATATGATATAATACCAAATCTGAGATTGGATTACATACACTAGATCTTATATTCCACCGAACCTGAACCGATGTTATTTCTTTCCTGCTGAAATCTTAACTGTCCGATATCATAATCTTCAAGTAATAAAAAACACTAATGCCCATTCCAAAAATATATTAGCCATAAGGCGATGAACCCCCCCAAATGAAACCAAAGGATTCGAATCCCAACCCGAAAATTAAATTAATTTGAGCGGCAATGATACTTGTCAACGAGTTTTAATACTTCCCTGAATTAGAAAACATATGAGTGAGGAAGAAAATTTCAGAAGATTAGGTTTGGGTATTATAATGTTTGAAGAGAAATTAGAAGAACTCAAGACTTATGCACAGGAGATGGTACGGGATAAATCAAAGTTTGAGGCAGATGTTTTGATAAATATCTCGGACCGGCTAGTATCTGCTGCTTACGAATTAAATCAATCATATGAAAATTATAAAAGTGTAAGATCTACCCATTAGTTTAAGCAAGTTTTATTTTCCAAAGAGTAGTAAGTAGTAGCGTGTCAAAGTACACAACATTACTTAATTGGTTTAAGATTCATATTCCGAAAAAGCGATCTATTATGCCTTCTTTATCAAGTAGTTTGTTTTCATAGGAATAAAAAATGCCTTTAAAGGTAAGTATTCGACGATCAACTTTATAAGAATGAGCTACAACTAGTTTTTGTGATTCTTAAAGCGGCAATACTGCTAATTTACTTAGGACCAATATCCCTTGTCATTTTTGCTTCGAGTTTAACCTCTGCTCTTGGTCAGAGTGGATGTGGTCCTGGTACAGCATTAATTCCCGCAACAAACGAGTGTGTTCCTGCTGTAAAATGTGGTGCTGGTACTATACTAAATGCGGCAACAAATCAGTGTGACCTTGCGACAACTTCACAAACGACCCAACCAAACGCGACAACTTCACAAACGACCCAACCAAACGCGACAGATACCGGAATAGTTAGCAATGCTACGGCAGGAACAACTGTAACAACAGGGGGAGCATCTAACCAATGCAAGGGCGATGACGTAAGTCTAGGAAACCTATGCATACCACGTAGCTGTACTGAATTACTCAATTCTTTTGCTATGAACTTGCGTGATCTCACTCAGGAACAAGTATTCAAACAATGTGTGGAAGAGGGTCTAATATCAAAATAATTGGATATCCTCTTCGGTGCCAAGTGTAGTCTAGTCCCTAATTTTCGGTTGGCGGCTACTCTGTAAACTGTCCTTCCATTATTATTTCTGATACTGGTTTTCTTTCAGATGGTTGTTCTTTTTGCTGGAGCTCAGGAGGAAGTACTTCCTTGGGTGCCGGCTTACCTATTGCTACCATCGCCATAACATCAAATACGTCTGGAATTGAAAGGTCTCGTCTAGCTTTCTCGTAATCAAATCCTTGCATTCCGTGTGTTACTAATCCTTGCGTTTCGGCCTGCAATGCCAGATTTTCCCAGGCAGCACCAACATCAAATTGATGTGTTACAGATGGTTTTTCATCCAGTTCAAAATTCTTTCTTGATATTATGACCAAGAGAGCTGCAGCATTTTTTGCCCAAGATTTATTGAAATCGACCATAAGATTGAATAGTTTATCCCAGTGTTCCGTATTTCTTTTAGCATAGATAAACCTCCATGGCTGACCATTGTATGACGATGGTGCCCATCTCGCCGCCTCAAAAAGACGCATTAATTCCTCATCAGATATTTCCTCGCCAGACATCGCCCGGGGGGACCATCTGTGGAGTATTAAGGGATTAATGTCGTACTGAGCGCGTCTGTCCGTTTTTCTTATTATTTGAGCTTGTGACATATTCTGTACAGGCCAACTTATGATTTTAGGCTTACAGTAGCATGGATTTTTTGGTTTCTTAATATCTGCACAAATATTTTCTGCTGAAGAATTTGTAGGTAAACAGATGCACTTTTTTGGACGTTTCATGCTACAAGGAGTGAGCTTTCTATATCAGAGACCTCAAAAAAGTACTAAATATCTTTGAATTAGCTGCACTGTAAAATGTAATTATGCTGCTACTCCCTCTCCTCTGAGTGATTTACTCGTTATAACTTGAATCTAGCATTGTTTACTCATGAAGTATCACCTTGAATGGTCAATTGAACTCCAAGTCCTAGAAAGAAAATTGCTTGCTGAAATTGAAGATTTAGAAAAACAGTTCTTCCATAACCATGCACCGACATTTACCCGTATAATTGAAAAGAAGATAGCATTTCTAAAAGAAGTACTGAGCACGATAGAAGCCAATCAAAATATCACTACTAGAGAATTAGCACAATTAATTGACCAAAAACTGGAAAAAGAACAGAGAGCATTAAAGAGAGCAAAAAACGTATTTGAAACTGATAAAATTTTTGACAGTGTTCGAATTCTAGGCTGGGTTAAATATCTGATATTAGAAAAGAATGGCAGGGTTCCTCGTGAAGAGGACCAAGACAAGGACGAGGTCCAGCAATAGAAAGACTATAAATGTAATAATACCTACTGGTGCAGACCAAGGAAAAATGACTCGCCGCAAGAAGATAGTGGAGTACATCATAATTGGCGTTCTGATAGCTGCTACAGCGATAGCCATAGGCATAGCAACTCAGAATCTCTTCTAAAATCTCAGTCGAAGTGCGAATGGTAAGATATTACCTTCGATATGTTCTGGGTCAGACGCAGACACTGACTTCTACCCAAAAATTAAATTAACCGGCTCTATGGAATCCTTGCCACAGTAAGGACAATAAGTTGGATTGTTTCTGGTGGATATTCCTATTAACTGATATTTTATCTTACAGCTCTTACAATTGAATGTGGTAGCTGCTTTCATGCTGCAGTATTATGTCGCCGTTCCTTATTGCTTTTCATGACCCACGTACATTGAGCTGCACCGCATCACACAAGTACAGTATAAATCATGTTCATGTAGCAAGTATGCATACATCTATCTGTCTATCTATTGCTCTAGCAAAAAAAAGAAACAAGCCATTATGATATGTTGCTGCTATAGATTAGCTGACCTTCAAAATATACGTGGTTGTCTGATTCCATCCAATGGGTCCGGCAAATTGGTTGCCTCCAATTTTAGTAGTAGGAGCTGTTTTATTGATATCACCTTTTACCGCTAATTCATGTACGCCAGGAGGCAATGGTTTTAGGAATAGCCAGTTTCCATCAGCGACAGATTGTGTAGTCTGAGAGGTCAAATTCAGAATATTATTTTGTGGGAGCGTAAAATTAAAGAGGCCTGTTTGAATACGATACTTTTCTAAATTAGGTATTTTAATTCCATCTAACGATGCGTTTACTCCACTTACAAAGTCCTGCATACTTTTCGCACAGTCCCTTAGTTCTTGTTCTGTTTTTAGCGATTCAAACTCAGCGTAGGAGCATTCAGAATTCATTAGTGTAATAAGCAAAGCAGTATCTTTGGGTATTTCGCATGTGCGTTTAACAGGATGTTCATAGGCTTGGGTAAGAAACCATACAGGCGCCTTTTGGTTCTCACTACAGTATTTTCCAGTGTCATCATAAGACGGATTTTTATCCCATGGAATAGAATATGCCCACTGCCACCATTTCGCAGTCCAGTCTGCGTATGAGGTATTAAAAGGCCTTAAGTCTAAATCATACACTAGATTAGAAACATCAAGTTCAGAATTATTCATAGGCTTTATAGAGTCTGAATTATTATTTGTAGTGGCCGCAGCAGCATTGTATGAATTTAGCTGAACTAAAAGTACTATTAGAGAAAGTATCAGTAATACTTTTGTCATAAAAGAGCTTTACTCGAATTACTTTATGAACTTTTTTACTAAATAACTTCGACTATTCTACTACGATTAAGCGGCTTCATTTTCCCCAAACTTACTTCAAGAGTTTCGCAGTTCGTAAATCATAATTTCACAATATACCAAATACTTCTTTACTAGCTATTTTAAAATATCAAGGGATGTTTGAGATTGATGATTTCCGTTGAAACTAGTTTGAAATTAGTGGTCATTTTATTTTCTGTCGTAATAGGTATTGGTGCTTCACACTCAATCCTTATTTCATCATTCTATGTATTTGCACAAGAATATGCAAATCCGATAGTTTACCATCTTAGCAGCGACGAACCTTGGAGGGCAACTGTAGCAATTACTGACGCCACTACATTATTGAAATTAGGACATAATGTAACACTATTGCTTAGCGTAGAAGGAGTACAAATAGGAGTCATGCAACCTCATCATTATCTTGGACTCGATATGTTAACGGGAAATGTAACGAACTTTATTGAAGATGGTGGAAAAGTCATTATTTGTGAAGTATGCCTTAGAATAGCCGGCTACAATAATAGCGATATAATTGATGGAGCGATAATAGGAAAACCCGAAATAATATCAAGTCTACTTACCAACGCCACAGTAATAGATTACTAATTCGCTACCAGCTTGATATGTTGACGCTTGAAAGTTCACCCTTGATGCGCTCCTCGTATGGTAAACAACGGCAATGGAACAAGCAAAGTACGATGCAATTTCAGTAGCTGCTGCCATTCACATCAAATTATTATGCTAAGAAAAAGTTTAGTCTACACACCCGTGTTTGATTCCTTTCTTTACTAATCACCAATCAACCGCATAGCCTGTAAAAAAGCCGATAGTCATTCCAATTTGCATCATAACCAATAAACAGGCTCAGTTGGATTTGCGAAGTTCTTCCCAATATAACAAATGATACCGAGGCGATCCAATCAAAGAAGACCTATCTCAAATGCTACAAGTGAAAAAATATCAGCCAGGACTGTATTGTACACAGGACTGTATTGTACACGACTATTATTCTTAATTAGTAACTCCTGTACGACAATACGCTGATTTTGCGCTATTCGAATTGTCTATTATTTGTCTAATTCCGTTGCTCATGAATTCGTTTGACTTTATTGAAATGTCCTTTCCCTCTCCTGAAGTTATGTAATTATTTGGTTGAATTCCAATGCTGCCTGCTACGGTCTTTGCTGATGGATAGACATCCTTAAAAGTTAAATTTCCTACTATATTCTGAAGTTCACTCTTGGATATATTCGCGGTTACTACACTCGCATCAATATTTGGATAATATTTCACTTTTTGCTGTGATGTTTCGATTAGCTGATAGCTATCTTTGAATTGCTCAATGTCGGAGTCTCTTCCACTAAAGATTATAGGTATTATTGCATTTTTTGGTTCGACCTTACTCAACTGTAACTTTAAAGTCTCTATTTCCTTTCTTGCAGCAAGTGCTACATACTCTTCGTGGGCCGCATCAAGTAACTCGTAACACTTGCCATCGACTGTAACATTCTCGTGTTTTTCAGGATAAAAGCTATAAGCGAGAACAAAGCTAATTGTCCCTCCGACAGCAAGTATTACTATGATAGATGCCGCTAATTTAGTTCCGTCTAACATGCCTACCAGAGCTCCCTATATCCCCCAAGTTTGTGGCTGGCAAGATAGAACATTTGATAATCCCGAACAGTCAACGCGGACCATCTATTCAAGGTACGCCTATCAATTGTAATTGACATAGTATTGGAAACGCCTTTCTACTTCCTTGTTATTTCCTCTTCGAATAAGTGAAATTTGTGCCTGTAATTGCTTTTTGACATAGTCTAAACAAAGCGTAGCTTGTTCACTATCGGGAAATCTTGCCAACAGAATACTTTCGAATTGTTTCATAAATTCTACTACCTTTGCACGGTACTCTTCATCCGATGGTTTCTTATTGTTTGTTACCTTGAACCAGGTAGTAGTACACGGCGCCGCATAGTTTTTTGCGAGGTCTTCAACCACTCTGTCTATTTCAAAATAATCCATTTTCATATCTTAGTCTAGGTGAACTTTGATTATATTCTCTCCGGAAACAAATACAGTTTCTTGTTGCCGATTAGGAAATCATGACACATTCTGATATTGGTTTCACTCCATGTTTTCATAGCTGTAGCGCCTATTTGGCAATATTTGGTAATACATAATAATAACACTCTCCATATTTTACTATGGTAGACGAGATTGATAGAATCCTATTAGTCCAACTGGGGAAGAATTCGCGTACGTCATCATACGAGATGACGAGGTATCTTAAAGATTTAGGATACACTATTACTGATAGGACCGTACGCCATCGATTGACAAAGTTAGAAAAATCCAACGTCATACTTGGGTACTCTCTCCTTTTGAATCCGACTTTGCTGTCTGAAAAAATAAATCGTACGATTCTCCTTAAATTCAAATATACAGCCAGCACATCTGTTATGACCTCTCGTCTTGAAAAATATTGTAAGGAAGCATCTTTTTGTATTTATTCTGCTAAACTGACAGGAGATTTTGATTGGATATGTCATTTTGTTTTCGATTCGGTTGAGCAATATGAATTTGAAAGTAACAATTTCTTGAATAGGTTTGTTGAATTAATAGAAGATTTCAATTCTTATGAATCAAGCATGGTAAAAGCGTCACCTTATACACTAAGTGATGACCGTGAGGCAACAGAACAAAAGTGGCGTGTTTACAAGATTCTCAATTCCTTACAAAAGTATGAAAAGCTTAGCGACAAGCTCCAGTTTATAGTTGAAAGTTTAGTGAAACACTTTGATGCAAAGTTTGCTAGGATATGGCTGTTAGATAAAGAAAGGAAAAACCTTATTTTGAAATTTACTGCCGGCAAGTACATGAAACTTGATGGAGAGTTTTCGAAGGTGCCTGCCGATTCAAATAAGATAGGGAATATCGCAATTACTGGTAAACCCACAATTACAAATGATGTTGTTAATGACAAGAGAATAAGATATCCTGAATGGGCAAAAAAAGAAAGATTGCAGTCGTTTGGAGGATATCCTCTGACTCATAGTCATAAGGTCATAGGAGTTCTTGCAATGTTCAGCACCAAGAGACTTCAAGCGGCTGACTTTGAAATCCTAGGAGTGTTCTCAGACCAAATATCCAAGGAGCTCGAAGGGGTATTTGATGCAATAGACTTCTTGATTCCAAAGTAAGATATATCTCGGACACAATCTAGGCAGTGCTTTGTCCTTCTTTATCTGATGCCTTGAACAAATTAGCTCTTTTACCCCAATCGAGTAACATTCCATATGAGTGGTGCGTAGCTATATTCCGTATTATGTCAGACAATATTGCGATGATTTCTTCATTTGACAGAAGAGTATTGTACATCAGAGTTTCAGCTGTTATTGCCTGAATTATCTCCTTCTGAGGTCTAGTCAAATTTAATTGCTCAACTCCACCATATAGGTCCTTTACCCAACTGTTGACCTTGGGGCTTACAAAATCAATGGCTTTGCCGAAAGTCTCATCAGAAAACATGTTTCATTAATCTATTGAACCTACAATAATAATCTTTTATCTAGAGTGAGCCTTTTGCCTCTATGACGAATATTTATCATTTCAACTTGAGGAAACCTAACCGCCATCGACTCAAAATAACAGGAGTTCAATAGATTGCAGGTCTTCTCTCGGGGGAGGAGGGCCCAACCTTCTCATGATATTCCAACTAGCTAATTAGATGTAGTCGAGAGAAAGGTTTTTACTATTTCGCTGAATTCTTCAGGATACTGATACATCAATCCATGTCCAGCTCCTTTTATTTGTACAAGCCATGCGCTCGGGATCTTTTGTACGAGAATCAATGAGTTAGCTGCGGGTACGGCAACATCTTCAGCTCCAGTAATTATCAATGTTGGTATGGATATATTTTGAAGCTGGTTGCAAACTCCAGACCAGTTTCTTGATAGCCAGTCTTCTACAACATTGAATTGTTTTACCACGGTAGTAAAAAGAATTATTTCATTGGTTTTTGGAAAGGTTTCAAGATTTGGATTCGCTCTTATCCATTCTGGCGGAAAAGTAACAGATAAGAATGCTTCAGCATCTTGAGAACGATTATTTACATGGTCAGATATGATTTTAGTAACTTCTTGTGTCTGTGGTATACTCTCATGTCCACCACATGATGCACCATATAATACAAGCCTGTTAACCCTTTCCGGATGAACAAGCGTGAGTTGCTGAGCAATGAAAGAAGCCATAGAAAATCCAAGGACATCTGTTCTCTGTATGTCTAAAGCGTTCAACAGTCCAACAGTATCATTTGCAAATTGGGCGATAGAAAGTGGTCGTGTACCTACCGTTGTATTGCCCACTCCGCGATTGTCAAATATTATCACAGTATGATTCGATGCCAGTTCCTTTAAGAAATGTGTTGGCCAAACATCCATAACGTTGCCACTACCACTAATTAGTAAAATGGGGTCACCTCTGCCAAAGGTCTTGTATGCTATATCAATATCTCCTACGTGAACTTTCTTTACTTGTATATCTTGTATGTTTTGTGAGCCAACAACAACAAGCTTCGTTTGATTTAGTTGAGCATAAACAAAATGAGAATCAGCAATTGTCATGGCTGGAGTAATCACCATAAATAAGAAAATACTAACGAGTGATGCTGAATTTGCACTTCCATTGATTCTTTTTATACAAGACATTAACTTACTCATTTATACAACCTCGACTTACTTTTAGAGTTTGATGTGAGCCCTACTAGGTTGTATGTCATGTCATGAACTTTTAATAATTTGAAAAGGAATACTGTTTCTGTAAACGAATTATCTATGAAACAAATGATGATGTTCAGTTACATGGTTGACAAAGTAAACTTGTGAATTGAATGCTTATTGTGTCATGTCTTAACTTCTCTTCTTTAACTTGATTTCATTTAGTTCCTTTCTTGTCGTATGAGCTATCGTTGTTAGCAGTAAGCTTTGCTAGCATCTTAAAACCTAGAAAAAGTTATCTGGGGTATCAGTTCCCAAGAATAATCGAAGCCATGTCCAACTATGAAAAGGTCTTAGACATCATATTCGGTAGATGGAGGAGCCAAATACTTTATGCAGGAGTCAAGTTAGGCCTCTTTGATTACATTACAACAAACCCCAAACATACATCTGATATAGCTAATGAACTTAAGCTTGATTGTTCATTGACTTATCGGCTTTTAAGAGCTCTAGCTTCCATAGGAGTTGTGAGAGAAGAGGAAGGTCAAGGTTTTTCGATAACTCCCCAAGGTGAGTTACTTCGAGAGGATCATCCGCAGACACTGAAGGGTGTACTATTGTTAGAAGAGGGACCAGAACACTATGCTATTTGGAAGCATTTGATTCCAATGATTAGAGAGGGCCAACAAAATGCTTTTGTGCGCGAGTATGGTCATGGAATATTCGATCATACTGCAGAAAATAGCGAGTATGCACAAGTTTTCAATCAGGCAATGAGCAGTTACTCCAGTATGCAAACTAATTCGGTATTAGATGCCTTTAATGGTTATGATTTTTCAAAAATAGTTCATTTGTGTGATGTTGGCGGAGGCCGCGGGCATCTACTAAGCAGCTTACTTGCAACATACCCGCACATGAAGTGAACTGTATTAGATTTGGAATCTGTGACTAATAATAAGGACTTGTTAGTAGCCTCAAAATTTGGAGTAGAATCTCGGTGCTCCTATGTTGGTGGAAATATGTTCAAAGAGATCCCTGCTGCAGATGGATATATGATGAAAATGATTCTACATGATTGGAATGATGATGAGTGCATAAAGATCCTCTCGAATATTCACAAGTCTTCTCCTGAAAATGGAAGATTGTTTATAGCGGAGCATTTGGTTCCTGGGCCAGAAACTCCACATTTTTCCAAGCTGTTTGATATACATATGATGTGTGTGGCATCGGGAAAGGAACGAACAGTTAACGAGTATTCTTCTTTACTGAAGCGCTCCGACTGGAAATATGTTCAAACATTGAATCCAAGTTCAGGACTAATCAGTGTAGTAGAAGCACGCAAGCACTAACCTTTATTTCATATTGACATGGAAATTGAACCTTACGCTTGATATTGACAAGATCCTGCAGCCACGGGTGAGAAACCTAAGCTCGCATATAAACCAACAAAGGAAGCCAAGAATAAATGAACTGGAATTGACAGGAAACGGGCAATAGTTGGTTATGAAAATTATTATACATAGAAACGCAGCAAACGTAGCTCCTAAATACTTTGTTTGTGTTATTTATTAGCGATCTATGGCACAACAACAACTATTAAAGCAAGAATCATCGGTTTCTCAAATTCTATGTACATATAAAAGACAATTAACCCAGAATCTGGACCAAGATAACCAAAGGCCCAGAATTAGTACAATTGGTCAACAATCGAAGCAAGAATCATCTATTTCTCAAATACTACGAACTTATGGGAAACAGTTTACACAGATTAGAAAGCAGTATACCGACGGACTTGCCGGAAGATGTGTTATGGGTGTCATCATGTCTTATTATGGTTGGGATGGCAAATGCATAACTAACGCAGAAAGAAGATTATACGCTGCATTAGTTGCATTGAGACAGGCAGGTATCAGTAAAGAATTATTGATAGATCTGAATGATTCTGGTGCGACATTCGACGAGATAGCTGACTACCTGGACAAAAATCACGAGTTAATAAGCAGCAATAGATAGTCGTACAATGAATTCATTACCTAGCAGCGCTTGGAGAATGTTAATGCATTTTGGTTTTTAGATGTTAAGATTCGAACCATTCAAATTTCTTGTTTAGTCATTTGATATAGAAAATGCATTGACTCAATCCCCCTTATCCTCGTTTAATTCTGGAAACACCATAAATTGGAATAAATGAATACTCACGAGGTGTTTGCTGACCTCCGAAGAGAATTCAACCCAAATTCAAGCTAGAACTCCAGATTCACAATAGGGGATAGGAATCTAGAAAGGTATCGCGTTACTCTATTTGGGAAGGCATGTATTTCAAGCTAACATAATTAAGGTTTGTATATAAACCCGATATTTTCTTACCTCAATGTCGATTGTTGAATACCGCAATTTGGATCCCAAAGATGGAATTCGTATGACATGATTATATTCAAGCGTGAAATTATATTTTAGAATGAAAAAACATGTCGCATCGAGATTTAGCTTTACTGTAGGGATTGCTATTCTTTCATTGGTTATGGGACTTTCCTACTTTCCGCTCCAGTATGATCATAATATATTTGGCGCGTACAGCAATCCGACAGGCCCAACTGTTGCGTCATCTGCTGTGAGTTCTTCTACAGGTAATACTAATGATAGTAGTAGCTCTAGTGCACTAGATGCAAAAGAAATAAGCGGAGTATATAGATGGGTCGATCCATCAACAGGTTCTGAGAATCCAGAACTTAACCTCAAGGCAAATACTAACAATACTATCCAAATTCAAAATCCAACTGATGCGGAACATGAATTGATAATAGAATCACAAGGAAATGAGGTAGCGACAAGTGGAGATATCTCTCCAGGCAGCTCAGGTCAGTTATCCATTAGACCAAATTCAACAGGTGTATTAGAATATCACTGTGAATACCATCCAGAAACGATGAAAGGAACAATTTCAGTTACCTCCTAATTTTTTGGTGAAATTAGTAAACCAAGGTTTAGGGACCCAGTTCTAGATACTAGAGCTTAAATTCTAGATACTAGAGCTTAAATAATAATTATCACATTTTTAGTTTTACTTTGTTATCTTTACTCTGCCAAAGAATGCTTTAACTGCAGGTCTATACAGATAATACAGTATAACACCACTGATGACTATATTGATAATATTGACATACCCGCCACTTCCTACACCAATTATACCAAAGACGATTGAAATTATAGCAAGGATTACAGTGATTATCCAAGCCCATCCTTTTCCTTTGAACAGTCCCCATGCCAATAGAAAACATGCAACACCGATTGCAATTCCTATACCCGCAGTTATCCATACTACTGTCATTATCGTATTAGTGATAGTGTTGGCAAGCTCAGGAGAAATCTGTTCACCCTCAGTCATATTAACACCAAGATTAATGGTAAGATTTCCGAAATTCGAAGTCATATTTCCGTTAAAGGAATCCATAATTTGTTGTATTAAGATTGGCACAAAATAAATAGCGTAAACAGATCCGCCAATGAATATGATTCCATTAATTATCATTAGGATTGCTACTATTACAACGCCTTGAGGTCGCTTACTATCCAATCTATTCTTCCGCTCAAAAACAGTCGTATCAGCTATAAAGGGTTTATGACAATAGACTTGAAACACATACGCACGCATGCATAATACCATTTTATATCTTAATTAGTGCGATTCAGTTAGCAAGACTATGTAGTTTTTACTGCAGTAAATACTGCAGTAACTGCACTCTAGGAATGGCAATAATTATGAAACAAAGAAAAATGAAATGGAAATGTCCTAACTGCCCGCAGGCATCAGCGAGGAAGTGGAATATGGAAGTGCACATCAGAAGAAAACATGTTGGACATGGTTTGCCTAGATCATTAGATCAGGATGGCTACACGATGCAGCAACAGGTATACACCGATTTCAAACACTATCCAAGGTCAGACAATACATTCGTAAATCAAGACGTTTCCGAGATGGTATGGCCATTTTCTAGAGTTGATAAAGGTCCTCAAAGAAAAGATTGGTTAGATGATTTGGTCAAATATGCGCGATCAATGCTAGATCTAATGTCCCTCATTAACAATTCTCGTAGCGCTTTGTACAATCGAACACGGCCAACACAGCCTCCAATCTTCCCAGGATATTTTCATCATTCAGTAAGAACTAAGTTTCATAATGATATTGGAAATAATACTTTCCTTTCTGAGATAGGATTACAGAAGGAAAATTTCGATGGAACCATAGGTTTCAGTGCAAAAGTATGCAAATTGTGTTTAGCCATTACGATAGTTCCAACTATGCGGCAAAATGGAAAGAATCCAATCAAAATTCAACACTCCTGTTCTCCCGAAAGATTAAATGAAATTCAACTCCTTACAGCCGATCAAAGGAATAAACTAGCAGCCAATGCGGAACAAAATATTCCAGAGTCTTTGCTTAGAAGATGCAAGGAATGGACTATAGATGGAGCCTATTTGCAAGTATACCCAATGGATCAAGTGTATCTATCGAACACAAAGATTGATATTGATAAACTTAACAAAGAAAGCTGGATCATAAGGGCGATTAATGAAACTACAATCCTTCTCAAAGATTTTGAATTGTCAGAATTCATAGCGATGACTCGTAATGAGACAGCTGCTTTTATTTGCTTATATAGTTCTAGGGCTAAAGAAATTTGCAATTATCTCTTTGTAATAAAAAGAAAGCCTTTCCTCTTTTCATAAGATAATTTCTATAATGAGCACATAGAATTCAAATCAGAATCCAAGTGATACATCAATTTTTGCCGATTTAGATAATTGGCCTACTATCAATGACGTTGGAACAAAAGAATATGATTCACCTTTCAGATACTTTGACTCTAAGAGAATGTAGAAGAAATCTTTTCCAAGGAAACATCATATCTGTAACCTGTATTCAAATGTCCACCATCAAACTCTTCATAGAAATGTTTAATCCTCAGTTTTTTGAGTTTGGAATGAATCATCCTTGCCCCCCAAATTAAATTGAATTCGTCCTTGGTTCCACAATCAACATAAATTAATTTCATTTTTTCTAAATTTTTCCTATATCTTTCTATCGTCCTTGCAGGTTCGCACATTAACCACTTGTTCCATACATCCTTTGACATCTCTCCCGTTTTTAGATCAAAAGGGAACTCTATACCCATTTCCTTCGACCGATTAGGAGAATAGCTGGCCGCCATGCACATTACATTTAGTATTGCAAGATCATCTCCCTTGTGTATGCTACTTTTCCAAAACTTTTTCCACCAGTTTTTTGGGCTGCCTGCTTCCTGAAAGGCTGCAAGAGCCTTTGGAAATTCTGGAATGCAACTATATTCAAAACCTGCATCACCTGAGTGATTCACAATACCGTCAAATATTTCTGGATGATGTGCACCTAACGTAATAGAGCCATACCCACCGGATGATTTTCCAAATACTACATGATGTTGACAATTGTAATTGTTATCAATGTAAGGAATGATTTCCTTAGTTATATAGTCTTCATAATTGCCGATAGCAGGAGAATTGACGTACTGGTTACCTCCCAATTTAGTAAAGCAGTCTATATGTACTAATATCATGTCGCTTACTCTTCCCTTCGATATTAATCGATTCATGCGATCGTGAATGCTCTCGTTAAAAGGATCTATATTCAATATTGTTCTTGCAGGGCTGCCGTATCCAGGCAAGCAGAAAATTGTAACATATCCTCTCGAGTTACTCGCTTTGTAATTAGGAGGTAGATATATTATGAGTTCCCTAGTGTGGGGGTCATTGAGCGGATTCCCTTTAAGAATGGCGCTGCGAAATTCGCGAATTAATGTAGTGCCCTTCAATTTTGTTAAAATATCCACATAGGTTTATCTATCTTTGTTTTCTATTATGGAATCAATTTTTTTGTCTAAATCGAGTATTTGATTAAGAATTTTTTCTTGATGGCTTTGCAGCTGTTGAATTGACTCCAAGGTCTTATCGTGGCTTTCCTCCAACTCTTTAACATGTCTTAAACCCTCATCCTGTTTATCAGACGTCTTTTTCTGTCTATTGTAGATCCACCACGCCACGACTAATCCAATTATCGCCCCTGCAACAATTCCCAGATATGTACTCGCTGCATTAGTCATGTCTTCACAATTTACAGCCAGTTCTTTCATGCAGCCCCAAATGGCAAGAATTTCAAACATCATGTCATCATGTCATTCATGCTTGATCTTATAATTTGTGGTTGGCTTAAAGATGGAAATGAGAAAAATATCAATACTCACCATTAATTGGAAGATCCAAGTACTACTGCTTCTGTCTTTATCTACTCCCAGGAAAAAACCGTCAAGAGCAAGAAAATTAGCTGTATCAATACTGAAGCAGTCTGTCATGTTCTATATACAGTTTCAATGCAGACTGGGGCATCGCTATGGGCAGGGGCATCATCATGATGTCGCTTTTTGCCATTGCATTTTTCTTTCTAGGACTGAATCATTGCTACATTCTGTCTAGGCGGAGTCGAAATCACAGAGCCTGTAGGAATCTACAGAAAAAGCAAGTCTTGCAAACGACGATCGTAAGGATCGTGGGTGGGGAAGAAATCAAAATGGAATAGCATTAATGTATTGGCGTTATCCTACTATTCATTTTTGTTGCGATTTAGATACCTGGTTCAAGATGATTATGGTGAGTACAATAAAGGCAACTTGGAATACTTGTACAGCAATCGCAGTATCACCTATCGAACCTGCCCTTCCGGTGATAGGATTGCCTGGAAGTCTTGTAATTATCCACATCACAACAAATACTAAAGTTCCAGCTATACCAACATAATACCATCCTCTACCCCACTGTCTTATCATTGGAACTATCCAAAATATCTGAGCCAAACCACCAATCAAGAAGAATATACCGTTGTTTACATTCCGATCAATAGCATTTGGTACGAGTGTCAAATGCAATATTCCTGCAATAAAAGTACAAGCTGCAGCACTATAGTATAATATCTTGGAATTTCTTGTCAACATTATCTCTACATCTAGACTGGATATGATTTCTTATAAAAAAGAAGTGATCCTTTGTTACCTATTGCTGTGAGAAATGACTAGACATGCATTAATTTGAAATGAAAATACAAACACCGGCAAATTCACCTAGTCATTTACTTTAAGATGCGGCAAGATATGACTTGCCTACACAGTTCAACAACTTGTAACCAATCCCAATATTGTACAAAGTCTTATCCACATTGGATGAGCTAATTGATTACTCCTTTCGCACCCACTCATCATCTTTTTTCTTATATTTCTTCTTAACAGCAGCCCAAGCTGCCTTGTGAGCGACTTCCTCTGCAGATTCACTCTTACCACCACGCCTCTTGTCAGGATCTTGATATTGTTTTAGTGCACTTGCGTGCGTCTTGATAAAAATGTGCTGAGCATGCTCAGGTAAGGCATCTATTTGTTTTTTAGTTCTGCTTGATATTCTTGTGTCAAGCTTCGATCTCTTTTGGCTTACACTTTTAGTTTTGGGCATATAATATAATAGACAAAATTGTATATATCAGTAATTAACGAGATAGAGTGAGACTTTAACTCAAATTGGTAGCTTTGAATAGTCTTAGAAGACCAGATATTTTATGATGAGCTTGGTCTCACCAGATAATCTACGGCAAACTTCATATCTCTGCATTAGGTATCTCCCTAATACTGTCTAGATTTTGGCTGAAGTATCACAATTATTTTACCCATAATTGGTATTCTAGCATGATCTGGTTATAGCAATTTTAGAAGTTGGGGACTATATGGGCTACACCAAAACAAAGCGACAGGTTTAATCCTCATTCCTAGAATAGAGTACTATAGTCAGATTCTAGTTTAGTTTTTGAAAGGTTATTAATATACTGATCAATTATTCTTACAGTGTATCGAACCGTGACAGTAACAACTAATCTGATAACTATGAATTGGCAACAGCTTGTGACAATAAACTATTTCTTTGTTTTTTCAGCAGCTTTTTCACACTTTTAAGTGAACTAGAGTATGAAACGCGCTCCTTCAATTTATGGGTCAAGTCCTACTATTGAAGAACTTTCGAAGCTAATTTCTTCTAAAGATCTATCTCCAGTAGATCTGATCGAGGCCACAATTGATCAAATCAAAATCCTTAATCCAGAACTTAACGCATTCATAACAGTTTTAGAGAATTCCGCCAGGGCTGAGGCAAAGCAAGCTGAATCTCAAATAATTCAAGGAAAATATAAAGGCCCTTTACATGGGATCCCAATAAGCCTCAAGGATCTCATTTACGTCAGGGGTGTAAGAAGCACCAGTGGTTCAAAAATACTATCAGATTACATTCCTGAATACGACTCCACAGTGGTCAGAAAACTCAGTGATGCCGGAGCAATTATCATTGGAATGAACAATACTCATGAATTCGCGTGCGGTATTACCAACATTAATCCACATTACGGATCATCAAAGAATCCTTGGGACAGTACCAGAATGTCCGGAGGTTCAAGTGGTGGATCTGCAGTTGCAGTCAGTGCATGGATGTCATCTGCGTCAATAGGAACTGATACTAGTGGCTCAATTCGGGTACCTTCTTCTCTTTGTGGTTTATTCGGCCTAAAACCATCCTACGGAAGGGTAAGCAAGTATGGAGTCATGCAATTAGCCCCATCAATAGATCACGTTGGACCAATAACTCGCAGTGCTTGGGATGCGGCAGCTGTGCTCAGTGTTATAGCAGGATATGATGAGCTTGACAGTTCAACGGTAAATTATCCAGTGCAGAATTACCTGGATGTCATTTCAAAAAACAGAGAAAAGACAAGATCCAAATTCAAATTGGGAATCCCAGAAGAATTCTTCTTCGATCTCATAGATCAAGATGTCATGAATATTTTTGACAGATTTATTGACAAGATTCACGAAAGTGGCATCTCGACTAGTAGTGTCAATGTGGAGGAAACTGATAAGATATACGAGACATGGCGAGCCATTAGACTTGGAGAATCTGCGGCGATTCATAGTGATTGGATGAAGACGCGGCGAGAGGAGTATGGAAGCGATGTTTTGGCAATGCTTGAAAAAGGAATGGATATAAGTGCAGTAGACTACATCAAGGCACAAACAAATAAACTCAAATTAAAATCTGCATTTTTAAGATCCATGAAGAATCTTGATGGATTAGTTGTGCCCACTACTTCGATAGCAGCCCCGTTGCTGGATCAGAAGATGGTTGATATTAATGGTAAGAGTTTAGAAGTCTACCAAGCTCTAAGTAGACTAACAACTGTTTTCGACGTGACTGGTTTACCCGTACTAAATATTCCGGCTGGATTAATTGATGGTAAGCTTCCAGTAGGAGTTCAGCTAGTAGGAAGACCTTTTGAGGAAGGATCAGTTCTAAGTATGGCGCACATTTACGAAAAGGACTTTCGAGTAGCTGAAACAATAGTTCCACCCATTTTGAGATAGTCAGGAAGTCACTAAGATCAAAATACAAAGCTTCCGGTTGGACTGCGCATGTATGTGACTCGAAAGAATTGACCGTTCGGTTGAAGACTCTAATGAACCAATTTTACCCCGGGAACTATTTAACTAAGGGGGGAATACTGACGTGGATTAATGAAATACTTAAATTTCTATTCGCATTTTGGCATGATCAATCAATATGAGTCTAAAGAAAACGAAAGGTCAATCAAAACCCTTTCCAAATCAAGATTTTATTGAGGCCGCTAGAGATGAAATGCTCGAGAAAGCAGAGAAGGATTATGAAAATTTCAAAAAGACTCGTACGTTCGAATTCCCAGTTTGGCTATACGGTCCCCCAAAAGGTAAGCTCTTTAAAGTAGAGGTTGAAGATTGTCCACGTTTTGGTGAAACAGCATATTTAGAATTTGATTCTGCTAGAACGGCCTTTATGAGCGTAGATATGCAAGTTGATTTCTGTGGACCTAAAGGCTACGTAGATGTAATGGGCTATGACCTCGGCTTGACCTCGGCACCAATCAAACGTATCATGCATGTTTTGCATACTATACGTAATGGAACTGATATCAACGTACTTCATACAAGAGAGGGACATCTGCCAGATTTATCCGATGCACCCTACAACAAGATTCTTCGTAGTAAGATAATTGGAGATGGAGTTGGGATCGGTAATATCCCTGAAGGAGGTATGGGAAGACTTCTTGTAAGGGGTGAGAAGAATTGGGACATTATTGACGACGTCTATCCAATGGAAGGTGAGTACGTAATAGACAAAGCGGGGAAAGGAGCATTCGGACAAAGCAATATGCCTCTACTTTTACGGAATCTTGGTATAACACATCTAGTGATTGCAGGAATAACAGCTGATGTCTGCGTTCATACGATTATGAGAGAAGCAAATGATTATGGCTATTGGTGTCTTCTTCTAAAGGATGGAACTGGTGCAACAGATTATGGGAATTACCTGGCTGCGATAAAGCAGGTAAAGATGCAGGGAGGAGTATTTGGCTGGGTATCAGATTCAGCAAAATTCGTAAAGGGGATCAACTCAGCCTTTCATAATAAAAGTCGCTGACAGTAACATAGTTGTCGCAAGAGCATCCTGCTCCTTAATAATAATAAGATAAATCCCATTTCTTGATCCCAATCGTGGATCCCAATTTATGGGATCAAGCAGAATATCTATATGTCAAAAGATCAAATTAGATAATTAACAAGCTTGTCTGACGAAAATTTGCTTCATTTGGCCAGCGGAATTATCATCCTTGCTGCTGCCCTAGTTCCATTATACCTTACCTTTAGATTGAAAAGTAACCTTAGAGTCCTGACAATTTTGTTAGCAGTTTTCATTTTTATTCATGGGATTTATCACTTGGTATACTATGCTGGACTAGAGCTTTTGGCCGAGGGAGTTTTTAGAACTCTCTCGATAATTGTTCTAATAATTTTTGGCATCTCATTCATTTATGTGGCTAGATCTAACAAAGAGCAGATCACGGTATGATTGCTATTATTCCGTTTCTTGTGCTTATGAGTAATTCCACGGTGTATCTACTATTCATAGCACTTGGGATTTTCGTATGGCTGGCATGGCGCTCACACAACATCAAGTCATTTCAGTTCCAAATTTCTGCTTTTATTTTGATCTGGATAGGCGGAGAATTCATAACTACTATGCATGATTCAGGGCTATTTGATTTCCCAGCCCATTTGCACGATCTGGGGATGCAAATACACCTAACTGCCATGATTCTATTTGCTTCAATTATTTTCATGAGATTTTACTATTCTTACAGGGCAGGGCACAAAATTATGGAAAGTCTTGATTCTATCTTAAAATAGTTTTCTGGTGGTCAATAATTTAATCATCCATCTTGCTTCAATGAGAAGAATCGTTCTGTCAGACTATCAACAGGATCGATATTTTGCTCCGCATTTATCATGATCTTATTGTTTTCATATGTTACAGTTATTGAATTAAACACGCTGTGAAACAAACTATATCTCTTACCTTCATCGTTAATTGAGATTTTATCTACAACCAGAAGCTTTTCGTCCACGAGCCACTTTATTTTTCTATAAGCGGTAGTATGAGGCATATTAGTTTCTTTGATAATATCACATACCGACTTCGAGTGATACATGGTAGAATCAATAATTTTGACTAGTTCAGGATCAGCCAGAGAAGATAAGATTGCCCTTTTAATTTTCTGATTCTCTAGTATTATTTTCACTCACCAGTTTGATCGTAACTTCATTAACTTCTTAGATCTGTACATTATTAATCATTATCATTAATAGACCTTGTCATGTATAATGGCAAGTAAAGTAGGCAGGCAAGCAGACAAGTAGAGCGCGTCCCTGCTATTTCAGAGGATACGCACTGCTCTAACTCCTTTTGTAGTGAATAAACTCGTTAATCTTGGCAATTTATGCTTCAATTTTTTAATCTTTGAATCTGAGAACATTCCCACAACCTGACGGGCTTGGTCAATTCGCCTGACTTGGATCTCTTTCTCATTCAAGGAATATAGATGGACAGCAAACATGCTGCTGCAGCAAGAAATCTTAATTGTATTGTTCTGCTGCTACAATTAAAACTCGTTCAACAGGATTTGTCAAATCAGCTTTTCCAATTATTATTGCTTATTGGTCTTTTTTATAACCTTGCCATTAGAAATAATAGATTCGACTTTCTTAACATTTTCAATATCTTCAATTGGATTAGATGACAAAATTAGAATATCTGCTTGTTTGCCTGGTTCAATAGTACCTGTTTGATTGATAATGTCAAGGGCCTCAGCTCCGTTCTTTGTTGCGATCTTGATTACATTATCTGGTGTGATACCTGCGTCAGCAAGAAGTTTTAACTCATGATGCAAACTCTCACCTGGGACGAACCCAAAGTTAGGAATATCCGTACCCGACAGAAGCTTAACTCCACTCTCATGCATCAGTTTTGTTAGTTGTAAGACCTTATTCCACCGCTGAGTATTCTGAGGATCGTAAAAACCTTCCATAAAGACTGCTTCATATACACTCAAAGTCGGATCCACTGGTATCTGATTCTCGACTAGACTTTCTATCATGTTCCTAATCTCGGTACTATCAAGATCCACTAAGTCAAGCCATAGTGAATGACTAAAAGGGCCTCCGCCGGCTTGATCAAATATTCGTCGCTCTTCCTCAGACAGCAGCGACGGAGATACAGGCACTCCATGGGTGAGAAAATCAATTCCAAGTTTCGCTGCCTCAGTCCAAGATGTTAGATGCAAATGCCCAATAACTCTAACACCCTGTCTGTGAGCTTCATCTATTGCTACCTTCAATAGTTTCGGATCTAACCCAACGTATAGCTTGATAAAATCTACTCCCAATGAAGCTTGATTACGTACCTCATCTATAACCTCCTCATCAGATGTAACCTGCCTTTCTACAAATGGTATATTGAATTCAGGAGTATTCAAAAGTCTACCTGCCGTAAAAATTTCTGGTCCTGCTATCTTCCCCTCGAATACATCTTGCCTCAATGATATGGATTCATTAGTTGGGCCTCCAGGATTTCTAATTGTTGTAATTCCATTTTCCAAAAGCATCTGAAGCATTTTCTTGGATGTAGCCTGATTGTAGGAGTCCTTTAGTACTCCGGCTACGTGAGCATGCATATCAAAAAGTCCAGGCATGACGTATTTTCCAGATAAGTTCAGATTGTTTTCACGAACCTGCGTTCGATTAAAATCATTAGAATATAGACTATCAATATATCCAGATTGATTAGTTACTGCGACAATTTTGTTACCACTAATGATGATATCTGTATCAGCTTTTGGAGTGCTGCCAGTTCCGTCAATTATCGTAGATCCATGCAACACTAATACCTCAATACTAGCATTATCTGAACGAGGCGAAGATGGTGATTCATTATTTTGACCAAATTCACTTATATCTATACCACCAATGGGTATAACATTTACCGTTGGAAATAAAAATAGGAATAACAGCAGTAGACCAAAACAAATTAACTTCATATTATACTGACTTTTTGTAAATTCCACCATTTATCCTTTGTCTCAATTATAGCGCTCAAATCAATTGAAATCAAAACGATATCAGATTGTATCAATATCTGCAAAAAATAAAATATGGTAAAAAGACTAGGGGGGAATTCCAATAGGCGTGTGTTACCTACTGCAGAACTGCTGCCAGTTATTTACCTACCAGGATACTTTGTTTGATTTTCTCCTAAGTCTCTATGTTGAAACCACATTCCACCGGCCAGTTTATGGTCGTACCAATCTCCTCCTTTACCTTTACCATGCATAAAGTCAAATGCTTTCATTGCATGTGCTTCTGATGTATGCAGAACTTGTCCATTCCCGGCGTCAACAATTACTTTTGACATTGTTTCATTCCCCCCATTTAGTACATGAAAGGTGTAAACCAAATATCCCTGGGTTATCCCAAGGCGTCCTGCTACCACTGTACCATTATTGATTTGGTTCTGTGCGGTTCGGATGCTTGTGAAAAAGTAATGTTCTGGTTTTCCTTTATGAAATTTTTTAAAGCGTCCTTCACGTTTACAGAGCCTGTTAAATTTGCCATTTGGGAACCCTTCATTGGTGACACCGCTGTTGCTATTGGCAATGCTATTACTATGGCTGAAGCTACAATGCCAGCTGTGACGACACTGATAAGAATGAGCTTTGTTGTCCAACTCAAATTTGCTCCTATATTGTTCATGGAATTCGTATCTGTACTATTTTGTTATAATGCTTGTTAATGCATGATACGTAACAAAGTTACTCCAATCCTATAATTCATATGAAAATCTGTTGATATAGGGTACGATCTTTTAAAATAAAAAGAGAATAGGTTGCTTTCATTAACCTAAATACTTTTTGAGAAATGCTACCGTTTTCTCCCACGCATCCTGAGTCTCTGTTGGTGCGTAGTTATCGCCTGAAGGATTAGCAAATGCGTGTCCAACACCTTTGTAAATATATATTTCATTTGGAACTCCTATTTCGTCTAATGTTGCTTTGAATTCGTTTACCTTCTCTACTGGAATACCTCTATCTTGATCTCCGAACACTCCAAGGACTGGCCACTTTATTTTTGACAGGTTTGAATTATCTGTTACTAAAGCAGACCCATAATAAATGATCGTAGCAGCTAATGGATGGTCTTGACTATTCAATGCCAGCTGCAGTGATTGTCCTCCACCAAAACACCACCCCATAGATGCTATTCTAGAGGGGTCAACATTTGGTAGAGAACTGGCATACTCTACTGCTGCCTGTAAATTATTTATTGCATTCTCCGGATTACTTCTTACTGCCTGCGTTAATCTTCGCGAGTCATTTTGGTCAGTTACAACTTCACCTTTAAACAAATCTGCTGCAAGTACAACGTATCCTTGTTGTGCTAACAGGTTCGCCATATTCTTAATGTGATCATTTAATCCTTTATTTTCGTGAATCATAATGACTGCCGGAAGTTTGGTTTCGTTAGTCGATTGCCCTTTTTCAGAAGATACTGGATATACTAAATACCCTGTAGCACCTTCAAAGTAATTTACTGTACTGTTTTTCAATTCAACTTGAGAATTATTGCCGGCCAAATTGCTCAAGGCCGTAACATTTCTAATACCAGAACTAGTAGAATTACTTGGCTGCCCCTGAACTAAATTCGTGTAGCTTGGAACTAAAATCATGGAGCTGAGAATCAAAAATATACTCAACGATAGAACTTTTTTGCTCATAGGTATTTTCGGTCGTCAGATGACTATTTATCCTATGCGGAACAAAGTTACCAATTATCATATTGGTATAAGCACCCCCATGCAATTTTCATGCATATTATTAACTTCTGACTATGATTTCATGTAGCTTGGCCGCTAGTAGAGATAATAGTATTTTATCATGATGTCATTACTATTGTTAAAGATATGTCATGCATATACATGTAATCTTGGCTATCCACAGCTCTACTATTACTTCATAGAAGTAACTATGGTTTGGCCTCTAATATTAGATTGAAAGGTGTTTTGGCGGCAAGTCTAAGCCACTTAAAAGCAGCAGATTTTATAATTTCACTCAATTTGGCCTCTCCGGCTTGTGAACCAAGTGCGGGTCCGTTTTGCGCTAATGAAGCAGGTACACATACGAGTGTAGACCCAGCATAAAAGGCTCGACTTGCCGTATTAAGATTGTCCTCAAGCCTATTATTTGCGCGTGATTCTACTATCATCCAAATTCCGTCAGATTTTAGTGCGTGATGCACGTGAGAAGTCGCTCTGAGTAGATCGCCCATATCATCGAGGCAATCAAAGAAAGCGATCACGTCATTATTATCTCCTGGAAATTGCGTCAAGTTGCTAGTTCAAGAGAATAGGCTTAGGTCGGAGATAGGTCATGCAACTCTTATTAACTATTTTAAATTCTTAATTAACAGGTGTTCTCCCAACACAATTATAGTTGTTGTAATAGATTAAATGTATTTAATTTGAAACCTAATTTTAGCTGGCCTCTTGCGATTTTTGTGGCGGTTGTCCTTCTCATCTGTTCGAACTGCGTCGCGTATGGTCAGCTAACTGGAAACTTTACAACCCAGCCAGCTCTGAGTAATTGGGTCAAAATAGACAGCCCTATTGAGGGGCAACAAGTGCCTGTCGGCGAAGACCTTCTAATTTCGGGCATATCGTCTGATAATGCATCTCAAGATTGCTCTGTCTCAGTAATTGCCAACAATATCAAGCCGTATCAAGATGCCCTGGCATCAGGGGTGTTGGGAACGAATGATTATTCAAAATGGAGCTATACATTGAGCTCTAATTATACAGAACTTAAAGAAGGTTCAAACAGAATAACAGCAAAATTATCTTGCCCAGAGCCTACCAGGTGGTATAGTGTAAATGTCATAGGCTTCCAGAGTGGGCAATCTAATGTGAATATCTCTTCCTCAACATCTGCACCCTCAGTGCTGAATGCCACAAATGATTCGACCATCATGTTACCGCCATCAATACCGTCAGACCAGCTCACAACTTCACCTTCTTCGGAAACATCTCCAGTATCAACAGGCAAGCTGATGTCGATTACATTTGACATTCTAAATAATCCTGTACCAAGGGGAAATGACCAAAATGTAACTATTAGCGTATCAGACGCTGCTTCAAATAAGCAGATTGCAAACGCTACCATTACAGGACTATTACTCTATCCTGGAGGTAACTATGTAAAGGAGTTCGCAGGCACCACGGGCGATGATGGACGATTTGTTTACCATTGGACAATTGGTGAAGATGGTGACATAGGAGAACTTACTCTTCAAGCGAAAGTGGAAGCCCTAGATTATGAACCACAAGTATCAACAAGTACCTTTCAAATAACTGAAGATTAGATTCCTTTAGCCTTATTTTTGGATACTGGAGATTGTGAAATCTACAGAAAGAAAAGTAGATAGCAGGATTTGAATTGGAAATTAAGGGTTGGTATATTCCCAACCAATTTTAGTATTGCTAAATTTCTTAGAACTATTAGTGTTCTTTAGGCAAATATCTCAGAGCTAGGCCCTGCTGATCCGTACTTTTGTTCATCTGTTCTTTGAATGTCAGCTAAGCATGTGTATGTAATATACCTATCATCCTCAAAAATGGCTCTCACTTCAATGGTACGCAATCCATATAACTTCCCAAATGCAAATTCATTACTGGCTACTTTCGTAAGAGGATTTACTTCCGTCGTATCCGCATCGTAGTCTATTACAAATGCATTAATCTCTCGTGGCTTTTTGGTAAATTCGACTGTGAAAGTGGAACCTGAGGAGATATTAACTTCTGGTCTATAATCGTCCGGAAGGCGTGGAAAATTTAATTTCTTTAGGTTATCTTCCTCCAAGACAACAAACGGAAGCATCTCATAAGTACGGTTAGCATACACAAGCTTTGCTGACGGAACATTAGGATCTTTAACAGGTTCGGCTGCCAGCGCGACATGGCCTAATGTACTTGAGAGAGAAATAGAAATGAGGCCTATCAGTATGATTGTGCCTAATGTAACGTAAAAGATACCTTTATGGGAATACAATTTACTATCTTTTATAGCGAAATTTCAAAAGACACTATGTCAATTGTTCTTCACAAAGAATAGAACTTTCGAGATCATGACACAATGATAATTTAAATTCCCTGAATTGTAAAATGGCTAAGCAACTAACCAAAACTAGGCCAAGTCGCAGATATCGGTATTAATACATTATCTTATTTGTTTGATTTTCGAAACTCGTTCTTCAGTAAAAGGTCTTTTGCTTGGCAATTCCTAGGATCACCATCTTTTTATGGCCCGTGATTTTTAGTTGATATTGACATGCGTGAGTTTGAAGTGAGCGATAAACTATCCGTGACATCATATTATACTGAGAAGTTTGAATAAATTTTTGGCATGATGTTAGAATCTTCTACTATTGAAATAACGAGGACATTGAATTTAGACTAGCTGGAATCATTTATTTCAAAGATATACCCATGACTGTTAAGGGTTTTACATTGACTGTTACCTTCATGTCTGGATGGAGTAAGCATTGAAATTTATATGTTCCTTCAACTGGGAACCTTACAGTAAAGCTCTTTGGAAGATCTGATGAAACCGCTCCCCAATTCCAGACAAGTCCTGAATTTACAAACTTCTCAGTTCCATTAATAGCATACTCGGCACCATTACGATCAAAGTTCGATAGAGGATCTAGAAATTCTGCCCTCTGCTCCGATGATTGTATTACCGACGCGTTTAGAAATAAATCCATATTAGCAGACAAATTCCTGTTCTGATACGATAGCTTTTCAGCAATTTGATCAATAATCTGCTTAGGATTCAGCCCCCCATCTTCAATACTGACAGTCATGTTTGGGATGTACAAATGGCTAGTATTACTAATATAAGTAATAGTATGAGGATAAGGGTCACCTGAAGTAGGATTAATCCACTTTAATGTTTCGTTCGTAGTAATATTAATTACCGACGGCTTAAATTGATTTATCGGTGCCGAACTATTGCCCCCACCAGCATCCACATTCGATACTACTCTTAGAATATTAATGCCCTGTGCAGATACATTAGTGTAAGAAATAGAAATCAAGACAAAGGCAAAGAGTACGAGAAAATACATAAGGGAGTTAAGCGAGTTCAAACATTATCACTAACAGGCGTTTTACTTATAATTGTATTTAGCTACATTCTAATAGCTTACAAAAGTTGCCTGGTAATTCTCGTGAAGCTTTTGCACACTTTCGATGTAAAACAGGTCCTACAAAACTAATACTAATTAAGAATAAGAAGGCAAAAGCAATATCGCACACAGACATTCCTGCTTCAATTATTTTAGTCAAGTAAAGACATACATGATGTTAGGAATCGCCGTCCCCTTTTTCTTCAAATCTTTGCTCAAGATCTGCCAGTATCCTGCGAATTTCTCTTATCTCATGCATAATCTCCTGTTGAGTCAAAGGTATTCCTGATTCTCTTTGTACCTGTTGATATGCCTCCTCCGACTTCCTAACAATTACAGAGATAAAGAGATTGATAATTATGAAGGTTCCTATAACTATAAAACTCACAAAATATAACCAGTACAGTGGACCTAGATTTTCCACTATGGGTTCCATTACAGCCACCCATTCTTCTAAAGTGATGATCTGAAATAATGTAGTTAGCGAAGTCAAAAAAGAAGACCAATGTTCTGGATCAACATTTCTAAAAAGATGATATCCTACAATAGCATATATGAAAAAAAGAATCGCAAGAAGTATCAGGATATTAAATATGCTGGGTATAGAACGGGCTAGAGTAGATACTATTGCACGAAGTTCAGTAGATTTTGTTACCAGTCTTAATATCCTTATTAGTCTGACTAGCCTTGCTATGGTCGAAAATTGACCAGTTGTAGGCAGGAAGGACAGTACTATGATCGTAAAATCGAAACAATTCCAAGGATCTCTAAAATACCGCTGCGGTTTTGGGTAGAGTGCAATTAACCTTAAAGCAGCTTCTACAATGAAAACACCAATAACTAAATTTTGGATGAATCCAAATGTCGTTATTACGACCAATTTGCCCTCTTTATCATTTGGAAGAAGTGCTGGCGTTGATTCGACGGCAAGGGTTAACGCTTGAAGAAGTATTACACCTGTTATAGCCCAATCAAACACCTTGCTTGCAACTATCTCTGCAGCAAAGGAAGCAATTCTGTTGGTACTTTCATCAGTAGCTGATTGTCCGGTAAGAGGACTTCCAGTCGACCTTTTCTTTCTTTCCATGGAATTAATTATGCAGCACTTGTAATTTCTGTACGCTGGTTAACTGGCGAGTTTCAATTATGCCAGTGTAGTACTCCATTTTTTTCTGAATAGGATTGTAAATTGTAAACATATTATCATAATTTGATTCATACAGACTTGAACAAGAAAACATTTTTGACGGAAATGATTGTCGCAATCTGGGAGTCCTCTTAAACACATTTTCAATTTAATTGTTCGCATCTTCTTCACATTCAAATATTGGTCAATAAGGGATAATCAACCAAGGATTGATACTGCCCTAAAGAAGTAATAGCAGAAATTCTTGCCTAAGTATTGGTCAAATAATCCCAGCTAGGTAGGCCATAATGTTTTAGCTGGCAGGAGCTTAGGAAATTCTTATGGTGTTATCACTTATATTTACGTAATAGTGGTAGCATGTATTCAGAATTCATTATGGTATTGAGACCTTATTTGGTTGTAACAGTACTATTTTGCAGTAACATATGTACAGTAGGTTCTACCCTTCCTGCCTCAGTCATAGTAAAGCAATGGGTTGACATAAATTCTCGTGCTCCACCCAGTCGATTTTCCCATTTTGGTAACATAGTCTGAGCACAATTTTCGTTAATAGCATCAATATATTTGGAAAATAATAACCAAGGATTATCAAAGCGACCCACCTCTTGCGCAATATTACTGAAAAGGACTTCATTATTTGCTTTCTGAGCCGCCTCTCTCAAATCCGAAATAAATTCTTTCTGTACTGTAACATCATTTCTTGTTCCTAATCTAGTAAGGTGTCCCCCAACGAAGGTATCAAAGTCATAATCATTTAAGGCCAAATCGTGCGCTTGTATAAAACCTGCTACATCTTTAGCAATTGCCAAATACGGAAATGGAATCCATCCAGGAAATATAATGTCAACAAGCATCAGGACCTTTTGATTAGGAGCATAGATAAAGAGGTTTCCAGGTAAATGGTTATTGCCATGGTACTCTAATCTTAGAGATTGATTTCCTATCTGCAAAATATAATTCTTTGAGAATGTTATGGTAGGTATTGGTGGGACATCGGAAACATTTTCGGCCACACTCCTAGCTTTCTGTAATTCAGCAGTTGTTTCCTCCTGAGCTATAATGGTAGCATTTTTTGGAAATAAGCCAGCAGCGCCAATATGATCTAAGTGAGCGTGACTATAAATTACATAGTTAATGGGCTTGTCGGTTACGTCAGCCACGGCCTGCAAATACTTCTGGCCTAGAGAGGGAGGTGCATCAATTACTACTACCCCTTTGTCTGTTACCAGGAAAATAGTATTATATGAACCGTCACTGACAGAATACAAGCTATTTCCTAATTCCTGAACCAAATAACCCTTAGATGGGATTGTAGGTCCCTTAGCTGTTTCTGGTATCTGTGTAGTTGCTGTCGTCGAGTTACTATCATTAACATTAGATTCTTTTACCTTTGTTGTCACGAACTCAAGATACGCTGTCTCTTCATTTTCCAGTGAACCCCAAGCCCCGTAAGTCACATCCAAATTTGGCGGTAAAACCGAGATGTTCGTCGATGATAATAGGGACAAAGTTATGATCATAGCTGTCATCATTGTCCATCGATGGTCCAAGTTAAGAAAACTCTTCAATTATGTTGATAATAAAAAATAGATATTATATAAATTAGGTACCTGCTGCGATTTAGCCACTGTACTTGGCACACTACTGAATTAGACTATGTTATGCGTGGACAGGCAATGATGACTGTTTTTTATTCCTTTTGCATATTTTCATTGCATAGAAAACTGAGCGACAGTGAAGACATGCAATTTGCGATCTTTTTTAATAACTAAAGACCCAAGGATATAGTTCCAGACATCTAGCTTAAAATAACATGCGAAAATTCAATCTTGTGGCAGGAGGAGTTGGAGATTTGTTCGACAAATTGAAGGCAGGATCTAAGGATGACGCTAAAAGAGTTACTGACCCTGGTAGCGACATGAACACAGTTACTAAATATACTAATGCTCATTAGGTTTTGAATCAGACTTCATGAATTTCTAGGTTTTAAAGTAGGCTCAGGTAGTTAATCCTTTAATCACAGACACAAATGTGAACAGAAATGTTCTTATCATAGTGTGTCAATCTTCCAGTAATGAGAAGCAAAACATCAAAAATATTAATAATTGGTGCGATATTGTTTGCATTATCGACTTCTGCAGTTAGCTTTGGAACGTCGAATGTAAATGCGCAATCGGAAGAGGCCAAACCAGGATATGAAGTTTCGATCGCAAGAGATGCAAATAGTCAGCAAACTATTTCAGATGGTGCAAGTTTTATTAGTGGTTTTGACACTACCTACGACATTAAAGGAGGTACACTAGATTTGAGCAAAGGAAGAGATCTAATTCTATCAACCATAATAGAAGATTTTGACAACTCCACAACGATTGGTTATATCAAACCTGGCAAAGTCAGTCCTGAAGGAACTGCAAATACAACTGGATTGGCTAACCCCTTTGTAACCGTGGAACAAATTAATGAAAAGATAAAGTCAGTTCTGGACCCCGCTATAGATAGTGCACTTTCAGGCTCTGGTGTACAATTTACCATTGGACCCGTGACGCATGAAATAAAATGCACCTTCGGTGGTTATCTCGAAGACTTTGGATGCTTTAAAGTTGAAGGCTTTAAATTGGAGTGACAAACCAAGATTTCCAAAATCAGCTCTAGTTAAGTAGTAACGCCTTCACGTTACTAAAATATTTTTTCTTTCGTTTTCTACTTGTACATTCGAATACTTTTTTTAAAAATCTCAAAGTTAGGCCGAAATGTAGTAGAAATAGTTTCCAATTAGCTAAAAATAATAAATTTACTACTATGGTAGTGTTAGTCCTATCGCCTTCAATTGATCCATTACATTTCTAACTTGTTCTACTGTTACTCTGTCTATAACAGTAGTTTTTGGAGCATGTGATATCATCGCATTTATAAGACCAGCTATCATTTCTGCATCATAAAAAGCTGAAGACTTTGACAGCAATTCTGCTACTTTAGCTACGTCTGTGTCGCCCATAATTTTTCCACTTGTAATTAAGTTGCCAAATTTTTGAACGGATTCAAATACCCCAATGTTATATGCTATAAATGCAGTTTTTTCCGGAGGTAAAACATCATCATAATTCACATTTTATTAATACATTACAGCAAATAAAACGTTTATTGATAGCGCAAAAAACGAAGTCCTGAATAAATTGGTCTTTAGTCTTTCTTATAATAATAAGTTGGGTTCTGGAGTTTTTTTAGCACAAATGTCCAATTAATTGAGTCGCTTCGGTCGGTCCACTCAACAAATGCAGAACCGTCGCCAGACCATTCTGAAAATTTTCTCACAGCAGTTGCGTGAGGCTCAACTATCATAAAAGACTTGAGAGAATCCTGATCCTTCCAAACGGAAGCTGTCCAGAAATGCTTCCTTGCGAAATCGGCCTTAACAGCATAATTTATCACGCCTTTGGTTTGCTTTATTTGCCTCAGTACCCTTAACGTCAGTAGCTGAAATGGTATCATATATTTCCAGCTTTTCAATGGTAGAAAAGTGGCAACACACAAGAAGTTCTGCTGTTTTTCAGAGTCTATCCCATCATCCTGCATTATACTTGAATATGTGAATTATATTTGATTATTTATTTCTTACAAAGGTACGTTACCATACAGAAATACTTCTATGTGGATGCTTCGAAAAGTTATGTCTTCAGTTCATGTCATTAATTGCTTTCAGACTGAAAGAAGCTCTGCTTTGGAAATAAATTCAACTGCCTAATTTACATCAACATAGGTTGTCCTACTTTTCTAACTGTTAACCCGATCCATTCTAAGATTCGTAGTTCAATAAAGAGCTTATCCGTTTCGAATACCTCTGTGGGATCATCTAATTCTCGTTCCTCACCTTCAATTCGATAGTCTATTAAATCGGCAAGTTCCTGCATGGTCATACATGGATTGGATTCGATAGTCTCGAGTGTGCTATTAATAAGTTCTATTTTTCTTTGAATAGTTTGATTCAATGTAAGCGTATGTATTGGCTTGATTTCTTTCTCTAATTCCTTAATTTCTGCATTTAATACAGCTTTTAATTTTTCAAATCCGTTGTTTGAAGTTAAGACATATACCATACATGAAATATACATCTATAGTGATTTAATGGATGAATCACTAATGGGACAGGGAGAGTCATGCACTGTACCTTCGTATATTGTTAGTCAGTCCAACAATGTCTTACACAGCATATGAGATGCTTGCTCAATGGCGCCCCTAGGTGCTGGATCATAAGCGATTGCATTCAGCATTACAAAGTCGTGGATAGTTCCATGGTATTAAACCACAGTAACTCTGACACCATCTTCCGATAACTTGAGTGCAATGTTTGATGGAAATTGTAAAATTCTATCATGATAATGCGTATCTATTCTAAACTGACATATTGTTCCATCGCTACTACATCCCGGCCCTCATTTCCCTTAGTCTCTGAACACGCTTTTCTATTGGCGGATGGGTTGAGAAAAGATTGGCTATAGAACTTCCGGATAAAGCAGGAATGATGAAGAACGCGTTCAATTTCTGTACTTGCTCTATTTCTCTTGGTGGAATTTTATTCATTTTACCACTTATCTTAAGAAGCGCATCGGCCAATTTATCTGGATTTCCAGTCATCTCAGCCCCGCCCCTATCTGCGGCGTATTCTCTGTACCTGGATATTGCTCTAATGATTAGAAAACTTACAATCCATGTTACTACTGCAACTAATATTACGATTGCAGTTGCATTGCCACTGTCTCTACTTCTACCTTGGTATCCGCCAAAAAAACTAAACTGAGCAAGATACCAAGCAACTGTAGAAAATACACTAGCTAGTGTCAATACTAAAATATCTCTACTCCTAACATGGGTTAATTCGTGTCCAATCACAGCTTCAAGTTCATCATCGTCCAGTAAATTCAAAATTCCGCTTGTTACTGCAACTAAAGAACTTTTGGGACTCTTACCTGTCGCAAAGGCATTTGGCACCTGGGAATTAACTAAAGCTACTTTTGGCTTCGGAATCCCATTTTTGCTAGCAAGTCTTTCAATTATTTCATGAAGTTTTGGATATTGCTCTTTAGATACTATTTTTGCACCCGAACTCCACAATACAATCTTATCAGAGAAGTACCATTGAGCTAGAATCATTACTGAGGCAATTATCGCCAAGGGTATGTATCCTACTCCAAGATAATGAAGTACGCTCAAGAATACAACATATAATATCCCCAAAATTATGAAACTCAGAGCCATTCGCACATTGAGTCCAACATCTCTTTTCAATCTGCTAGACATCTATTTCTTGCATCTTTGGTTATAATACAACATTTTCCTTAAATAAACTAATGTATTCCAGTATTCTTCCTTCCTCAGGTAAACCAAGAGAATATTGTCAAGATCTAGCTATCGGTATATCGAATTTATATGATTTGTAAACTTTGTAATTTAACTTGTTTAACGTATATAACCTAGCAAATGATGGTTCGAAATGTTAAATTTATTCTGGGCTGTGATATCTTTCTAGATTTAGGTAAGCTATGCAACCAATTCGACTGTGTAGACCCTTTCATGACAAGCAAACTGCCATGCTCAAGTAAAATTGAAACGTTTTGTTTAGTTAACTTATGCTTGAATAAAAATTTCCGTTCTGCACCAAGGCTTAACGAAGCTATATTATTATTCTTTCCTAATGATTCTTCATCATCACTATGCCATCCTAAGCCCTCATTACCATTGTGGTATAAATTCAGCAAACATGAATTGTAATTAGCACCAGTAACGTTCTCTATCGTTTGCTTCAGGTACAAAAGTTCTTCTGTCCAAGCCAAAGCTTGCTTTGTGGAATTTGAATACGTGTATAAATAATCAGAGTCGCCATACCATGCAATTTTTCTTTTTGTAACGATTGACTTACCAAATATGATAGCTTTATCATTTTCCCATACGATATTATTTAATAACAATTCAAAATATCTGTTTGCTTCAAAAGATGTAATTATCTTTCCGTAATAAATTACTATACCATCTCTATAGAGGAGATTGGTAATCCCTTCATCACCAGAAATTAACATGTTTGCGTCTTTTATATTAATTATTCATTCATTCGGTGAGCACAAGATAATAAATTCTGACAGTGATGCTTATGAATCAGTCGATAAGCTCGTCGAAGAAACATTTACGTTAAAACATGAAATTTAAAAAGGAGAAAGTAAGTAAAACTTTAGCATATGACCGTTCTGACTAAGATAATCCAAATAAAATCAAAAGGGGAAATGGATATTATTAATATTACAAATCAGGCAATGGCGGCAATAGGAGAAAGTAATATCAAAAATGGAATTATTACTGTTTTCGTTTCAGGATCGACTGCAGCAGTAACAACGATTGAATATGAACCGGGGCTGATATACGACTTTCCAGAAATGCTGTCAAGGGTAGCACCAAAAGATATTCAATATAAACATGATAATACATGGCACGACGGGAATGGTCATTCTCATGTGCGTGCATCTTTGCTTGGGCCCAGTTTAACCATTCCGATTGTAGAAGGTAACATGAGCCTGGGTACTTGGCAGCAATTAATATTACTAGAATTGGATACAAGAGCAAGGAATCGAAATGTAATACTGCAGCTGATAGGTGAATAAATCATTACTATTCTATTTTACAATAATCCTTGAAGATCTAAGTAAAATGATTAGGCATCAGGAATTGGACGATGTGGATCATCATGAAAGTTGGCATTAGATTACCACAAATAGGAAAACAGGCAAACGTCAGAGAATGTGATGCACCTTGCTGAGGCGGCGGACTAGTCTGGCTTTACTGTATCTTTCACGGTTCACCTTTATTGCTTAATATAACAAACTACTACTAGATATACAAAAGTAACTATATTAAGTGGCACGTTACTATTCAATCCTTAGGGTCAACCAAAGTTGTTAAGAGAAGAAATCGGCGCGTTCATGCAAAAAAATACGATCCGTTGTCCAATTAATAATACTTTCCAAATTATGGGTAAAAAATTTACGGTATTGATTCTACGCAATATGATATACTTGAACCAAACTCGATTTAACAAGCTACTCGACTCAGTAGAGGGAATTAACGCAAAGACTCTCTCTTTGAGGCTGAAAGAAATGGAAAAGGATGGATTAATAAGACGAAAGGTATACGATGAATCTCCAGTTAGAATAGAATACGAAATGACCGAGAAGGGAATGGCACTGGAGCCTATTTTGGAACACATGTCTGCGTTTTCAATGAAGTATTTCCCTAGAGAAATTTTCAAAGATGGCAAACCAAGAACATTTGAAGAAGTGTACGGCTATTAAGGAAGAAGAGAAGAGGTTGAGATACTACAAAAATTTGCAAAATAAAATTACATAAAGTGTGTCTCGGAGGGCTTATCAAGGGAATATCCCAAGAAAAGTTCTTGCAAATCTTCTCTTGGCATTCCTAAGAGCTACTTTCCCTTTATCGGTCAAATCATAAATTATTGTTTTTCCTTCTTTTTCTTCAGAAATAAATCCAATCTCGCGGAGACTCTTTAGGGCTGGATAAATTGTTCCTGGGCTTGGCTTCTCTCCTTTCCTCTTTGAAATCTCGTCGGCAAGTTCCTGACCATGCATTGACTTTTTAGAGAGCAAGAACAGAATCAGAAATCCTAGCATACCCCTCATATCACAACAGTAGTCCCCACCATTTCTCTCCATATGATGTATTGGACATACGATATATATAAATACATCCAAGCTCCATATATCGGATACACGATATGACAAAAAAAGAGGAGGTGATATGATAGTTTGGGATATGGATATTGCGGAACCGGAAGTTGTGGAACAGATTTTCAAAAGGCGAGGAGTTTCCTTACGAAGGAAGAACGTGTCGCATTACTAAAAGAGTACAAGGATGACTTAGAAAAAGAGACCAAAGGCGTAACAGAAAGGATCAAAGAGCTTGAAGCAGATTGAATTGATCCTACTTTATTATTTTTCTACGCAGTGATCATAATACTATTAGACTCGTAGTCAAGCCCACATGGCCCAACTTCATAATATCTTCGACCCGATCTTTGAGCTCTTGTTTGTCTTTTGCATTGATCTTCAATAATATGCTATATGATCCACCCAATATCCTGTAAACGTATTGTACTCCATCCATTTTTCCCAACTTCGAAATCAGAGATTCAGCAAATGATTGCTTGCATTCGATCATTACAAAGGAGGTTGACAGTCAAACAAACACCATATTCTTTACGAATTACACTTTAATAACTATAAGAGGTAGATATGATTATTATTCTAATTTCCCTGTAGTCAAAGTGATTGTAATATAGGAGTTTACCTCCAAAATAATGGATTAGTCTGCTATTGAAGGTCTTACAAAATTTCCATGATCGCAGGATTTGTATATATGATGGGATCATGGACTGAATCATATGAAACCTTAAGATTGAATGTTGTCCTTTAAGAGGAAGGGATATTTGTTGACACTAATTGTTAAAACCGCTTTAGAATCAGATGAATCTGCTGTTATTGACACTTTGAAGTTAGCCTTTGCAGCGGATCCTGCTACACGTTGGGTATGGCCAGATTCTCAGAAATATGCCGCTAATTTCTCTCTATTCGCGAAGGCCTTTGGAGGAAAAGCATTTGCACATGGCAGCGCTCACTATGTTGGAAACTATTCTGGCGCGGCTCTTTGGCTTCCGCCAAATATTCATCCTGATGTGGACCAGTTGACTGAATTATTGAAAAGTACCGGGTCTAACGAAGCCAAAAAGGACGGCCCGGTAATATTCGAAAAAATGAGTGGCTATCATCCAAGTGAACCACATTGGTACTTGCCACTTCTTGGAGTCGATCCATATCACCATCGGAAAGGATTTGGCTCTGCATTAATGCGGCATGTAACTGACAAGTGTGATTTCGAAATGAAATTTGCTTATCTCGAATCGTCAAACCCAAAGAACATTCCCCTCTACCAACGACATGGATTCGAAGTGCTAGGTGAAATCCAGATAAATTCTTCACCACCCATCTTTCCAATGCTCCGTAAACCTAGTTCATAACCTCCATTTTTTCTTTTTACTTAAAGAATTCCCTAGTGTCTCTCGACTGCTTTTCACCCTTATGACTAGTGGAACAATCATTTTAGGAGTTATAGTAGTGGTAACTCTTGCACTAACAACAATTCCAGCAACTTCCATATCTAGTCCTTTATTCTGTTAATCTGAAATTTTCAAATAGTTTACGGTGCAATTTTTATAAATTTTGATGTGCGCATTATAATTGCTTCTCATCAACTCAATCAAAGTTGAAGCTTGAAGAATTCGTTACCGGCTTCAACTTTTTTGGAAAATATTCCAAGTAATGTCTTCGTTTGAACAACCCTATGATAATATATAAAATGCTGCTAGCCTTGAAACATTGTGGACTTCGATTACTTTCCCAAATATTTTTGGTTAAAGAGAGAGAAAACGAGCTTTAAGTAGTTCGATGCTTTTAACAAAAATCATGTCCAATTTACAGGTAAGTGCTAAGATGAGAATTCGCCAAGGCATGCTAGAGGGGTTCAAGGAGCATGCGAACGAATGTGTTCAGCGAGTCAAGGAAAAAGATCCTGGGACTATTCAATATGATTGGTTTATTAGTTCTGATAATACCGAGTGTGAAATTCGGGAGACCTATGAAAATCCTGAAGCATTTTTGGCACACCTATCTAACCTTGTTGATTTGTTAAAAATACTCTATGAAAAATTTGCTTCTGATCACTCTGTAGCAATTTACGGTGATCCGTCACCAGAACTATTAGAAAAATTAAAAGCAAGAGGAGTTGATACAAAGTTTTTCTCCCTATTACTAAGACTCTGAGCTGTTAGTCTTCCCGATTTACATTATTTCCATCTGACAATAATAGTTTTAGTGTATACCTACTTTACTAACCTAAGATAATTTTGTATATCGTATGTTTTAATATTAAATATATTTACAACAAGATCTAACATGAATAGTACAAATAAGAGCTAACGAATATTTGAAAACAGAGCTGAGCAGAGCAACAGCCAGTGAAACATTAGGGCTTATTACAAGGAGAAACCATTTTACAACAAATCCGACAAAGTAAAAACTGTAAATAAGAGAAATACGTTTATACCATGAAGACACAATACTATACAATGTGTTTCGAATTCGAAATACCAAGTAAGATTAGATATAAGAACAAGAATGAAATCAGTGAAGATTTGGAAATTGAGCCGGAGCTTGAGAAGACAGAAGAGCCGGTCATAGTATCAGCAAATTAAGCTGTCATAATATTATTTTTTCTTGCATATCATTTTGGACTAAAGTCAACGTTCCGTTTGCATTGCAAAAACAATCTCTCTTGCCCATAGGGCGAATTCTTATATCGTATGATGAACACATTTACATCATGTCTGAGCACAAATGCGGTGCTTGTGGAGTAGTTCTAAATTCTGAAGAAGAGCTGAAAGAACACATGTTACAGATGCATACTCAATAAGTTCCCTTCTTTTTTTCCCATAAGAGTAATTCATAATAAACAGCAGGGCAAGTAGATACCTATCAATGGAATGAATGACCTAGACTTGTGTGTTTGTAGCCACGTTAGAATAGACCACCGAACTAATCTCCTTCCAGATATTTACCTATCATGCAAGAAATGCAATTGTTGGAAGTTTTATCAGGTAGTATCGAGCACAAGTACCAAATAGCTATAAATTATCATTAAATATAGTCGGCAGGAATTATTGTGAATATTGGTTCTCAATAATAAAGAGACATATAATCTCTACATATTTTCCTTTTCCAAAGAGAACTATACCTAGTAATTAATTCTATGCATAAATATGATGAATGCACTTACTAAATTATGACTGAGTCAAGTACAAATAAAACTATTGCCATGAAAATTTCAAGAGGGAGATGAATTAGTTACCAAGATTTCCTGTCTTTGAAAAACGTGATTACCTTAGAACACACTTAATGTTACCAATGTGGCTCCTGCCGGTTCGAAAAGATTTAGAGAGAATATTCCCAGCCTTACACTTGCAGAGGATGAAGAAAGAACTAATGAGATAGTCTTGTTATGGTGGTAATTGTTGCCTGTGTATGAAAAGTTAAGGAAAAATAGTAATGACAAATGGTAATTTGGGGTTCATACATAGATTCATTCCTGCTGACCATTCAAGAAAGAACGGCGAGGTCAAATCACACGTATTACTGCTTCTACATGGCACTGGAGGAAATGAAGAGGATCTTATTCCAATAGGAAAGATGATTTCTCCAGAAAGTGCAATATTAAGTCCACGTGGAAAGGTATTAGAAAATGGAATGCCAAGATTTTTCCGGAGATTGGCAGAGGGTGTTTTTGATGTAGAGGATCTGAAATACAGAACTTCCGAGTTGGCTACTTTTGTGAGTAACGCTTCCCAAGTTTACGGTTTTGATTTGAATCGAACGATTGCCGTAGGATTTTCAAATGGAGCTAATATCGGAGCGAGCATGCTACTGCTGCGGCCAGAAGTCCTCTCTGGAGCAATTCTTTTTAGAGCCATGGTTCCCCTTGAACTTGAATCCATGCCAGACCTGTCAGAAAAACATATTATTCTGAGCGAGGGCTTGTACGATCCCATTGTAACCCAACAGGAAGCCAAAAGATTATTCCTGCTCCTTGAAAAATCTCGAGCTAAGATATCTCTTAGGTGGCAAAGATCCAGTCATAATTTGACTCAAGACGATATCTTGGTAGCAAAGGAATGGTTTAGGTCAACCTTTTCATCTACCTAATGGATGCTATAGCTATTAGCATGGAATTCGATTGTTATGCTCTTATCTCCTTGTAATCCATAGCAAGACGGCAAGAGCACACGTTTGTGCCAAGTTAATAAAGAACAGATAAGGCGCCGCCGCATCCACTATGTTCTTAATTGAGGGTCCAGCAAGGTACAAATTGAACCAAAAAATAACTATGACTATATTTTGAATAATAAATAATGATCCTACTAGAACTAAGCCTATAGTAAAATAGGTCTTTAGTAATCTTAGGTTCTGCACATACGTGAAGATAACAGCCCCTAACAATCCGATATTCGTAAGCGCCGCAGCCGCAGCCGCGAGCATGTAGTCCATTAGCGTTTCTCCACAGTAGAAGCTACAACTACCGTGATTAAAACCTTGAGCTCTTTATTACTTGAAATTTTCAAACTCTATACACTATAGTTAATGATGTGCGGATGATTGATGAAATATTGATGATTTGAGTCTACGACAATATTAGTCCAACTTATTCCTGGTTTATTACCACACATAATATCAGTTATTTGGGATATGAATGCTAGGCTTAGCGACTGAGCTAAAGATGAGATAGCCACGAGTGAAAAAAGAATTCGGATATTGTTGAATCCCACATTCATAGTGTCAATCATAAAAGAACATCAGTCTGCAATAGTAGTTAAGGATTTTCCCATATCTTTCCAAAATCTTTATGCCGCGCATGCTTAGTGAGGGACATGTCACATCTAATCTTCACTTGTTCTGGAACAAAACTCAAATGACCTCAACTATATCTCGACAAGATTTAAGGGGTCAACTTATCTAAATGTCACCGACTCGAAAAATCTGAGAGTACAATTTGTACTCAGTCACTTATCGTAAGAAGTCAGTTGTTGCTACAGTAACAATGCAGTAAACTTTTCCACCTATTCTTTGACTCAGCTTACTTGCATTCTGCCATGACAGTTTATCGGAACACAATTAGTATTATGATTGTAACTAACAACACTGTTTTAAAGTTGCTTTTCCATTTTATTATTCATGCACACTATGGTAGGTAGTTAAACCATCTGCTGATTTTCTTTATTGGAAATCGGGTATATTAAATAAATATGCACAGGTATTCCTTAACTAACGTTAGCCTTGATACAACCCAGTTCGCAAACGGTTACTATTGGCATAATAGTCACTAAGCTGGGATGACAGGTTGACAATCGTGTCATCCAAGAGAAACCATATCCTATCCGGCCATACATATTGCCAATTCTGTATGCCGGATAGGACCTAACTAGGTTAGAACAACACTGAACTATGTAGGTCTTTTATCTGAGAATTTATGTGGTTTGATTCTAAAAAAGCATATTAAGATGTAAACCATGAAAAGTCCTATTGACAGAAAAGAGTAATACGAAATTACTTTCGATCATATCTCTAATGATTTTTTTACCAGGACTAACATTACATATTATTATTAGTAATGCAAATGCCCAAAATAATGGAATAGTTAATGGAACTACTCTTGCCAAAACAAACCAATCAGGTTTTGATACTAACTATGTGAATATCACAATGTCGAGAGGTCCATGTCGTGGACTTTGTCCAGTCTATTACCTAGAGATTGATGGAGACGGAAACGTAATCTATAGAGGATATGAGCATGTGAATGTAACTGGAGACCGTAAATCAAGCGTTCCACCAGAAAAAGTTAAAGAACTGGTAAATCAGTTTTATAATTTAAGCTTCTTTGACCTTAAAGATAGATATGATCAGATAGAAATAACAGACCAGCCTACTGTTGAGACGACAATAAATTTGAATGGAACTTTTAAGTCAGTTTACGATTATCTAGGTACATCCTATTCGCCAGAATTACAAAAATTGAGACATCTAGAAAACATGATTGATGAGCTGACTAATTCTTCACAATGGGTAGGAGCTCAACCGTCTAATTCCTCATCTTCACAATAATTATTATTGCAATCTCAATTTCCATTTCAACGGTAACTGAAAAGATCATCTCATTAAACGTTACTTTTCGTTCCAGTGCAATGAGTAGACAATATGAGTTTTCAAGATTTGGATGCGTCTCATCTATTCTAAATATTGAAATAGAGTTTTGGCAGACTCAAACTGAGTAATATTGCATGCGCTTCATCTGAACAGAAGTCAGTTTGAGTAGTGATAGGTTAAATCAAAATTAGATCAATTGACAATGAAAGTGAGATACTCTACCAAATTTCAGATTAGATTCAATACTAAAAATGAAGAGATGTGTAATTGTAGCGCGATTAATCAATAGTTAGCACGCCATTATTTTATATCGGCTAGAAGCATATTATAGAAGATTTGAAACTTCGCTGCCGAACTGACATAATCGCAAATATCTTAAGTTCCATCAACTCGAGAGGTTCTGCAGGTGCTTCAAAGTCACACATAGTCGAGATCGCGGATATTTCATATATGAAACTTAGAGATTACGCGCCACTTCTTACCCGCTGCGGTCTAACTGAACTGGACGATGTCACCAACTTATATTTTGTTACAGCCAAAGGACAGAAATATCTTGAACTTTACCAATCAATATCTGAACTGGAAGAAGTAATTCCTCTAAAAGCTATGTTGACCATAAAGTAAGAAATCCTAGCTCAGCATCTTCTGTTGTACTTTATCCTCAACTCTCAACCTTTCCCTTATGCATCAGTTCAAAATGCAATGCAATCCCTCGCGGTATTGACTTTGGTAACATTCGCTCTTCCGTCATAATTTCTTTAATATCTTCAGCTCCATCAATCAACAGTGAATTTATAGAATTAACAAATTCTCCTGCAATGTCATTACATATGGATAATCCCTTATCAGTACAGGCTGACCAAATGGTTACCAGTTGTTTCGAAATATCTTCGCTCTTATGCATATGATTGGAAAGGGTTTCTATCTCTGAAGAGCCATTCTTAACTGCCAAATCTTCAGATAGGTTATTCAGAGGCAGTGGACTGACAATCTGACTTATCACCAGTTCATTCTTTGTGTAGAATGATAATACAAGGGAAGTATATGATTGAAAAAATCTATCACAAACTGCAAACATATCAGGATTCGTCGCAATTCTGACAGCGCAAGTATGAGTGATATCTACAAGTTCTCCGGTCAAGTCAGAAGCTACTTTCAGATTTCTATCTTTGTGGCCGTACGGGTAGTAGGTCAATAGATCTGATATGAGTGTCTCTTTACTCTTACTATCAGAATTTACATCCCCTGCACTGATTTTTCCAAACCAATAGCCATCGATTGATATTGTAAAAACCAGAAGTATTATTGATACTGACATTCCTATATTAGAAAGAATCATCTTTACAAAGTATTATTTGTCTCATTTAAGAGATACTAATAACAACTCTAGGAGAATATTCCGAAAAATAATAATAAATTGGTCCCATCATTCATGTTATTTGGATTAGACATTAACATGTATGTCCGTTGAATAACATGCTTTGTAATTTGTGGTCATCACCGTCATCAAGACTTGCAAAATCACTTCCAATCTATTAATTGCGATATACGTGTGAACCAACTACAACAGTAAAGGTCTTGACATCATTACAAGTGCCAACAATAAAAATTAAATTATCATATATTGGGATTGTTAGTACAACAGAAATAAATGATATTGTTACCTATTGGATTAACATCGACCACTGGAGAGTGTACTTTACCACCGACGCCGAATGACTTTATCTAGAGGAACGTCCATGTGGATCGGAGATTGTAATAGCATTGTCCATGTTTGATTAACGTCGCATGAGAATTAGCAATGATATTCTGTTCCTTGAAAGTTCAGGATGTTTTTGAGAATTCATGAATAAGTGTCTTTACTGTCTCTATATCAAGATCAAGTTGATCAGCGATCATATCCTCAGAAATTCCTGATTCAAGTAAATTCTTGAGTATTTCTCGTTTTTCCTTATCAATTTGAACGGAAACTTTACGCAATTCCAATTCAGGTTGGAGTACTTTGACGCGTTCCTTCAGCTTTGTCAAAAGTTCATCGAGATCTCCGCGGTTATCAGCAGATAGCACTAGAATTTGATCCTTTATTGGCATACTAATCATCCTAACCTTATCATAAAGGTAAATGATTGAATGTAGATCTCCTAATTCTGAGGTAAACATCTTTCGGAGATCGACAATGTATGCAGATTGTGCAAAGCTTATTTCGGGATTCCTACCCTTCAAGTGCTCGTCTAGACCTTCCCGCATTACGCTTGCGTGTAGATGACCTGATTTTTCAACAATGCCTGAAAATCTAATACTTTCATCAAGATCTAAGATCTCCTTTGAAAACTCTTCAGCATTCATATGAAAGTAGATTAATAAGAAGCAAATATAGTTTGGCATTCCATTTAGTAAGAAGAAAGTGATGGAATGCCAAAATTGCGGGAAATCTATGTTGTACGTAGAATAAGAATGGAATATCAGGACAAATAATCATATTTAGTTCAAGTTTAGATCTATTCTATCCGCCAAGATAGAATCTGACTATTCCATGAAACGGAGCCTTCATCGTTCTTTCCCATTCCTATATTTAACTCAATTAGAAGTCAAAATTCTCATCAACTTATCAGTTCCAGATTCTGCTCCCCACACTTGACCTGATGTGCCAAGAAGCTGACGGACGTTAGCACCAGGACTAGGAATGGGAAAAACATCAAACTTCTCTTGGGAAGGATCAAAGCGTACTAAAGCATTCGAACCAAAATCAGTTAACCATACCATATCTTTGTCATCTACGAATACTGCATATGGCTGTGGATTTGACCCTGGCAATGGCCATTCTTTCCAAGAATTAGTAAGAGGATTATAAAGACCCAGTTTTCCTGCATTCCATTCGCTGAACCAAACTCGACCTTGGGAATCAGACCAGATGCGGCGCGCTCCTTGGTCATGTGTTGGTGGTTCTAGAACTGTAACATTTCCTGTTTTCGAATCAATATGTGCAATATATCCTCCAGCCAATGAGGCAAAGTAAACTTCACCATCAGGTGTTGTCGATATTCCATATGGACCTCTACCACGCGGTGCGTCGAATACCTCAATCTTTCCAAGATCCGGATCTAAACGACCGTAGATTCCATTTTGTCCTGTAAACCACAAAACGCTGTCTTGATCGAAAGTAGCAGTGTTAAGGTTTGCATTTTCAAACTCATGAGGGAGTGGGAATAGTGATATGTTCCTATTATCAGGATCGACACGCACAATGGCATTAAGGCCACCATCAGTAATCCAAGGTGCGCCATCCGGTCCTACTATAACTCCATGAGGTGCAGATCCCTCTCCTAACGGAATATGATACGTCTTGCCTGTATTTGGATCTAATAGTCCAAGTTCTCCTGAATGCTGAGCAGTATACCAGATTGATCCATTCTTTGCTGGGGCAACGTCATGTGGATGCGAGCCCAATGGAACTGCGAATTCCTGGATAACAGGACCACTTCCACTTTGTGCAAATACATCTAGTTGGATTGTTAGTACAACAACAAAAAAAGCTGGCAGACCTAATATACCCATTATCTGTACTGTCATACGAATGCATTATCGTTACTCCTAATTTTACTTTATTATTCACAAATTTTTTTCAGTCAATGGTTGGTAACTATAGTAAATCTTAAGTTTGTAGGTCAGAGTTGGTAAGCTTAGATGACAGAAGAAATAATAGCGGCGAGTATAGGAACTTCAAATTTAACAAAAAATGAAAATGATGGCTATATCAGAAACAGCTTTTATTAATAATGATATTTGTCTGGCTCCTTTAGACACTTGATGACTTCGTATCCTTTCAATCCCTGCAAATCAGCTCTGTATTCCATACACTCTACACATTCGTCTTCATCATCGTTTCCAACACACGCTTTCTTGGCTTTGCTTTCACTTGCTTTTTCATGATTATATGTGAAACCTTTGAGTTCTTCACCCCTATCATAATTTACCGCATTTGCAGATGTAACACTGACTGCACTTATCAAAATAGCGCCCGCAAACATCGCGAATACTATTGTCATATTTGTTTTTGATTCTTGCCTCAAAATCATGGAGGTTGTTCGAAAATAGCTACTAATAAACCGATTTGAAGAAAATAATCACAGAAAAATCATAGAGAAGGAATGTATTAGGATAACGACAGCAATAATGATCAGAATTCATAACAATATCTGTAATATTTTTAATAATTATCATCATAATTGAGCCATTATTATTAGATTTTCTAGAAAATATCCGCCTCTATTGAGATAGTACCAGAAGTGTTGCTAAATACTAAGTAATTCAAATCAGAACCACACTTTCCTGAATCCTGACATTTGGAATTTCTTGTTGGTGGATCAAATGGGGCGAGGGAGAGTATTTAATCAGATTAGAAAAACGAACTTGGTTACCTTTGATATTTCATAAACGCCTTGAGTTATGTTGTACGATTGTTGCCATATTAAGGCAGACTCACCTTTATGTCTTAATAAAAGCCTTTCAATATTTGATCTTACCTCTCCTGCGCTGTTGGTCTTATTAGGATCTCATTTACATTGACATGAATTGGTGCATTTATTGCATATAAAACTGCATTAGCAATATCTGCCGATTGCAATATTTCCATGTTCTTTGTTGCTTGAATAAATCCTGCCATAGACTCATCTGTTATTGTATCCAAGAGCTCCGTTGAGACAGCTCCTGGCTCAATACATGTAACTCGTATGTTATATTTTGGACTCAATTCCTTTCTTAATCCTTCACTAAAAGCAGTAATGGCATGTTTGGTAGCACAGTAAACAGTTCCCCCAGGGAATACTATTCTACCTGCAACGGAAGACATATTGACTATATGCCCTGATTTCGTTTTTATCATGTGCGGGATCACAGCTGAAGTACAGTACAAGACTCCTTTGATGTTTACTTCAATCATTTGTTCCCATTCTCCTACTTTTCCGTTCTCAAAAAAACTCAATGGCATTAATCCAGCATTATTAACTAAAACATCAATTCTTCCCCATTTACTAATTACTGCATCGACAAACGAGTTGCAATCAGTGTTACTTGTGACGTCCAGTTTTCCTGCAAAGACCTCTTGTTTGTTTTTCAAAATTTCTTCCTTTAATAGCTCTAATCTGTCCAGCCGTCTCGCTCCGATTGCTACCCTTAAACCAACTTTTGATAACGCTAGTGAAGTAGAGTATCCAATGCCACTACTTGCTCCTGTGACTATTGCAACCTTATTTGCCATATTCATCTATTCTATCCTCATTTTTAATCCTCTTATCTGTGTTTAGGTATCTAATTCATAGTATTGATTTTAGTCGAGTCATAGAATCCTAACAAGAAAATAATATGGATAATGCGTTTGCAGTAAAATGCTTTCCTCTTTAATTCTCAAAGGCTAATATACAATTCATTTTCCTATTGAAATATCATGCTTAATCTAATACTTTAGAACTAGGTCAATTTATGGCATGTGTCAGAAATTGAGGAGTCGTGAGAATAAGTTAAATACGAAAGACACAAATTATAACATTGTACTAATGGCGTTCAGTCTGGTTAAAGCAATCAAAAGCACACACAGAAGTCCTGTCAATTTATTTCTTCATTTCATCGGTCTATCCTTGTATATTGCCGGATTGTTCCTGATTATAGGATTTCTGACAGGAATGGACACCAATCCTATTGAAGGTACTACTTTGTGGGGCATAGCAGTTGTGCTCTTTGTTATTGGTCACAAGGTAGAAGGAAATCTTAGGGCAACTACGCCAGTGGTAGTGTTCAAATATCTAATATCAAAGATATAAAATAAGTTTTTCTGCAAATTGTACACTTCACACAGACACAAATTAAATTTAATACTAAAATAAATTGCTCCAATTGCATTCTTGCAGTAAAGATTGCGAAGATTACTGACTTTTCTTAAGCTCGGTGTTACTTAATCCGCATCCTAGACACTTGTATGATACTAGCTTGTCTATCTCCTTAATTAACACCATATCTGCACCACAACATGGGCACTTCATTTTATAATCGAGATATGGCGTTCTTGTTATATTTAGTTACTTTTGTAATGGTCAGGCAATGAGGAGGTGATTAGGTATCTTTGCAAGCTGTTCTACTTTCCAATGACAACTCCAACAAAAACCACAAACAATACAAGCAAAAAGTGTCCTTCCCAGACAAGATTTACAACTCAGATATTTCCATTCACCAGTATCCCTAAGGTACTCGTGTACTTTATACGCAGCCCTATTCCTCCTTCTGGCCCGCATTAAGGTTCTATCAGATGTTGATCCTACTACCATTTACAATGTTGCCTATATAATATAGTAGGGCCACATTATCTATATGGATTTAATACACTCTTACTGGAAAAGGTCCCCATAAACTATTATTGCAGAAATTTCCTGAAAACGTGATATTTGTCAGTGCCTTAGAACCTAATTAGAAATGCTAGCATTCCACTTTTGAGAATATTTAGTATAAAATTATAAGTAATCAGTGATTTTTACAATTTCGCTTTCTTTCATAAATTTTATTACCTGCCTTCCATAAGACATGCGAGCGTCAATTTTGGAAAATTGTCGCAGGAATTCTATTTCTTCTTTAAAGAAACCAACATCGGCGTCATATAGTTGATTGAAGACAAATTTTTGGTTTATTCTTTCCAATATTGAAAGCCTGCGGTATATCTTATCTGTACCCTCATCGATTCCCTTATCTAGAAGCGTTTTTGCAAATCTCCTTTTAGGCATACTGAACATTCCATTGTCAATAAATCTGTCAAATACAGAAACTACCTTGAAGTAGTCTTTTCTTCCAGTATAAGTAATGATGGTTGCAGGAAGTAATCGTAAGATCTTAAGTGAAGTTCTCTTGATATGTTTCTTATCAAGTACAACCAAAGACCTTCCAAAAGTGAGAATGGCATCCATAATTTGATTAGGCAAGCGAGCATCTAAAGTATCCTTACTCGATTTTAGCTCAACTGGATAAAATGAAATTTGATTAATCAAACATTTCTCATTTTTCGCAAGCTCGACTAGCTGTCCGGTTCTCGCAAGAATATTATTGTAAATTTCCATTTCATCTAGTGGTTGAGATAACTTACTATTTCTCTGTATGACTGCAATAACTAAATCAAATTTACCAAAATACCCTTCGTTCTTGACTCTTATTTCATTTTGGGTATTCGCAAAAGGCAAATTGTGATCCTTGTTGTTTAAAATGTGGCCGGATTCCAAGGAACTAACAAACAAGTCCTTTAATTCAAGTTCGTTCATCCCATTTCCTACAGATAGTCCACTTAAGTCACTTAAATAAGTATGACGATTAGGAACAATCAGTTATTCGAACTATGAGTAAAAAACTATTTACAAGCTGAGGCATGTGACTATGATTATGCTTGCAAATGACAATGATGTGATCTATCTTGTTTTAATATTCTCAACTATGCCATAGATTGGCTGCCCCATAAAGTGACGCTCACTATCTTCATCGGCAAGAGTAATCCTAATTGTTCTTCCATTAGAGATTGTGATTTCTGTATTTACATCGTTCCATGCGCTTTTACCGTTTGTTCCAATGTTTAAGGTACCTAAAATTTTTGTGCTCCCCTCCGGGGTGAGAATAATTGGAGCTTCAGTGACGACTCTGAGGTCTCGAAGCTGATGTGTATGATTGTCAGCCCCATTTGTAGGACCGGTG
>JBIOZE010000090.1:0-25196 GCA_044870745.1 Nitrososphaeraceae archaeon | reverse complement strand
TGGGTATCACGCTGATCGGCAGAGCGACACAATACCCCTAACGACACGAAAGAGACAGGACTCAGCTCGAATTCATCCTTAACCACTCATATCACTAATTTACACGAACAGGCCAACCTCCGATTTGGGTTGGCCTGTTCCATTTATGGATACTTTTGAACGTGTCTTTCCAGCAAGTATAATGATATCCACAATGCTTTAGGTTCTGCTGAAAAACATCCACAGAAACAGAATAGACATCATCAGGTTCTGGCCAAAGGCTGCGTATGCACCTTGCCAATCTTGAAATTCATACGTAACAAACAGGATAGTGCAGAATGACATTACTAACGCAAAAATGAATATTAAATTAAACTGGCCTAGCGAGAGATTTGGAAATTCTTTCTTGCCATATCTTAGGAATTGAAATACGATAATGGTATCCAATCCGAACCATGCATAATTTATGTAAAGTTGAGGAGGTGAGTGAGGGTGAAGAAAAGCAAATATGGCTTCCCATGAAATATTTGCACAAAGGGCTGCCAATGGCATGCCGTATGTTCTGTCTTTGAATCCTTGCCTAATAATTAGTAGATACGCAAGAGACCAAAAAATCCCACCTACTATCATCAACTGCGTATACAATTTTTATGAGAACTATCATTTTGTTGACGTATATTCTTTTGTTGTAGTGTTCATGGATAAACTGAACATATCAGGGAGTTAATCTCAGGTTATGATCTCAAGAACTTTACTACTTGGAGACATGATATTGATAAATCGTTGATCACTACTCCCCATTAATAATATTTTTCAAGATATGTCGATGACAATGTGGATTTTTTTCTGCCTCAAAACACAACAAAGTGACAAAATCAGGGTTTGGATTTGTAACTGATCTCGATATTTCACGAAGCGTATCTAAATGGGCACGTGCATTGGCACTGCGGGAAATTTCCTTTCTATATTCTGATTCAAAATTTTCCCATGTAATTTCTCGTTTTTTCCATTTCCTAAGCAAGTGCTCTGAAGGAGCTAGAGCAGGATACCATATATCGTAATGTGTTCTTTTTACATGTCCTGGATATCGGGCAACCAACAACCTAATACCATCAGTATCTTTTCTAAGATCACGAATTGATTTCGTTTTGATAATCATTTAGCTCTCCTCTAACCAAAAATAACAATATGTGATTTTATAGAATCTTTTCCAAAGTATCGATAGTACATAGGATCAATTTTAGTAGACAGCCCAACTAGGTGAAAATTTTGTTTGCAGCATTTACACGTGTAGGCTGCGGCCGAAGCTGTCATGTTTTGGTATAATGCCACTGAACCATATTTATTCTGTAAAGAAGAACACCGAATTATCAGAAACTAATATGCACAACTTAATTCAATGTAAAAAAAATGATGACAATATGGTTGGTCAATTGGGATCTAGAAACCAAGCTAAAAACTACCATGAGAGAAAAAGCCCTAAATGAGTAATTAAGAAAAAATAGAGCTGCGCTAGATCAAATTTATGGTAGAACCTTAATTTTAGACTACGAGTGATGGACACACGCAGTTCATGAAACAGGGATTATTTAGGTTGCGCCTGACTTGCATTCAAAACTATATTAAACGACCCAAGATAACCTTGTCTGTCTTCAACTAATTCAAGCATCAAGTGTCCTCCCGTTTTTGCCTGTAACATTCCGTCGGTCGAAGGACCTTCATAAATAAAGTCCTCCTCATTTGTAATGTCCACGGGTCCATGGTTGCTATATGGAGCCTGTGTGTGTACCTCGTCATTGATGGAGTTGTTAAGGTAAAATTGTGACGTCCATTCCAACGGCTCATTCGAATTCTGTGAAGCACGTACTTTGACATGAATATGAATTGCTCTACCTTCATACCAGCCTGGATAAATTGTTGCAAATTGAACAGTTCCGTTCTCGTCAGTCAATTGATTTCCGCGCAAAAAGTTGTTATCTCGTGTTCCGGCACTTTGAACGCCCGAGTATATACCTTGAGAATTTGCTTCCCATAAGTCTACTTTTGCGCCTTTAAGAGGCGTACAGGTAGGGTCGCCGTCGGCTTTTCCTACTTTACCCCCTAGGGCATAAACATGAAGAATAAGTTTCAAAGGTATACCTTCTTGAATCTTGCCATCAGATGTATCTGTTCTTAAGTCAGATCTATTAGGCATGTCATCGACGAAGTATGGTCCCTCAGTTTGTTGCGGTGTACCCTCCACTTCGATTAGGGATGGTGTCAAAGAGCAACTTTGATTTGTTGATGCCGTGATCTGAGCGGCAGAAAGATTTGGGTCATCAGGAAATAATGATGGTTGAGCAGAAGAGGATAACGAGCCACCAACTAGATCGAAAAATATAGATGAAATTAGCCAAGGTATCGCGAACATCAATACAAAGCTGCTTAAATGAGACGCCAGACGCCTTTTCATATATCTAAAACCATCATGATCATATTTAACAATTGATAAACTTGATTTCTTAATACCAAAATGAATATCACTTAATGTGTCACAATTAAGGTACGCTGGTCTATACATTAATTTTTGAATTATTCGTACGAAGCCGAAGCAATTAACTTGATCTCTCGCAATACCAACATTGTGGAAATAGTAAGGTCTAGTAACGCAAGTAGTTCAGAAGTGAAAAGCAGTGATCAAAAAATAAAGCGTGATCAAATATTGTAATGCTTCTTATCAGAAATGTAACTACGTGGGGAGACTAAGGTGGTCGGTATCTGATAACCCATTTGAGAAAACTCCTCATGAAATTTACAGAGAATGAGCTCTGCATTGGCAGACCGCAAGCAAACAAGTACGAGATAAATATTCATTCGGGGTACAGGCAGTATCATTACTTTAACATCTTCGTAAAAAGCAGCAAGTGTACTACACTTTCCAAAATGCTTATCAAATGGCCTAATCAATTCTATGGCTGCTCTTATCCAAATACCTAAATCACTGAAAATTTCCCTTCTTGACTGCGAATACATCTTTCGCACCATATTTACTTTTGGAGGCAAGCCTGCTCCCGTGTGAATCCACCATAGCTACAGTTAGTATTGATTCGTCCATGCCAATGCCTTCTTGAATTTTATATTCCAGAAAACTGATTTTATGCTCTGTCTGCATGAGAGGAATAGGTGCATGAAGTCTTATATCCATTACATGGATATGCTAATTAAGATTAAATGACTTTATTGTATATAAGGTAATAGAAAGGCTCTAAAGTGGACAGCGAGGCATTTACCGATTTAATACGAGTCCTTAAAATAATGGAAATTTTTGTTAGAACGAACATATGCTAAAAAGCAAATTAAGTGTAGCTCCGATAATGTTCCTCATGTTGTCGTCTCTATCAGCAATGATATACATTAACCCGGCGTATTCTCAGTCTTCAACCACAACAGAATTAGTGCATGCAGGAGAAGGAAATGCTACAAATGTGGTGATGCATTTGTACCTGACACTATTAAAATCAAACCTGGTGATAGCATCATATGGGATAATCCGACTACCGTCGCAGAACCACATTCTGTTACTTTTTTTAAGTACAATGAATATTTTGCAGCGTTTGCCGCACCATTCAAAGTATCTAATACAACAGAATTTCAATCTCTGAACTCCAATTCTAACGCTGAAGTAATTACTATGCCTTCTCAGCCGGGCGAAACTGACAAAACGGTGATTGCAATCAACGGAAGAGCATATTTGCCTGTGGCAATAGATTCGACAGGCAAGAACGTGACTTATCTCCCTCCGAACTCTAATTATACTATGGATGGGACTGAAAGTTACTTTAATACTGGCTAGCTCTAGCCTGAAGGGCAGACTCCTGGAGGAGGTCCTCAGCAAAGTAATTTTACAGTAACATTCGAAAAAGCTGGAACGTATGGTTATCTATGTAATGTACATCCCTGGATGACAGGCACTGTAGTAGTAGAATAATTGAATTAGTACAATGATAATAAAATGATTGTAACGTGACCTATCATCCGATTTCCAACGTTGATAGATTACTTGTTGGCCTTGTCATGTATGTCTATGCCACGATGTGATCCAATCAAAATGCACAGAGTAATGTTGTATCAATAAAAGATTTGACCTACATTTTCAAAAGTCGAAAAGACATAACAAAAACAATGAATATTACCACGGTGCTAATCAGAAAGGTGGTTCCACCTAGTAAATCATACAAAATTCCTCCAGTAATTAGTCCAATGATACTTGCTAGTCCTCCAAAACTACCTGCCACACCCTGTACAGCTCCTTGAAGAACTGTTCCGGCCCGTCTTGATAGTATAGACATAAAGGAAGGCCACATGAGACCATTCCCAAGCGCAAACAAGATCAAAGCTATACATATGGAGATTAAGTTATTTGACGTGAACAAAATAAAATTTGTACCTAGAATTACGCTGCCAATTATGACCAGCTTTTCCTCGGAGTATTTTCTTAATGCTTTACGTAAAAGCGGACCTTGTACCAAAACCATAACTCCACTTAACACTGCATAGAATATTCCCAGCTGCGTTACAGACCACTTTAAATCCTTAGCTGCATGGGCAGGAAATGATGCATAGTATACATTGAAACCGAGAAATATCAGAAAATACAAAATAAGTAAAAAAGGAATATGCTTTAGTTTGAAAACGCTGCGCAGTTTGGATTTTTTAGGGGTAGGAGTGTCGTAACATTCTTTACACTCCTGTGCAAATACTTTTCTGATAGTTCTATCTTCTGGTACCAATATTTCATTTGACAAAGGCTTTGATTCTTGCAACATAAAACGCAATACAATCAAAGTGATAAGAGATAAAACCAACGCAGCCAGAACTGGCAGAATTGCTCCATAGATAGTCGCCCCTAGAATTCCAGCTATTGCAGGACCCACAATGAATCCAAGATTTGAGGATATAGCCATTTTCCCAAAGTTCTTACTCCTGTTTTCATCTGATGATATGTCCGAGAGATAGGCGTTAGCGACAGAAACATTGCCACCGGTGATTCCATCAATGGCTCTGGCTAGAAATAATAGAACTATGGGAAGAGTAATGACAAAAGTTCCAAGAATTGATGAATTATCACTAACAACATTTTCCGCTGGCAAAAATAATGCAAAAAGGAAGAACATCCAACCAATTGATGTTCCCACATTACTTATTAGAAGGACCTTTTTTCTTCCGTAAGTATCAGACCATTTACCCAAGAGTGGAGCTCCAATAAGTTGAAAAGCAGGGTAAGTTGCAGCCAATAAACCGTAAACTATTGAATTGCCTCCGAATTTCATAACTACAAAGACTAAGAAAGGCAATACAATGCTGAAACCCAGGGTACTTATCGAGTTGACTAATAATATAGGTAAGATTTTAGGTTGGTTTTGCGTATTAGCTAAGTACGAAGTTAGTCTATTAAGTATTGGGAGGCCCTTTGCTACTTAACTATTTTCTTCTGCTAGTATTAGATTGAATTGAATTGAATTGAGCTAACTGATTTTTGACGTCACTGAATGTACGAGTTCCTTGTCTCAGATTTTACGTAGCCGGCCGACCAGTCTACCCGACTAATAAGTAACCTCGAGCCACACTGGCGCTAGCAGTATCTACCATTTCTGAGTCTAAAGGAGCCAAACTCTCAACCAGTATTCTAATCTGGTATGTACCTTTCTCGGGGAACACTACTTCTATCTTTCCTTCTGAATCATGAAGCACAGTCTGACTGCTCTTATTAAAGATAGACTTTCCGTTGTGGTCAAGAATTTCAACACTATAAGTTACATCCGCGGCAATTGCGCCACCAGTAGAAGGATCTTTAAAAGACAATGAAATTATTGATTTTGAATCAGCTGTCAATTCTTTCGGATTCAAGCTAAGTAAGATGCCTACCTGGCCATTGTCTGTAACAATGTCGGTAGAACTCAATTGCTTTCCTAACTCTGCTTGCACCAACCTAAACGACATGGTATCATCATTAGAATCAGAAGTTCTCTCGTTTAAGAGATCTACAATATTTTGTTTATTCAACAGCAGATGAACGATGGTACTGTTTACAGATGAATAAGGATCTATTGAAATGGATCTACCAGTTAGCCGCTTACCATCCAAAGATGCTGCAAAATCAAATGGGGATGCGTTAAATAGAGACTTTGGAACTTTTACTTCTTCATGAACTAGTATGTTCTGATGGTTGATTCTTGATAGATTCCAATCAAATGGCATTGTCCATGAAACAGTTTTGATTTGAGGATTGAATGTCGAATTAGTTATACGATCGTAATATGAAATAATAGTAACATTATACTTCTTATTTTCATTTTCTTCCATTTTACTTTTTACGTCAGCAACGCTTAACCATGAGTCGAAAGTTAGACCACCTGCAGGCAGTATTATCTTATCCACGGTAGTTCCTAGACCTAATAACTTTATTGAAAGACGATATAGTCCTGATTCTAATAATAATGGACCTTGAATAGTAATGTTCCCAGTCTTTGTTCTCCAAATGTTATCAGAGTATGAGCTGAAGTTACCAACCCTTTGGTCATCACCAACATCTGTAATTCTTATCTTAAGAGGCCCTGGATCAGAATGAAAGTTTCCATGCATGATCACCTGGTCATCTTTGTACAGTGTGATCAGAAATGATGCATTCTGAATTACTTCCTCAGTATTATAATCAAAAACACTTAAATCAAAAAATCTATCCTGTCTATCTTCAGCTGTCAGAATGCTCGGACTGACTTTAGTAGTTAAAATAAACTCTTGTCCATCAAGACTAAAAGGGGGGAGTGTTTCGTTGGAAAACCCGTCTCCATATATACTCTGAATATATGTTCCTTCGTAAAATAGACAGAGCATACCAGTAGGACCGCATATTATCAATAATGAAACGGAGAAAGCAATAATAGTAGTATGAGATATTATGCAGCGCATTATTGCCGATTTGCTCCTTTCAGCTATTTTGTAAGTTAGTTCGTTATGAATCTAACCTCTGTCCTTACTGCCGATCCGCCCAGCTTACTTTACTAAACCTAGATATTTGTGTATAGCATTCATATATGGAGTTATTGAGTCATTCAACTAACGCCATCTAATATGAAAACTCATAAGTAGGTAGCTTTGGTGGCGGCGTTCCGTAAACTATTGTAATATCCTCATGATTAAATATTGGGATATCCCTGTATTGAACATCCGTCACTGCGGTCCCATTTACATACACAGCAAGTGTTTTATTCTGCGATTTATCGACCGTGAAATCAAAAATTTGACTGTTATTGAACTTTTGGCCCCACATATCAAAGAACTGTCCCAAGCTAAATGTTCTGTTTTCTGGGGACTCTACGTGAATTATTCCTGAAACATCATGAGTGTGCAACCAGTAAATACAATCAGGGGGCCTAATGCCTATTCCAGCAGGAACAAGATACGAGGAACCATTGATGAAAATATCTAGATGGGCATGATAATGAAAATTGAAATGCTCGGTTTTATCACATTTTATGCCACTGACGTCTGGATACTGCCCTAAAGCAACGTCACTAATCCAGATCTGGGGTGCAGAAAAGGCCACAAAGATAAACACAGTAACTATCGAGAGAGCAATTACAATGAAATATTTCACAACAATAAAGTACCTTTAAAGATTAAAAAACTAAAGCTAGTTTTATTTTACAATTTGTCTCACTTTTAGAGATTTCAAGCAGACTGCCTGGATCATATCTTGGTTTCCCCACAATCGAACAAAAATACCTATTAAGATAATTCTTAGATCCTGTCATTTACAATAATGCTTAATGCGCAATATTTTCATGTTTTTCAGACTTCATCTAATCGCCAAGGTCAAGTGGGCAAATTATGGTCCATATCAAACCACTGGAAAGTTAAAGCGACTCGTCCTCATTTTATTTTGGGAGTATTCTATACAATGCTCCAACTTTATTTAGTCTATCCCCAGAAACTAGATACAAATATCCATCATGAGGTCCAACTTGCAAGTCAGTAATAGTTCCAAAGTTTTGGCCAAACATTGTGGCTACTTCCCCTTCATCGTTCAGAATCTTGAAAGACAATTCTGTCCGGTTGTCATTCAATTTGAAATGGAATAATCTTCCATTTTCCACAGAGCCAACAAACATATCGTTAGAATACTGAGAACCCAGTTTAGTTGAGTTCAAAAATACCAATGCAGTAGGGGCTACAGTTCTCTCCCAGACAAGTTTTGGTTCATAGTACTTGCCCTTGCCTCCGAAATCTACCAGGCCTTTTGGATTACCCGTGATAGGAGCCATTTTCTCATTTGTTTCGGGATTTACCTTCCAAAACCCCTGAACCTTAACCCAGCCTCCATTAAATCCAGGTGGAACTAAATTGATTTCGTCTCCAAAACTAGGCCCATTTTCAGTATCCCATAGGTTTCCAGTTAAAGGATCGAATCCTATCCCAAAGCTGTTCTTAATCCCATAGGCATAGTACAAGTTCAGAGGATAGGTGGATCCGATTGTTCCGTTACCAACAGGTTTGCCTTCCTGAGTAATTCTTAATATGCCTGCTCTGCCATCAGCTTCTACCCCGTCAGCATAGTTCTGAGCTTGGGTGTTGTATTTCTTATCTTTGTTGAACTGCTCGCTTGACATAAGATCACCTATAGTCACGTAAAGATATCCATCAGGTCCTATGACAATATCTCCACCCGCGTGACTGGAACCAGGTAACCCTGGTAGCTTTAGCAATAATTGAGGGTTGAGCAACTTACCTTCACCTTGTATCCAGTTGTATTTGTAAACATAGTTATTGCAATTTTTTTGTGTGCTGCAATGGCTGTAATACAAGAAGACATTCCTGCCGCTGGTATTATTATTATTATTGATATTCTGATCGCTATCATGTCCATCCGCAGCTATGCCCAATAATCCCATCTCATCCCTGCCAGTCACATTAATTTTTAAGACTGGGCCCATATTCTTTCCATCCTTGATCCTCAAAACTTGTCCATCGTCTTTGGAAAGTAGTAAGATATCATTTGGGCCAATAAAGGCCATATTTGTAGGAAAGCTTGGAATTTCAGAGACTAATTCAATTTTCAAGTTATTATCTTGTAATTTAGGTTTTTCAACGGTATCTGTTCCTTCATTTTGCGATTGGGCATTAATTTGGAAAACACATGTTATACCTAAAATTGCAATAGAGCCTAACATAATCATAAAAATAATAATAAATTGTCCTCCATGGTGACGAGCTATCATCTTGCTAACACATTTACTTTCGTTCGAAGTCAACTTTTTAGAGTTCTGTTACTTCTCAAAGACCACCTGAGAATTCTCCGCTATCGACATTGAAGTGTTTACCAGTTATTTCATTCCCTATAACCTCAAAGAGTGAGAATCCCTCATATTTCGATCCACTCAGGTCAGAATCACAATTATCGTCTACAGCGGAGCCCCAAGGATAGGGATCTCGCCCACCAGTTCCATCTGTTACTACTGTTACATCAGGACTATCTGGCTCACAAATTTGAAATCCATGATTGTGTCCTTGCAAGAGTAATGTAAATTTTGGATATTTATCTTTCAAATCCACATAAAACTCTCTGAATCCATCAATCTCACTCTCTGGATGATGAGCAGAAGGATTTGTTACAGCAGGTTTATGCTGAGCCACCACAATCGTCCCAATGTTTGGATCAGCTTGCCACTCTTTAAAGTTATTCTCAATATCTTTCACTTGCGATGATATTGAAGTCTCAGTATTGACTATCTGAAATGCCACATTCTCATCAACAAATCCAAATGTACTAGGGTGTCCGGACAACTTTTCGATTTCCCCGCAATCATCATGATTTCCACAAGCGGCAAGAATCTTGACTCCCTGTTCTTCAAAGTAATCAAATACACAAGGTGCTTCACCATATCCAATATCACCCAATAATATGTGAAGGTCTGCACCAGTAGCTTTCATTCCTGCTCCTACCTTCCTTCCAGTATCATTACATTCTATATCGCCGACAGCGGCAAACTGCCATGCAAAAACATTAGCACCATGCACAAGTAACGGTGCCAGTACACCAGATACCACCATAAAAGTCATCAAACATGATTTACTTTTCAGCATGAGTTATTCCTCTATTCCTAATTTGCCTAAATATATAGATTAGCACCTCTGGAAATTGACATAGAACTAATTATTCGTATGGTAAAGATTCTATTAAAGGCAATAGTTTCTCTATCGCATCTTTGACAGGCTGTGAGGTGGAATATATTAGTAGTGTATTATCTCCAGCAAGATCCTTTTGAATAGATTCTGTCGTGAAGCCAAAATCAGATATCACATCAAAACCTGCATCAGTAAATTCGGATTTATATTGGTCAAGGTCCTTTGTTGGAATGAAAAAACCCCCAACTGTGAGACTTCCTGTAGACTTTTCATTTGAGACATTAATTTGTCCTTCCATATTTGTAAATTCTTTATCTGAAATTGAGTATGGTGATCCACTTGAACTTAGGCTCTTTATATCAGAGCCACCAGGGTGCTCTACCGGAGTAGTTTCCCAAGCAACATTTCCGTCCTTATCTTTTAGTATTTCTACATGCGTATGAGATGGATCACCATGTATGAATGCTATTTCAGTTCCATCCAAAACTTCCAGGGTAGTTGGTAAGAAATTGGGATTTTTTGGACTTATCGTCTTATCGTCTTCCGGTGGATGGTGCGCCTCATCGGGAATCATGATAATGAAACTCTTAACTGAAGCAGGTAGAGACATAGTACCACTCTCATACACATACTGGGCATCGGGGATTGAGTTTGACTCAGAATTAATTTGGGTTTGATTATTAATATCAGTAACGCTAGTACGACTTGAGGTAGACTCCATCTGAGCTTGAGATATTTGGTTACCTAGAAGTGTGATACCTATTATAAGAACTTCTAAAAACGCTATATGCAATGCGTATGCTTTCATAATTCAAAACTAGGAATTTTGTAATTTATAAGGCCTGTGGTACAAATCGCTAAGATGAATTATCTAATTGATGGGCCTGGGTTGTATTCTTATCGAGTATATGAGATTGTCACAGTAAGGTCTTTAATGGTGAAGCAGTACATAGCCTAATAGTCCGATGAGTGATAGCCTTGAACGAAGAGAGAATTTTACAATTTATTGAAAGTCATCCGGGCTCTTACGTCAGAGAGATAAAAAGAAATCTTAAAATTTCTATGGGTTCGACACAATACAATCTATACAGACTTGAGAACAAAGGTAAAGTAGTCTCTATTAGGCGTGGTCTGCATAAGTTTTATTTTCTAAAAGGCGTATTTGGCGATCATGAGAAAAATATATTGCAAATCCTTAATGCAGGAACTTCAAGAAAAATTTTGTTGGCGATAATTGAGGGGAAAAACCCTACTCAGACAGATATTGTTGAAAAAGTTGGAATATCGTATGCATCACTTCATCGACATATTGAACTATTGCTAAGATTCAAAATAATAGAGGAAGAGATAGATGGACGGCACAAAAGATACTTATTGTTTAGCAGACGGTCGACTCATCTCATTCTTGCTTTATTTAGAAATTATTATTCCAATTCTTGGATAAGATGGAGTGAAGGCTTGACCGAAATGTACCTTGCCTTATCAGAAGATGATGAAAAGGCTAATAAAGAATTTCAGAAATGACGAATATAGGTCCCATAAACATAGAGGGCATCATCTATCTATCTGCTACATTCCTATCAATTGTACTTTTTCTATTGTCTTTAACTGCGTATTCGAGAACCAAAATCAAGAAATTGCTGTACGCTGGCAGTGCTTTTGGAATTTTTTCTATTTATCTCATTTCAGAATTCTTAGAAGAAATATTTTCAGAATCTTACGTGCATTTTCTAATACCAATTTTAGTACTGTTAGCACTGATTCTATTTTTTAGAGGGATTGTAGTCAAATAGACTGCTGATAACTAGCAATGCTTGCAGTTTAGATTTTGCTTAGAAGAACGCCTACAATTATTACAACGCAAGTTTATTTTAGCTAAGTGTACCTCAACGTCTATAAATCTCAAATACTGAGTATATGTTATTACAATGAGATCTATGTTGCATTCATATTATACAGGCAAAGGATCCAAATCTGCTAGACAAACATCTGGGATAAAGTATCACAGTTTACAAGCATTCTTCCAGTTGACAATAAGTTTATTTTTGATTTCTATACTCTCTTTTTCGTACGTAGCCGCATTTGATCCAAAGACTGACAAATATGTTTTATCTAAAAAATGGGGTTCAGGGGGATCTGGTAACGGTGAGTTTGAAAGAATTCATGATCTAGATTTTGATCCTACAGAAAGATATCTTTATGTTGTTGATAGAGATGGTAATCGCATACAAGTATTTGACAAAAATGGAACATTTGTAACGAAGTGGGGTTTTGAGGGATCTGGTAACGGTGAATTTAGAGTGCCTTATGGTGTAGACGTAGACTCTAACGGCGACGTTTGGGTCGCCGATAGAAACAACAATCGCATACAAAAGTTTGATAAGGATGGCAATTTCCTGTTTAAGTTTGGAAGAGAAGGTAGCAGCAAAGGTGAATTTAATTTACCAAGACAGGTTGTGGTTGATAGAAATGTTCAGTTTGTGTACGTCGTAGATAGTGAAAATCACAGAGTCCAAGTATTTGATACCAGTGGCAAATACATAAAGCAATGGGGTGGCAAGGGAAATAGCGACGGAAAATTTGAATTGCCCATATCTATCATAATGGACAATAGTGGTAATTTGATAGTAAATGATAGAGGTACTGGTCGAGTTCAAAAATTTGACCCCAGCGGTAATTTTATCCTAAAATTTGGCAGTATTGGAAAGGGACCAGAGGACTTTGGAATTGCCGAGCATATGGCCGTGGACAAGTTCAATAATATTTATGTTAATAATGCAGGACCTGAAAACGGTGTAGATAGTCAGGCTAAAGTTATGAAATTTTCGCCAACAGGTGAATTCATTACCAAATGGGGAGACGATGGTGAGTTTGAGGACCCTGAACACATTGCAATAGACATGCTAGGCAACGTTTACGTTTCTGATAGAGGAAAGAATAACATACAGGTTTTCAAACCAACGAACGCGTAGGTAAGTGATATGATTAAGATTATGAATATATGAATTAACTACTGGTTTTGTTCATGATCTCATATTCAAATTTATTGTGGTACAAGCATGTTATTCCTCATATGAAAAATATGCTCAATGGGAAGGTCAATTTAGAGTTGCTTGTACCAATCATATTATTAACTATCCTAATCTGTCAAAAGACATATGGAGCATTTAATCAAGAAGCCAATTCTGGTTATTACAATTTCTACAGTAGTCATATTGTCAATCATCATAATATCCCTGACTGGTTTGGCGTTACCAACGCACGCGTTAGTACCATCATTTGATAAATCGAACTTTCATAATCCACTGAATATTGACAATAGATATTTTCCCTTGACCGCAGGAACTACATTTATCTACAACGGTACCGGAGAGGAAGGAGAACCAATTCGTAACCTGTTCATGGTAACTAACTATACTAAAGAGATCCTTGGTATTACTACACGTGTGGTTCATGATGAAGCGTACGTGGAAGGTGAACTAGAAGAATCGACTGATGACTGGTTTGCACAGGATGATGATGGAAATGTATGGTACATGGGAGAATTTACAACTGAATTTCCAGATGAAAGCCATGATGGTTCTTGGGAAGCGGGGGTTCAGGAAGCTAAGGCCGGAGTAGTCATGCTAGCTCAGCCAGAAGTAGGCGACAAATATCAACAAGAAGAAGCTAAGGGAGAGGCCGAAGATGGAGCGACCGTACTAAGTTTGAACGAAAAAGTGTGTATTCCTTATGGCTGTTTCTCGAACGTGCTCAAAACTGAGGACTTTAATCGTCTTGAGCCTGAAATATTAGAAAACAAGTTCTATGGTCAGAATGTGGGCAATATCCAAGCAATGCAGGTAAAGGGAGGCCCGGAAAAAGAAACGCTTGTTGAAATCAAGCCTCAAAAATAGCCAGCTTAACAAATCTCAAAAACATTCTTGTGCCATTGCACCACAAAAAAAGGGTAATGATCAGTATTATTTTTCTTGCTACTTTCTTGAGATCAAAAATATCAATACAAGTCCACCGGTTTGAGTCAAATTAATAAAGTATAGGTATGGCGATGCACTATCAACTATTTCTCTGATTGATGGTCATGCTGAATATAGGTTAAACCAAAATGCAATTATTACCATATTCAGTATCATAAATAGCATTGCGACAAGCACCAATCCTAGAGAAATATGACTTTAGCAATTGCAAATTTTGAATAAAAATGAGAGTAATTGCTACAGGTAATCCAATGTTAGTTTACTTGCTAGCCAGCAGCATTCATAAAGTCCAAAGCTATAAAATATCACCCTTAGCAGTAATTTTCTTGAGGGATGATTATTTGGGTTGGTTTGGGTTTTTGATTTTCTTGAAGGTTAAGAAACAAAAAAATGAAGGGGATTTTTCCTTGAGACGTTTTACGTCACGCTTATTTCGTATCTTGTTTTACCCCTTACTGTTCACTGTCCATCCAGGAATATTTTGCATCTACATCCTGGAAGAGAAGGAAAGTAAAGTACAGTGGTTGCTTAGAATTCGCAACAGGCCATATTGCTGACTGGGAATCCGGTTCATTTACTTCACCTTCTCTTGGCGGATCAAGGCTTACTGGATAGCTGAACGGTGGTGGACTATCTAGTGAGGGATCACTTGATACTGGTGTGAATGATTGGGCTTTTTCTGCGCTTAGTTTACCAACACCAGGAAGCTCCGTGTCGTTTGGAATATTCACAGCAAAGAGGGCTACTAGAGTTGGACTTGCTGCCTCATCTCGCATGGCTCTATAGTATGCATTTTCATTCATCACGTGTCCAACCATTAGGTGGGTGAAGATATCTTTTGCTACTACTGTATTGTTTCCATTCGTAATATCAGTTATGGTAGCATGTCCGTAAAGAAACGCAAGGTTAGACAATTGTGGGACATCTGATCTGTCAACGTGGGAAGATCCATGTTGAATCTGGTTGAATCCTACATTGTTAACTGCTTCTGCGAAACCAGCATTCATGGTTGGTAAGGCTGCATCAGGCGAATTCCATTGTGTATCGCTTAAAGTTATCTTATAGGTATGGTCTTTTACTTGATGTGGTCCGTATGTGACTGGTGATGTATATGTCGCTTCAAAGCTAGTCATATTGTCTTTGTTTCCATGTTCAAAGGTGCCCGTAAATTTTGCATCATTTCCGGCTGAGACTCCGCATGTCAACGCATTGGCACAATTGAAGACATCTGTGAAGGGAAACAATCCCTCAGGTCCAAATACATTGGTCAAGCCAACACTTGGTTCAAATAAGGCATTACTTGCTTCTACTTTTAGAAATGTCCCGTTTGCATTCGGTTGAGGAAGCGATGTTCCGCCTGAAGAAGACATAGTCATCATGGACTTATCTTCAGACATTTCTGAATTGTTGCCTTGCGCGAAAGTCACTTGGTCTTTCATCTGTATTCCTGCTAAAACAGATAATGATAGGAGAAATATCGTCCCTATTACTCCTACCATTTTTTTCTTTTGTTTTTGTACTTGAAGTTTATTCATTGATTGCACCTTTCCAGAATTATAATTAAGGGATTGCCCGAATCCTTCCCAGATCATACCCAAATTCTACCCAAATAATTTTAATGTTTGAAAATAATTTAGCATAGTCTAAGTTAAGGAACAATTACTTAAAGTCAGTATCTAACAGATTCTGACAGCAACCAGTGCGCTTCAAATGACAATATTCAATGTTTTCTTATTACCAGAACTATGTACAGGCGCCCGCCGGGGATGATAGTGTTGCTACCACTGCTAATCCCAACCAAATCAGGAAAAGAATAGCAAAATTGATAGCGTTTATAATCAAGTTTTACATTTGTTAAGTCCACTTATTATATCGGTTTATTTTTAATATGACTGTATGGCCAAGGATCCAGTTTGTGGCATGTATGTTGAAGAAAAGCCTGATTCCATAAGATACATTTTTGATGGGAAGGATTATTATTTTTGCAGTTCTCAATGTCTAAATGAATTTAGAGAACCTGAAAAAGAGCTAAAGAAGTTAAAAATACATGTGGCAGCAAGCATAGCATTAACAATCCCAATAATTTTTCTAAGCCTGCCTCATATGCTACCGGCACAATTTGGACATTTATTTCCAATGGGACTCATGCATACAGCCAGTTACATTATGCTCATTTTAGCTACTCCACTACAATTTTGGGTTGGATGGAGGTTCTACACAGGATTCTGGGATGGAATAAAAGCAAAAGCGTCAAACATGGATACTCTCATTGCGATAGGAACTACAGCGGCGTATTTGTATAGTGCAACAGTAACACTAGCTCCAAGCTATTTTCCCTTTGATTCTGTATATTTTGAAACATCTGCTGTAATTATTACGTTAATACTTGTAGGTAAATTACTAGAAATAAGAACAAAAGAAAAAGCATCCCACGCTGTTAGGAAGCTGCTTGATCTACAACCTCGCATGGCGAAAGTTATCCTTCCAATCAAGAATTCATCAGGACAGACACTTGAGGAAGAAATACAAATTCCTATCGAAGAAGTCAAAGAAGGGGGTATATTGATTGTAAGGCCAGGTGAGAGTGTTCCTACTGACGGAATAATAATAGGAGGCCAATCTACACTTGATGAATCCGCTATTACTGGTGAGAGTTTACCTGTAGACAAATCTCTGAACGATGAGGTGATCGGAGCAACGATAAACAAAACAGGATTATTAAGAGTAAAAGCAACAAAGGTAGGTCAAGATACGGTACTTTCACAGATTATAAGACTTGTAGAAGAGGCTCGCACTGGGAAGGCGCAAATGCAAAGGATGGTCGATCAGGTAGCGAAATACTTTGTTCCTGCCATAGTACTCACTGCCATAGGAGTGGGATTAGGATGGTATTTGATAGGAGGTATTGGCTTTACCTATAGTCTCTTGGCTTTTGTCTCGGTCATAATTATTGCATGTCCTTGTGCTCTCGGTATTGCTACTCCTGCCGCATTAATGATGGGATCGGGAAAGGCTGCTGAATACGGCATATTGTTCAAGGGTGGTGAATATCTAGAAACAGCTAGTAAAGTGAACACTGTCGTTTTTGACAAGACTGGAACTCTAACAGAAGGCAAACCTTCTGTTACCGATGTTTATGATATTTCAGAATTAGGGGAAAAAGAGTTGCTAAAATTGGCGGCCATTGCAGAATCAGGTTCAGAACATCCATTAGGACAAGCAATAGTCAGAAAAAGTAAAGAACATGCCATAATTCCAATTCCAGAATCATTTGATGCAATTTCAGGTCAAGGATTAAAGGCTGTACATGAAGGTCGCATAATATTGGTAGGAACTAGGAAACTGATGATTGGTAGTGGCATCGCTGTTCCAGAGAATGTTGAAGTAAAATTGAAGGAGCTTGAAAACATGGGAAAGACTGCCGTGTCAGTGGCAATAGACTCCAAGCTAGCTGGGGTTATAGCACTTGCTGACACGATAAAGGAAGGTGCCAAAGAAGCTATTGATGCCTTGAATTCCATGGGAATGGAAGTCATAATGCTTACTGGAGACAACGAGAGGACTGCAAATTTTATAGCATCAAGGCTGGGAATCGAGAATGTTATCGCGCAAGTTTTACCAGAACAAAAAGAAGAAGTAATTTCAAAACTAAAAGTTGAAGGGAAACTAGTGGCAATGGTTGGTGATGGGATTAATGACGCACCGGCTTTAGCTAAAGCCGATTTGGGAATTGCAATTGGATCAGGTACAGATGTTGCAAAGGAAACAGGAGGAATCATTTTGATAAAGGGAGATGTTAGAGATGTTCCTATAGCTTTGGTACTAGGAAAAAAGACAGTCTCCAAGATAAAGCAAAATCTTTTTTGGGCATTCGCCTACAATACCGGATTAATACCCATTGCAGGTGGAGCCTTAGTTCCATTTCTAGGTGTAGGAATATTCGGGTGGCTTCCGATGTTAGCAGCAGTTGCAATGGCAATGAGCTCGGTTACCGTAGTAGGGAACTCAATATTACTTGGTAGGTATAAACCAAAGTTACTCACTAAGAACATTAAGCCAAAAGACTAATTTTCATCGAACTAAGAATGAAAAAGAGGAATATTTGGTAACAAAGTAACGCCACTATCGTACCACGTATCTTATCTTTCCTCCAAAAAAGGGAAAGTGAGAGGGTCAATTAGGCTTCCGCTCTCTTATACCATTATTCTCCAAAGAATAATACCGCAGATTACTATGAATGCTGCCTGAAAAACCTCAGCTCCTATGCCTAACAGGTATATTGGATATTCTACGTAAATTACAATTGAGATTATGCTTCCAATCATGCCCGCATAATACCAATATTTTCCCCAATCTCGTATCAAGGGAATAACCCAGAATAACTGAAAAATTCCTGAAATTAGAAAAAATATAGATGGCCAACCAATTTTCGCGTCAATGGAAAACAGAGTTAGAAGCAAGATTCCTGCTAAAAATGTAGACACCGACGCCAAATAATAAAATATTCTGTGCAAGAATCTTAACTCGGTAAACTCCTATATTAGAAGTAGTTTTAGAAGAGCCTAGTCAAATATGCGATACTTGTTTGCCAATGACTTCATAAACTATTATATTCCAAGTGAATGTAAGTCTAGCTTGACAACCTAGATTATCTGTTGTGGAAGTTGTGCCAAGGGGATCGTTTCATTTTCATCATCATTAAAGTTATCTTCTGTTCCTGTACCTGTAGTTGAATTTAATTTCACGGTTTTGCAAGGTTCGTTGTTAATGCATATCGTTGTAGTACAGGTGCCATCTGGATTACACACCGATGATGTAAAATTAGATTGTACTTGTCCATACAAAGATGAGTTTGTACCGACAAAAATAAGTGTCATGACAAAAATAAAACCGGCAATTATGAACAATGAAACCAGCAGATGCATTATTGTATACCTAGAAGCGAGAGGTAATAAGTATTAATCCCGCTTTGAGGGAAAAGCCAGGAAGTATCGTCTAGTTACATCATGTATGATATTCGTGGATTTTGTGATAATTTAGCTACACTTGTGAGATCGCCTGAGAATCAAAGCCCGCAAAATATTGTACTTGTGGATTAGTCTGGGTCAGTACAACCAATGAGCAATTAATCACATACTATCTGGTTAATTCTCAAGAAGGATTTAGGTCAAATAGATTAATTGGCATCAACTAGGATCTTAAAACCCCCATAGGCCATTCGCTTCATGTCAAAAGGCATTGTTTTAGGATCCATATCGCCTAGACGTGCATCCTTCATAACCTTGGCATTAACAGTGTCCCTATGCGCACGCGACTTGAACGTAATCCACGAGAAGACTACAGTTTCGTTAGGCTTGGTCTTCATCATTCGGGGGAATGGCATTCCCATTTTTACTGCCATGTCATCGCCTACGCATTCGCGAAATTCAAGAGCGCCGTGCTCAAGCCATATCTTGGCACCCATTCTTGCCATGCGACGGTAAGCTTCTATATTACGTTTCGGAACGGCCAATACGAATCCATCAACATACTTTGCTCTAATCCCCTTTTTCATTAAGGTAAAATATGACAACCAGTCTTATTTTAAATGGTAGGTAACGTGAAGGTTATCAGGTGAAGTTAGTGTAAGTCACATGCACAAGAATGAAAGTTCTCAGCAGATAAGACTCACCGCCTTGATAAAAGTTCAGACAATCTTTTATTTCAAGATCATTACTTGCCTGACTGACATCGATTTACTATTTCTATCGGTGACTACACTTCTTTTTTTTAACTATGATTTGCGTATGTGCAGTTGCAATTAGACCCCATACAGTCTCTATGTCGTCCGCTGGCACAAGGTCCACATGTGCATCCTGTTGTCATTGAATTATTTCTTTCGTCTCTGTCATAATGTTGTTGTTCTACAGGATGTGAAATATTCAAGTCGGATTGTCCCCTTCGATTTCAGTCCAGAATTGCAATGCCACTAGTCTAAATTCATCATGGTCAATTCCGTAAGACTTGGAGGAAGAAGTTGGTAACAATTCCATTTTGTCGCTGCTACAAACAGGGCAAGTTAAAATATCATCATCATAGTTTGGCAAACAAGAAGCGCACCAAAAGCACGAGTTACACATTAAGAAAAAATTATTCTGAACAGGAGTGTTTTTTTCGTTCTGCTTTTCACGGCCAAGCGATTCTACATCGAATATGCTTACGATTTTTGACCACCCTCCGGTGAGCAATTAAGCATATCTACATTTAGGAGTCAAGTAAGTTAAGTATATCTCAAATTCAGCCCAGTTTTATGAATACTGCATTGTGTTACGTGACAAAATCCTATAATTTTGCCACTTTCTGTGACTCTCACCAAATTGTTTCTGATAGTCACTAAAAGACCTGATTGATGCGATGGAAGCTTAATTTCACCACTGATATCCATGGCGTAATAATTAAGCACGAAATATGAATAGCTGTGAATTAAGTCATTTTCCCTCAGGGGTTTCATCCCCTTGAAATGATGACTTGGACTGCCGGAAACTGGCTTTAGTATAAAAAGGATGATATTCGTCTTTATTAATGGGTCGATGAGGAGAACATTTCTGTCCTTGGCCTATCTCTTTAGCCCCATAATTGGAAGCAAAAAGCGCTTGTGCTGAGTTCAATCATCTTCGTCATAATTGCGGTGGATTCTCAATTCATTAGTCTTTTCTACCGAACTAATTATGGAATTCCCGGTAATTTGCACTTTCTGTTGTTAGGATTTTTTATTATTGTTGTGTCCATAATCAATGTTAAGTTATTGCTTTTCGCTAAGAGGAATGACGAGCATGCAAAAACCAGTAGACCGCTACTGTTTAGGTCTGCTTATATCATTACATCAACCGTCCAATATTCAATTTTACTAGTATTAGTCGTAGCAATCTCACAAATGCTTATTTTTCATGGCTATAAAAAACTATTCTCCCTATTAGTAACCTACGCCAGTCATTTTTGTGCAGCTGGTACTGTGGCGAGCTTAACATTTTACAAGTCCTTTACTTTATTTCATGTCATTCTTGACCTGAAGCAAGAAACTTATGAAACCAACCATAGAATCTCTAACCCGTCAGCGATAGATTAACGTCACAAAAATATTAAATCATTGAGTCCTCAAATACTTTGAAGTGCATTGTAATCCCATCTAGTCGCCAATCCGCAGATTTGATTGGTGAGTTAGGCCTTTGTCTTTGTCCTTAGCCCACGATTGTCGCCTGACTTTAAGTTTAATACTGGAGGAGAATCAGAAAAGCCATATCATTACTAACGGCAACATTGTTCCCTGTACTTCCTTCTCTGTACTGCGTTCCCTAATAAAGAGACACATTCACCAAATCTCATACTTGAGCAGAGCCTGGACTAATAGTGGATGTATTGACGACAGGACTCCAATACGAGCATCGTATGTGTTTAGACATGAACTAGCACATCGGACGAAATACGCCCATGGATACAAACCAACAGGAAGTTTTTCTTTCTCGCAAACATTGCTCATGATGGTAAATATGAATCCCAGGTCATCATACCGCTAGTTATCTCTTCTTTAAATCACAAATGTGTGCAGTTGAATTACTAGCACATATATGAGGATTCTACTTTAGTTTTCATCCGTCAACATGTCATACGGTCGCCGCTTGCCCCGATTCCCAGGGGTTAATAAACTGAGAGTTGCTGTTGTCGTAATTATAGTTATCATTATTATTGTCGTTTTGGTAGAATCAGTTGTAACGGTTCAAGCAGGCTTCAGAGGCGTAGTTCTATACCTTGGAGCAGTAGAAGACCGTGTTTTAGGAGAAGGACTGCATTTTATCACCCCGTTCGTCGAACAAGTGGTTCAAATGGAAGTCCGTACGCAGAAATTCCAAGCTGAGGCTTCAGCTGCTTCAAAGGATCTCCAGGAAGTACAAACAGTAATAGCACTAAACTATAGGATAGATCCACAACAGACCAACAAGATTTATCAGCTTTTAGGTGTTAATTATCAGGAACGAGTTATTTCTCCTACCATACAAGAATCAGTCAAGGCTAGTGTTGCTAAATTCAACGCTGAAGAATTAATTACCAAGAGGGAAACTGCCAAGAGTGTTATCGCTGAAGCTATCCGTACTACTCTGACTGCAAACAACATCGCCACCCAAAACGTGTTTATTACAGATTTCCAGTTCTCCCAGTCCTTTGCAGATCAGATAGAGCAGAAAGTCGTCGCTTTTCAAAAATTCCTCACGGAACAAAATAATCTAAGGACAGTACAAGTTGTAGCAAATCAGACCGTAGTCCAGGCTGAAGCTACCGCAAGATCAAATGTAGCAAAAGCTGACGGCGAAGCACAAGCTATCAATATAATAACAGAGCAGCTGCGATCTAGTCCTGAATACCTTCAATGGCAGGCTATTAATAGATGGAATGGTCAATTGCCCTATGCATTAGGAAGTGGAGGAAGTGGAGGGGGATTTCCTTTCTTCGAGCTCCCGACTACAAATACACAAAACCTTACAAGACCTTGAAAGTTGAAGGTTGAAAAATTCGTTCGCGCCTTCAACTTCTTTGACGTGGTTTGAGTTAGTTAGTAATTATAAAAATAATCTTTTTTCTTATGTGCCGTATACCTTAATCTTCTATGACAGCAAATACATGAAATATCTGAAGTCTTCATGAAAATTTCGCACTTACTACAGTACCTGTGACCATCCTCATAATTACGACTGTATATGCTGTAAGAGAATGGGACATATTGATATGAAAATTCAACGGCAGCCATCGTAAGTAAACGATTTAATCTGACAACTCAGTGTTTGTCACTGGTGAAGAAATCACTGAGTTACGAAAGATATGAGAAGAAAAGTGATCGTTTTGGAGGATCAAAGTCACCTAAGAATCCTATAAGTGTTGGAGAAGCCATTGAAGAAACTAGTAAATCGGGCACAGGAGTAGCCAAAATTAGAGGCTTTGTAGTTCTTGTTAATTACTCCAATCCGGGAGAAAGGGTCAAGGTTAGAATTAAGCAAGTGAGTCGCAATCATGCAGTGGCTGACGTCTTTAGTAGTTAATAACGTCCCCCATCCCTTAAATTGCACTAAGTCATTTCCTGTTCTGTAAGAAGAATTCATCAGTGACATGACAATGAACGAAACATGCGATAACTGTCATCTTAAAGTCGATGGTTTGATTAGTGTCTCCGGATCTGGAAAGTTGCACTTATTCGACAGACATTGGTGTTTTGCATGCGTGTATGAAAAAGGTTTGGTTGACTCAACTAAACGTAATCAATCAAAAACCTAGCGACTCCCTCTTCAAATAGTTGCATGCCTTTCTTTAGTCTAAAACTATAACGGCTGTTGCTTTACAAACCAACAGTAGATAAGTTATCTTTTACTCTTTGAGCGGCTGCCAACATTTCATTCTTGGTTTTATCAGCCATGACCAACATTTCATTCCTGGTTTTTTCAATCTGAGTATCATTTTGATCTTTCAAAGAACCGCTCATAGAACTTAGATATTTCATAGATGAGGAGATCGTCTCGATGTTCTGTTTCATTAGATTGGATGCCATCTCGATGTTCTGTTTCATTAAATTGGAAGCAACCTCTATATTCACCTGTATTTGGCTATAAGCAATTTCGATGTTTTTCCTCATTTGTCCAACCAAAGCGTCATTCTCTTCAGCCATCCAATATACTCAGTTCAATTGTTATTTAAGGGATATGACATTCTAATTGTAGCAAATAGTGGAAGGAGAGGGGACGCTAGTGACCAAGGACTTTCAATGCTTTTAAGATTTGATTCCGAAAGCAAAGGTAATGATAAGAACAATTGGTTTCGAATCTGACCTCCTGAGTTTGGTGACTGATCATATCAACGAATGGATAGGAAAAATAACCGAAGATTGCGGTGACAAATTCAAATTGATTGATATCAAATATGCGGCCTCAGGTGAGCCAGTGCACTCCGGATATCAAAGTGTAAAAGTCAACTATTCGGCACTAATCATCTATGAGAGTCCTGAAAAGCGTAATTAATGGTATGCACACACTGATTGCGTGACTACGTATTAGAAAATGCAGATTCATAGAAGAGATAACTAATAGGAGAGGGAGCCACTCATTGAGACATAACAAACTAACCCAATCCATTAATAATAATTTGGTATTCTTATATTACCGCGATTATGCATTGATGGGCCAAAAATTAACTCACCACTATCCAGGCCCATCCATGTCTATCTTTTCTCCGTGAACTTGCTGCTGAAGATAACTTTTGGAACTATATTATAAGTGCTGGCTTAATGATAATTGTTGCAAAACAAAATAGAAGATCTAATGGAGAAAAACAAGGTGGCATTAAATAGTGCAGCGGATTACCATCATCAGATTACTGAATTACTTATAACACTAGATAACGATTACAGTCTAGATGTTACCACGAGAGTGACTACCCTGACTATTAATTTTAAGGACATGATAGAAAAAGGCAGTAGTGACGGGTAACCGATTCAGATTGAAGCTCCTAGTACTTTGATTCCTGGGGTATCGTGCCTTTTCCCATGAGATATAATTTATCTTTGTACCCTACCACAAATGGATTTTTATGAATTTTTCTTATGTAATCCTTTACGAATGTTTCAAATAATAGTCCATAGTTCGGATTATTTCTATCGAAGTGTTGGAATTCTAAGGCTTCACGAAACTTTGTGGTTTGCCTGATTCTCTTTTCATATTCACGCTTAGTCATACCTGACAAAATCTCTCCATCACTTCGTCTTGCTTCTATCGTATCTGCGCTCGTTTCGGTAATATCAAATTCAATCGGTTCGTTCATTTCTTGACCCTCCTTGGCATATTCCAGTACGGGCTCTTACATTTGGGGCAGATAATAGGATCCTTTTTCTTCCCTGCATCGTATTTTCGTGGAATCCAAATGTGTCCACATCTTTCACATTTATAGCCTTCAACGGTAACCTTACCCATACTCATTAGTATTTACCTCTAATAATATATCCTTTAGGTATATCCTTGTAATCCATGGTACTGATAGGCGTGAACTTACTTATTAAGTACA
>JBIOZE010000089.1:0-12741 GCA_044870745.1 Nitrososphaeraceae archaeon | reverse complement strand
AATTGTCCATTTTTTGAACTAAGTTATGTACATTGAAGCTAACTTGATGATCCAGGACAGTCGATCCTATGGGTCGAATTGTCCTTAACCAGATGGAACTAGACCGCCAAAGAAGTCTTTAATTGAGCCCAAAACGTCTTGAGAGGATTGCACATCATAGACTTTGACAGCTTCAGAATAGCGTCCATTAACATCGAATGCTCGAATCACTATAACTTTTGAAGGTCCCTGGGCATCGATAAGCATTTTATAGACGTTGCCGCCTTCTTGTTCCATCTTTGTGGCAACGACTTTACCGTTACTGGCTTCCTTCATTTGTACGAAGTCAATGGGTGAACCACCAAGTACTTTGACCGAAAATACATTTTTTCCTTCTTTTAATGTTGGCGTCATGAATTCAATTGTGGGAGGAGTAGCCTCGGTTGTACCAAGCTGAACCTGTTGACTTTCTGAACTGCTAGGTCCAGGGGGGGGAATGGGTATGAATTGTGCATAGGAATTCTCACGACTAAAAGACAAAGCAAATACAACCATGACACTTAAGGAAAGGACCAAACCAACATTGGACATTGACATATATCTTAACTATGATTTCCCTACTCAAATTCGTTTCGACGTAATTTCCATATAGTGTGACATTGAATGAGGGAGAAATCTCTTTGTACTCGTCTTGCCACTGAATTTAATGCATTTTTACTAATTGGGGACAAATCATAGACTATTCATAGGACACAGCTTTAAAGCTAGCTCCGCTGCAGTACTAATTCACCACCTTGTGGTATTGGACTTTGTTATTCAATAAGGAGGGATTCATAACTATGCTGTTCTTATTCACTGATAATATCAACTGGAATGAGAAAATTAACAGGTTATCATGGCTGAGCAATATTGTGGGGCTATAGTTGATTCGGAAGCATCACTAAAAGAGAAGTACTATGAATCGATTCAGCTCCGATCTACCATGAATAATACGGGCAAAATGGGTATAGTGCGAATCCGCTCGAGTCTATATGGCAAATTCAGAAAAAGAACTGATCAAGAGTTATATGTTCAATAAGTTGCATTTATCAATATTCGGGATTTTGAATGAATCACGGCTCAGCCCTCCTTAAAGATAAAAAAGGTCAAAAGACGACTAGTATTATTTCACGTGGCGTGTGTTCTAGCTGTCTTCCTCTTTCTGTAATCGCTTGCGCGATATTTTTGCTAATCGGTCTATTGGCATATCAATTTGGAGATATCGAAATAAAACACCTTGTCCTGGCTAGTATTGGTAATAACCAATTTTACTTTAATTGCGATTTATTTCCAGGAGAACAAAATTATTGTTATCCTTCCAAAACTGGCGTTACAGCGTACGAAACTGAAGGTAAATTTGTCAAGGTTTACGACACAAACTCGAATTCATCTGATTATGAAGAAGGAAAATACGGTAAGGCTCTAAGTTTCCAGGCCTACTTAGGCGAATACGTGACTTTACCTATCGCGACTAACCTCTCACTTGACAATTTTTCGATTTCATTTTGGATCAATGAAAAGCCATGGTTTTCCAGCTACGCACCTGTTGTTTCCTACATAAATGCCAATTCTAGCGCGGGCTGGATACTTGATTTACAGAATAATGCTACAGCCATCAGATTTGGTGTAACTAATAAACAGGGGCAAGTCATTTCACCTGACTATGTCCCAATTGAACACGATAATTTTGTTAATATTGTTGGCACCTTTGATGGTTCTTCTATTAAGGTGTATAAAGATGGCATCCTATTCTCTGCCGCAAACTTTACTGGGACGTTTAATCCAAATCCCGGAGTCAACTTAAGACTAGGTCTAAATTCTTTTAATAATGAAAATTCATGGGCAGGAAGCATAGACGACCTTCGCATCTACAATAGATCAGTTAGTGCCGATGAAGTCAAATTAATCTACTATACCCCCAGCAAGCTTCTAAATGACTTGGTCGGATATTGGACGTTTGACGATTCTTTAGCGGATAAATCTGGAAATAACTACAACGCAATATTGAGAATTCAAACCGTTGGCATGACCTTCGCTCCAGATGGAAGGATGTTCTTCACTGAAAAGAGAACCGGTGAGATAAGAATAATGGAAAAAGATAAAGTTTTGGCAGAACCATTTGCCAAAATTTCAGAATTGTATTTTGGCGATCATGAGGGCTTGTTGGGAATCGCGCTCGATCCAAAATTTAGCACTAATCATTTCGTTTATGTATATTCTACTTACCAGGATAATCAAACTGGCATGCCTTTTAACAGAGTAATACGATTTGTTGATTCTGACAACAAGGGAACAAATATGACTGTCATATTGGATGGTATTCCCGCTGACGAAGGGGGAAATTATGCAGGTGGAGCACTTTCCTTTGGACCCGATGACAAGCTGTACGTCACTGTAGGAATGGGACCGAGTCCATTAGATGTACAAAATAAGTCATCTGTCCTTGGAAAGGTTCTTCGGATAAATAGGGATGGAACAATCCCCTCCGATAATCCATTCCCTAATTCGCCAATCTATACTTTGGGGCACAGAAGTATGTATGGATTAGCGTTCGATAATCAAAATAATCTTGGAATTATAACGGAGAATGGTGATTCTTCTTTTGATGAAATAAATATACTTAAGAAAGGTGGCAATTACGGATTCCCTAGAATTCAGCATCCCTCAATAGCGTCAGCAATTTCCAACGATAGCTATATTTCTCCAATTAGAACTTATGAAAGAGTCATCGCTCCAGCGCAGGCAATTTTCTATGACGGGAATAAATTCCCAGACCTTCGGAATAAATTTGTATTCAGTTCATACAATGATGGAAATCTACATGCCCTTAAGATCTACGATAATGCTAGCGGACAACGAGTAAATGAACTGGATATTCATCTGCCGCAAGATACTCCAGACAATCTTGTCGGTATTGCGCAATCCCCAGAAGGTGACTTATATTTCAGCGGTTACAATATCTATAGATTAGACTCAATAAATCCTGCAGCCCGACAATCGATGTTGCCAATTCAGGTTAACTCCTCAGGTGGTATAGCTATAGACGGCATGAACGTATTATCCAACGGAAATAGCACCATAGTTACTGTCACGGGAAATGCGACTACACCTGCCACAGGTGATCGTAGTATATCACTGAAGATTCCAACAAATACGGCGTCTCCCATATCCCTAATTTCATCCCAAGGCTGTGAAGGGCCTATCAAAACTGATACCATCGGTGATGAATTGTTAATGAAATGTTCGATCGGAACACAACAAATTTCGAATGGGACCCTTTTTTCTGCAGAGATTGGAAGTCATGAGACTGAAGAGGGATAGTAAATCATGATGAAGTATGCAATTCTAATGGAACAATCCAAAGAACAAACCAGACATCTAATTTAAAAGAGTAAGTATAAATCCTATTTTTGATTTGATTCAGACAAGTTACTATACGTAGATTAAGGCAAAGTCAGCTCGATCATTACATTGTCTGCCCGGATCTACTTATTAAAAGCAGTTGGACCACATCATGCTGTAATCTCGATTTTCTTGGTTTGAGGCTGTAGAGGTATCTTGACTCCAATATCATTATCTCCAACAAAAAGATCGTATACTGCCTCTTTACCATCGGCTAATACAGTTAGATTAGCAAGATTATTAGTTGTATTTTCTGATATTATTTGCTTAGGGATAGTAAGGATAATCTTGTCAGCAGTATCGGCTGATCTGTCCATCTCCAAAGTTACCTGCCCAGGTTTTGCATTTTCAATTTTGGAAACATTACCACTAGGCAAATAGTAGTAGATTGGAAGAGTCGAGTTATTATCTAGGTAATATGATTTTCCGACGGCTTGTGGGATGACCATGTCATCAATAAACTTCAGAAATGACTCTTCACCTAGTAATCGTTGTCCATACAAACCTATCATTACCACTTTCCCCTTTCCGTATTCAAGAGTATAAGTTGCAATTTGCAGAGGGTTGACTGCATTATTGTCTCTCAATGTTTGAGCTGGAATTTTCGCTCCATAATTGTACAAAATATGAACTTTAGGATTTGAGACATAGTTCTCTTCAAAATGAGTATAATTGAAAGGGTTATTAGAAAAAATTACTGGAGCTTCTAGGGCGCTGTACAAAAAGTTTGAGCCAATCCAATCTCTATTTTCGTTTAACCATCTTTCATGCACACTCTTCTGTGCAGAAGAACCGTCAAATTTCCAATTATGTCCTCGCAGAAGAGTTACCGAATGCAGGTCAGGATTGTACATTATCTCAGCGTACATTACGTTGCCGTCGATAAAGACCAAAGAACCCCCATTAGTAACGAATTTCTTCAAGTTTGAATACGACTGCTTGGTGGCATACTCGTCATGGAGTAGAAACAGTGCGTCGTACGCGTTGGAGCCGTCTTCGTTAAAGATATAACCCTGGTGTACGTCCTCGTCTGAAATATCATAAACGGGAGACTTTGTAAGATTCTCTAAATGGTTTTGCAGAAGAATCGCCGCTTTCTTTGATTCTATATCATAGTCGGGGATCTGACCTGTCAATAAGTCAAGATCATTTTTAACTCTAACACCTTCTGAAACATTATCGTATTTAGGATAGAACTGATAGAATCCTCCTACATTGTACGCACCGTCGGTAAATACAGGGTTAACTACGGCCAGCCTTTTCTGGTTTGTATTAGAAGAGTTGAGTCCAGATCCAGTATTATTGCTAAAAGTGGTCTCAAAGAGGCTCTCAGCCCAATTTTGATTCCCTGCTGCGTCGGTGACTCTCGCTGAAATTCGGTGCAAACCAGGCTCAGACAGATTAAATTGATACTGCCAAGTAGACCAACTACCGTTCAATTGATTTGCCAGTTTGTAAGGGAATTGATTATTAAATGGAAATGTATGTTCGAATACCTCTACTTTAGTCACGCCGCTTCCCTCATCAATCGTAGTCCCTTCTATAGTAATAACTTTGTATGGGAGGGTTGAATTGATTACAGGATACCTTATGGATACAAAAGGGCGGACATTATCTGTAGAATTCTGAGTCGATATTTGGGAGGCATTATCCATTGGCAGTATGGTGTCATGAATATTCCCGTACAATGTATTATTAATAGCTGTGACATTCTTAGTAAAATTGAAAATACCATAGTACTGATCGTGTATCTTGTTGTTCTCTAGCTTATTTTGGCCGCCGTAAAATGATAATCCCTGACGAAGGGGAAAGTCATAACCCAAAAAGGAAATGTCAGCATCTGTAATAACAGTCGACCCAGTTGCCCCAGGAAGGATGGTTATATACGGCCTGGGGGACGCATCATCTGTAAGAGTGTAATTATTCGAACCATAGTCCCAAGAAGATATCTTCACAGAATCTATGTTAATATTACCTAATACATTGATATGGAACGGGTCTGAACCACCTGTAGAATTTATTTTTAACCATTTTGTGTAAGTCGAGTTTAAATTCAAAGTCGCAGAGTTTCCGACTATAAGATTTGCATTCAAAACCCACACACCATCAGATTCTTTGGTTAATGCTTGATTTGGTCCGAGATTATCCAATATGTCAAACAAATCAGCAGATCCACAAAGTAATGCAATAGTCTGTATTTCAGGTACATATTCAACACAATGAGATGCGTAGGAAATACTTATGTTACCTAAAACCCAGACAAAGCTAATGATGCCCAAGCAACATATTACTTTATAATGGAGATTCAATTTATTCAAATTTCGATCGACCTCAAGATAGAACTATTAATGAGTGTCTTTTTGTATGGTGATTTCATGAATTCATTGAACTCCTAAAATATTTAGATATAACATAAATCAGCTACCTATCCTGCTATTATTGATATAAGAGCATTTCCTTGAATTTGTAGTGGAATTTCAATAGATGAATAGTCTGGAGTAGAGTCTGTCACCGTAAAATCGATTTCATTGCCGGTATTGACATCGGTGCTAAGAGTTTGCGCACTCGGTGTTTTATTAACTTGGACAACTTTGTATATGTCAGTTAATAAGGATGAGGGGATTTTTACGACCATAGTTGTGCCCGTGATGTTCCCACCACCTGAATCAGACAATGACAAATCCAATTTTCTCTGTGAAGTATCTAACTGCAAATCATCCAACTTGACGGAATCCGGAAGTTGGAGATAGATTGATTCCATGGTACTTATTTTGTCATCATCATTAAGGCTAACCAATTTATCTAAACTATAACCACCAAAGTAAATGTCTCCAGATGGAGACTGGGCTAATGATACCACTGGCATAAACGGGTAAAGGCCGAGTTCTAACTTCTCCTCAGAGGAAATCTGCTTTGTCTTATTATCTATCTTTATGGCATAGATGTCTCCTGAAAAAGTTCCGAACAGAAATTTTCCTTTCAGCTCTGGAAATTTATTTCCGTCATAATATATTGCTTGAGTTGGAGCTATTATTTTCCAATAGCTTCTTAATGGTGCGATAGAATGCGAAGAATTTATTATTCCGGGCGGCTGGTTTGCAGGTTGAAATGATGGAAATCCATAGTTGCCTCCCTTTTGAATCAAATTAATTTCATCATAATGAGCATCGCCGTTTTCAGTTACTATTCCCAGTCCACTCTTTTTATCAAAAGCGATCCCAAACATATTTCTGTGGCCAAGGGTATAGATGGGGGAATTTGGAAAAGGATTATCAGTTGGTATAGTCCCATCCCTGTTTATTCGAAGTACCTTCCCGATATTCACAGACAAATCTTGAGCAAATGGGTGCTCTGTTGCGTCCCCAACAGTAATGTATAGTTTGTCGTCAGGTCCAAACGCTAATGCGCCACCAGAATGGAATCCTTTTTGAGCAAAAATCCGATCAATCAATATAGTTTTTTCAACAGCCTTGTTATCTTGCTCGGTAAATCTAATCACACGATTGAATATTTCGCCAGTATTCTTATCAATAGCCGTGTAGTACAAATAAATAAAATGGTTTTCCGCAAAGTTCGGGTCAATGGCAATACCCAGTAGTCCTTGTTCCCAACTAACAAAATAATCATCTAACTTTGCAAAAGGAATACTCATAATTTGTGAATCCTTCATGATTCTGATCTGACCAGTGTTCTTTTCTGTAAAAAATAGTCTACCATCAGGAGCAAAACCCATCCCACCTATTATGGTTATGATTTTTCCGTCATTCATTGCGCTGGCTCTATCCTTCAGGTCAGCGTCAAAATTATAATATGCAACCAGTCCAAGCGACAAATTCCCGTTGTCTGAACCAGCATTCAACGCGCCGACTTCCTCATCTGATAGAGTTCTGTTATAAATTCTCAGGTCGTCGATAATTCCAGACCAAGAAAAGCACCCCGAACACCAAGAAGGAGATCCTATCGTGAGAGGTGTATGAGGAAGTGCATCGTAACTGCCATTGAAACTGGTTGTACCTTGAAGTTTTCCATCTACATAAGAAGACAAGGTTGTGCCATTAAAGGTCGCAGCAATATTAGTAAAGTCACTCGAAGAAATCGGAAGATCTTGAGATCTGAAAATTTGGCTAATGTTATTTACTACGTTGAAACGAACATAGGGGCTAGATCCTTCCCCCTGACTAGTCATATCGAAATACCATCCAGCCGGAGTGGGATTCCCTACATGCGATACTATATAGCCATTCGGCTGACTTGGGGGGTTCAATTTTACCCAAAATGATACCGAAAAATTCGAATTATTCAAGACTGGTGAATCTGGGATTTCTACAGTTTCTATCCTAGAAGCATCCATTTGAAGTGCGCTTCCAATCCTTCCCTGTACTATATTTGGGCTGCCCGTGACGTCTACTGACTTGTTGCTTTCTGCACTAAATCTGTAGCTTGGCAGATCCTTTACCAGCGCATCACAATGTGTTCCTTTCTCAAATATCTCACAACCGTATACTAAATTTTTCGTAGTACTATTTGAAACAGCAAAGGATGATGGAGGAGAATACTCTGCTCCGATGATTAAGATAAACGTTAGTGCGAAAGCAATTGAGCCAAATTTAACTAATGTTCCTTGCGCTATTAAGTATTGAACAGATAACATATAGTTCTCGTACTCGCGAAGGTAGTTAGCAACATTCAGGATATATATTCTTGTATCGCGTTGTAAGTTGTTGTCGCTACATTCTCTCCGTAGGGATTGACTGTTATGTTTACCTTGGACATTTCTGAGATTGCTTTGCTTAATGACTCATCTCTATCGAGCGGAAATAGACGATTAGCTTTCAAAAGTATTGTCTCCCATCTCGCCGACGTGTGACGAAGGGTTAAACAAGGTCTTCTTAGAATGACTGCTTCTTCTTGTACGCCTCCGGAGTCAGTAAGAACGATTCTGCATCTATTCAGTAAGTATAGAAATTCCAAATAGCCAACAGGTTCAATTTCAATCACGTTGGGTGGCAATGAAATACCATGTCTTTTCATGCTGGCCTGAGTTCTGGGATGTATTGGAAATACGATTGAGGAATCTACTTCAGAAAGATGCTTACCAAGGAGTTTCAGCTTATCTGGATCATCCACATTCTCGGGTCTGTGCATTGTAAGCAGGACAAAATCATCAGGAAGATCTACTCCGGTAGGTTTAGTTGCGATCTTTGAAAGTTTTCTGCATACATCTACTATCAGATTACCTGTAACACTTACTCGTCCCTGTATATCTTCGTAATTTAGACACATCTTGCAAAATTCCGAAGGAGCCAAAAGCAAGTCCGACATAGCGTCTATTCTTATTCTTGTTATTTCTTCAGGTACCGCTAAGTCAAAATCACGAATGCCAGCTTCTACATGTATCAATTTACAATCTAATTTTTTTGCCGCCAGTGAAGCTGCCAAGCTTGAGTTAGTGTCGCCATAGACTATCATGAAAGTTGGCTTTGACTTTTTTAGTGTGTTGAGAATGTTTTGTTCAAGCAAAGAAACATCGGAGGTTCCACATTGTAGATCAAAATCTGGGAATATTCTAAGTTGTTCTAAAAACACATCCTTCATTTTGGGCGAAAAATGCTGTCCTGTATACAACAACCCATGGTCTGTTTTGTCAAAGAGCTGAATGAATTCAGAAAGCTTGATGAGTTCTGGTCTTGTTCCTGCAACAGTTATGATACTAAATTCTGAGGCTGTCTTGTCTCTTGAATGGCTTCGGTTTGGTTCACAAACAACTTGGACCTGATCTGCTTTATTTTTATTATCCATAATCAAATTGGTATAAGTGACGACATGGGTATACAAATAATCATTTCGGAATAAGTAGTAATTTTGTCCTATAAATGGTAAATTCTGCAAAATATACTACAGTGCCAAAAGCTCCGTCAAAAATGCATTATTTCAATTAGAAATGATCTTGGCCATATTACATGTACCTTTATTGCTTGAGCATTCAATTGATGTCCCCCTCTGTCCATATTTCTCATTGATTTCTCTTCCCATAGAAACTAACGGGGGAGAATCGAATGATAGTTGGTGAAATGATTTTATTCAACCATCGACAAATTGGTTTATTACTTGTTTCACTGTAACTCAAGATTATTTTTCATGATATGTTTGTTGGGTTTAGCCAGCATTACGTTATTCGGTGGAATGCTAGATTCTACGAATAGAGGCGTAATGGGGCAAAGTAAGTTATTCTATGGCTGCGAAAGAACTCGGGATAGTATTCATTGTGATCCCGTTCCTAACAAATTCGATAGCTTCCTGGTTCCAGGCGAGGCACAAGAGATCTATGAAGTCACTCCCTCGTCATATAGCGGCGTATCTGCCAAGTACGGAAATGGACTGCCTCTCAAGGGATATGTTGGTGAATTTCTTAGCATTCCAAATAACCCGAGCGTCAGCCCCAATCATTTTTCAGTGGCACTGTGGACCAAACAAGATCCTGAATTTGATTTAGACGGGACCGTAATTGCTCATACCGATAGGAGCAATACCGCTGGATGGTACATGGGTATCAAAATTAAGCCTACACCAGTGATTCAGTTCTCAGTCACAAACTCTCAAGGTGAACTTTTTACAACAAGTAGCGCAATAGATAGAGACAAGTTTGAGTTCGTTGTGGGTACTTTTGATGGAGCCTTTGTCAAGTTATATTTGAATGGTATTCTTGCAAATGAAACTCAGTACTCAGGAAGCTACAAACCAGACCCCGAAAGTCCATTCAACATAGGAGTAGACTCGTATGACCATACTAATGCTTGGAAAGGTATAGTAGATGATATACGCTTTTTTAATAGAGTGATTTCCGAAAGCGAGATAATAGACATTATGAATGGGACCTATCAGGATCTTGACGGAGTAATAGGTTACTGGCCATTTGACAATAGCACTCGTGATCTTTCTGGAAGTAACAATGATGGGAGAATATCATCTCAGGCAGTGAGCATGGGCTTTTCGTCAGATGGTAGACTCTTTTTTACCGAGAAAAACTTGGGTGAAGTGAGGATTCTGAAAGATGACAAACCTCTTCCAGATCCATTTGTCAAGTTAAGTGATCTTTACGTAGCGCAACATCAAGGATTGTTAGGTATAACTCTTGATCCTAAATTTGATATCAACCATTATGTATACATTTACTATACCTCAAATGCTAGCAATACAGGCATTGCTTTTAATAAAGTCGTGCGATTTACCGAGTTGGACAATAAGGCAGTAGACGAAAAGATACTTTTGGACAATATTCCAGCCAGCACCGAAGGAGAATTTGCAGGAGGGGCGCTAGAGTTTGGGCCTGACGACAAATTGTATATTTCGACTGGTCATGCTAATTCTGCAGAGCTCCCACAAAACATGTCAAGTCTTATCGGAAAAATTCTTCGAATAAACAGGGATGGGACTATCCCAACTGATAATCCTTTTCCAAATTCTCCCATCTATACCCTTGGCCACAGAAACGTCTTCGGGATCGCTTTTGATAAAAAGAGTGGACTGGGAATAGTAACTGAAAACGGCGATGCTCATTATGATGAAATTAATATTCTGAAAAAGGGCGCTAATTATGGATTTGCTACATCACAACCTCCTACTAGATCTCCTCTGCTAGATAATAGCTCTTCCGTCAAGCCAGTCAGAGCTTATTGGGAAACGATTGCTCCCACTCAAGCAATATTTTATGATGCCAATAAATTTGCGAAGCTGAAAGACAAACTACTTTTCGGTTCATATAACGAAGGTTTTGTCTATGTCCTTGGGCTAAATCATACTGGTAGTGTCACAGACGAGCTGGCTATCGAATTCCCCTACGATGATAACGTTGATTCTATAGTGCAATCACCGTCTGGTGATATATATTTTGGAGGATACAAAATTTACAAGATTTCTTCAATTAATATGGAACAGCCGGAACAATCGATGTATTTCGTTGAGTTCACGCTTAACGAAGCTCAAGTAAGCAACCTGCAATTTGATATCGATAGTGCTAGCGTATCTTTCGATGCGACAAGTAGCGATAGTGAATCGGGTTCTCCGCCTTCAATCCAGGTCAGAGTTCCAAAATCTCTCTTGAGTGGTATTTTTGAAGTCACCACACCCTCGTCTAATTCGAACCAGAATGATAGCATAATCAGTCAATTTGACATCAAGCAACAATATAGAACCGCAAATGTAGGCGACACTGTAATAGACATCGCATTAAAAAACGGGTTAAAGGGAACAGTATCGATTAAGGGAGCTAATGCAGATAACGTGCAGTAATTTTTCACGATAATGTGCTTGCACTTGTTTGTATTCAAGTAATGTACATTAATGGCGATTGACTGATTCTAAGTTTACTGGAGATATGTAAAAATTATCAAAGCCAACCTTGGCGTCTTCAGTATACATAGCGATTTTACCTTTGCTAAGCTGTTTGCTCATGCTAGAATCTTCAAAATCAATAATCTTGTTACCATCTACAGATATACTTATTTTATTTCCTGTCATATCTATAGCCCATTGTGACCATGCACCCAATTTCAATGTTGGTAACGGGCCCGTAAACAAAATAATTTGTCCATCAACCGGATCGGTGCAGCTTGTGCAATCCTTTTTCCCTAGCTCAAATCCATTAGGTTTTAATGAGAACCAGTAATAATGAAATGTATCAGTATATCTGAAAAAAATCCATGCTACCTCCCATTTTTTTGGAGATGAATTTTTTCTAAGCTGTTCGTCTGTTCGTGAATCAACAGACAAACGAAAGTCAGAGTATTCTCCTGCACTAGTAACTAGTGCAGCATGTGTTTCTTTTTTCGAAGTCGATGTCGTGGGAAACATGCGATAAATACCACCATCTCCTTTCTCATGTATTCTTCCTGCAAAACCATGGCCTGAATATTCAATTTGCCACTTATTTTGCGTAGTAGTCTTGTTATCAAAATTATCATATGCTGACAAAATCGGTAATTCTGGTAATCTGGAGCTTCGAGAAGTGTGCTTATATGTGTATATTTCTAATTCAGTTACTCCTAGAAAGCTATTACCAATAGCAATAAATGTGAAATTCAAATACCTCGCTGAAACATCTTGAAAGTCATATCTTTCAAGTGTAGAACTATTTGTATTGCTATTGCCCAAATAGACCTCTTTGAATGGCGTATTCGAACTAGTAGACGCGGAAATTCGAAACTTGGACTCGCTGTAATTATTATGCCACAAAATATCGATAAAACATATCCTCTCCGCTTTACCAAGATCTATTACGAAATTTGTTGACAATCTTGATGCCTTCCAATATGTCTTCAAGTC
>JBIOZE010000088.1:0-3404 GCA_044870745.1 Nitrososphaeraceae archaeon | reverse complement strand
AATATTGAATCATCAGAATTACAAAGGATTGAGAATATACCGGCTCTAATCGTCTGTGGTGCTGCTGATAAGTTAATTCCAGTTGCACATTCTATACAGTTTAATAAGATACTCAAAAATAGCCAACTTCAAATTATAGAAAATACAGGACACGCACCATTTGCTGAGAAACCATCAATGGTATTTGATATAATACGCATATTTTTAACTAACAACAAATAATGGCGATTCTTCCAAAGTTTGCGGAGCTGAACGAACGGTTCAATTATTCAATTGTGCTTCCATTTTCATTTTCTCTTGGATAAGAATCCCATAAGAGAACTAATTTTATAGTGGACACGAATGGATTATAGACAAAATTGTCTCTTAAAGAGGATTCAAACTATTCCTATAGAAGTGTCAAATTTCAAATAAATAATTTTTCCTAATAATTAGAAGAAGCGCTAAGTGTGCATTTCCCTCCAAAGGCAAATGTTTCATCTGCTAATAGTAATTATTCTATAGACAGTCAACAGGGTGTTATCATAGTTCTTGCGAATAAGAAAGTACCAGGCTGACCACCTTTTAGTACCATTAGCTGACGTAACAGGTTGGAGAGCAAGATCAATGAAATATTATGTTCGATAGAATCAAAACCGGTTCTTAGAAAGTCCTTAGAATTTGATCCAAAAGAAACAGTTGCCCCTAGAGAATAAGCTTAAGTACTATCTCACAATTTTATCGACTATGGTTCTAGGGTCACGTGAATTTGTATTCATTACTCTGTCTATGTTAACTGTGACAGTCACTATTACAGGCCAAAATGCTCTCGGCAGCAGTGCAAGCAATACTTTCGATCGGGACCTGACCGGTAATGACGGTCAGGAACAGTCATCACCCCTTAAAGAGATGAATTTCTCTGAGACTAGCGAGGCGTACAGCCATGAAGGAATCTTGGAAACGACAGTTATCATTGATGAGCATGAAGGTATGGTTGGAAACGAATCAGTGGAAGCGATAACCTATAACGGCTCGCTCAATGGACCAACGCTACACATCAAGCCTGGCGAACGGATGGTCGTATACTATGTCAACAAGCTCGATCAACTTACTAACATACACTTTCATGGGTTACATGTGTCACCATTAGGCAGCTCAGACAATATCTTCCGTGTAATTGGACCAGGAGAAACTGTAAAGTACGTGCTCGATATTCCGATCGATCATCCAAAAGGAACTTTTTGGTATCATTCGCACCTGCATGGTCTCGCTACTGATCAAGTGGGTGGCGGGTTGTCTGGTTTGTTCGTGATAGAAGGCTTGGAGGACTTGCTACCTGATGTGTCACACAATATCACTCAGCAGACGTTTACCATGAGGGGTTTTCCATGGCATTATTGGCACCTTAACTATACTTCCCCAACATATCAGACTATCAATGGAGAGATCAATCCTGTTGTAAGTATTTCACCAGGCGAGACTCAACTATGGCGATTTGCGAATATTGATCCCGGAACGTTTTACAATCTAACATTAGCAGGTCATACGTTCCGTGTCATCGAAGAAGATGGTAACCCTGTCTGGCAAGTCTGGGATACAAAATACCTTGTGATTCCCGCTGGCAAGCGATTCTCCGTGCTGGTTACTGGCGGAGAAAATGGTACTTATCCTCTTAAGATGCTCCCATACAGAGGGGGTGTTACGCACCCATATCCTGTAGTAACACTAGCAGCAATAAACGTGCAAGGCAATGCTGGAGCTGAGAGAGTAAAAGTCAATGCTTCGAGTCTAGTACCAAGGCATGACCTAGGAGATCAAGGGGTCCAAGAAACACGGGAGTTAGTCTACTCTGCGTCCGAGTCCAACACAACAATGAACCGCTTTGGCGAACAGGGAACTAACATGATCAATGGCAAGGTTTTTGATCATAACCGGGTCGACCAAATAGTGAAGCTAGGAGACCTAGAGGAATGGAAGATTAAAAATATCGATGACGATGATCATACATTTCACATTCACATCAATGACTTCCAGGTAATGTCGGTGAATGGTCAACCTTATGAGTCACATGGCTTGCAGGACACAGTGATCCTTCCGGCGAATGGGGAAGTGGTAGTCCGTATGCAATTTGAGGATTTCGTTGGAAGATTCGTCTATCATTGCCACATTCTTCCACATGAGGATACGGGTATGATGGGTACTGTTGAGGTAGTCGATCCATTCACACCACCGTTCCATTGATACCACTATACAGAACACATTTCTGGAATGCATCAGTACATGCCTACAGATCAGAGTTTTTTAATAGCAGAAAATTTTTTAACAAGATCTCCTTGCCAATTAATGAAACGCCATGGTTATCAATCATCCGATTCATTCCTCCACAGAGTTTCTAAGCAATTTCTCATAAACAAAGAAATTTTTGTCTTCAGTCCTTGTCCAGTCTCGTTTAGGATTACGCCTATAACCATGTTTCTCATACAACCGATGAGCTGCCTTCATTGTTGGTTGAGTTGAAAGAACGATCTTAGAGAAGCAACAAGAAACTGCAAGTTTTTCACAGACATCTATAAGACGTGAGGCAACACCATGCTCGCGCCACTCTGGATAAACTGCAAGTAATTGAATTTCAGCTTCATCATTGTTAGCGATATGAAAAACTGTACTCGTGGGTGGAACAAAGATAACCATACCTAACAGATGTCCACTATTTGATCTAGCCAGTTTTAAATCGCCACGCTTTCGGAGTTCACTGGACACAAAAAACTTGTCTGCGTATGATTTCTCAGTAAATCCATCTTGCACAAAAACGCGGTTCAAGAGTGCCGTGATTTCTTTGTCTTCTTTAGCTGTACCGCTATAATCTAGGATTCCAAAATCCATATTCTGGTTAACTATTAAGTATTCCCAACCACCCATAGTTATCAGTTCTCGTGTCAGTTGCACGTAAACTGAAACTAAAGGCGACATAAAGTGCACCAAATTTTTCATTCACCAGATCTCTTTCATAAGTAGTTAGATCTCTAATTTTGCAATCTTTTCTCCCTCATCCACATCCTATAGCATCAATTCTTGATTTTAGATTGTTAAGCATTGCAGCTATCTTTACGGCAATCTAGGATTCAAAGAAGTCAGCTCTTTAGCTTTTGATGCGGATTGAAAAGATGATATATGATAATTCGATGTTCCTTAAAGATTTGGGACAGATTATTTCATACAAATCCATGCAATTTCTAATCTTAACGTTTAGGAGATCGAATTATACAAAACCCATGACATTCCTTACGAGAAATACAGATAAAATTGAAAATGAGTACAAACAGGAATGGGCCGGAAGGGATTTGAACCCTCGACCCCCGCCATGTCAAGGCATCTAGATACCGATTTCTGGATACAATACAAGTCATACTTATCAGGATCAAGTA
>JBIOZE010000087.1:0-14924 GCA_044870745.1 Nitrososphaeraceae archaeon | reverse complement strand
GGAAACGGCGGCAACGCAGCTCCATCTCCAGGTGGTGCAGGCGGAAGTGGCGGTGACGCTACTTTCAACTGTGCTGGTGGAGCTGAGAGCGCTGACTGTTTTGAAGCAGGCGGCTAAAGTAAAGACTGAACAAAAACCAAAAAAAAACAACTTCTAATTGAGGGCTGAGTTTTACAGCCTTCTTCCTTTCTTTTCCCTGTTTCTGAATGTATTGTCGGAGGCGAGGAGAGACTGACCTAACTGAGCAAGTACGAACTCGGGAAAGAAATATTATAAATATCATATTATGGAGAGCGTCATTGACCCGTCGTGGGTTTCAAGGGTAATTCATGAGCGTTGTGTCCCTGTATATGAAGAATCCCTAGAAAAATTTTTGAAGATATCTGAATCTACATATTTCGCAGTTTCAATCAGCGACGGGGAGCTTTCCGGAAATTATTTGATCTCGTTATCTTCAGTGTAGACATTTAATATCTTAGCCAATCCTATATTAAATCGAAAGACATGGATGTCAGAAAACGCCAAATTCCATCTATACATGAAAAAGAATAATTGGATAATAAATCAATGGATAATTAAGTAAATAAAAAATCCCTTAAACAAACATAAACCAACAGGTATATTTATCGACTTTCACTTTTTCCTCTACCTGTTATGTCCATGTATGTTGTGCAATTACCACGAGAGTGCTATAAAGGCAGACCGTGACTATGATTAGTGATACCATGAAATCTTTAGAGGATTCGATGATTTGAATAGATGAGTCAGAGGATTGCCAACCTGGCCTGTTGTTCTAGGCAAGTCGTTATTTGGAATATTTATAATATTTCGGCAATTTATCATCAAGTTACAACTCGAACATATGTAGAGTTCAGTTTGAATCAATTCTCCAGAGCTAGTATAACTTAGTCTAGTATCTTTCAAGGTGAAGCTGCCTTTAGAACACTCAATACACCTCTTTCCAGAAAATGATTGCGACTGTGACATTTGATTTCTGACCTCTACTGTAATGCCTAACTAAATCATATCGTACTGGAGATAATAAATGAGTATAGCACTTCTTATGGTTTCTAAATTGCATGAATGTACCCTACTTAAATAACTGATGAATAGCCTTACAAGATATTTTGATATTAATATTACTTTAGTGCTACATCAGTTGTAATTATTATCTATGTGAGTTCAGAACTATATTCTTTACTTTTTGACTAGCGGTTTAATAAGTACAATAGTTGATAATAAATAAGATATTTCTTATCGGTCCTTCTCATCGATCGAAAGTATCTATGTTACCATGCAGAAGGTTCAAAGAAAGTTCATTACACTTATTTCTTCATAGCAAAGAAAATGAAAGTGTAATCTAGACCGGTCTGCTTCCAATGTACAACCTTGTTTGCATGTGTATAATCCATAGGTTCAATGAGTTTGAGGCCAGATTTCTCGCCAATCGATATTAAATCTTCTATTTCATTTCTGTCAAAGATTTTGTCTGGTGTTCCTTGTGAGAGAACGCATTTCGTATTGATAGTCTTCTCTGGCCAGTAGTCTGTCGATGTCAACAGACATCCACCCTTCTTGAGTATTCTACTCATCTCTATGAAGTATTTATTGACATCTACCCCATGTTCAATCACAGATAAGGACGTTATGAAATCGAACGTATTATTTTGATAATTAGTTTCCTCTAAATTCTGGATTGAAAGATTCAATGGCTTGTCATGATGCATGTCGATTACTGGCTTGTACTCTTTCCTGTATAGCGAATACATGGTATTCATGAACTTGAATTTGTACCTAGGTTTTAGAAGTAAATCGCAACCATATAGATTGTTGAAGCCCAGTCTCTTGAGCATGGGTAAAATTGGAGAATCATTGCAGCCAACGTCTAATACGAAGGAATTCCTATCGGCTTTGCTTATCATATCAATCATTTTGTAGGTATCCCAAGACTTGGTTGGATCATGATGCAAGAAAAGGTTAAGCGCTCTCAGGCCTTTCTTCGCAACAGCTACTTCAGAATACGTTCTTAAAACTGAGTTGTAGGAAATAGTTGTAATATTCGTCATTTCTTCTTGATTACCTGAGGAAGTTCGATAATATAATCAATTAGAGTTTGAAATATTATCTTACCGTGATTTTGATATGTTTTCTTGACAGAACCACTGTCTTGACTCTTGGAAATCTAGTCTCATGGGATTTCCAAAGTAAAAATTGTGTCTGTCATCCCCCAACTGAGGAATTGTGGCATAGATTTTTATTTTCCAAGTACTTTAATCAGGTTTTTCCACACGAATGAAATTTGAAATCTTGCATAGCTGTCTTGTCATATTTCATAATTTGTAAACAATAATGAGTTGATCTGGATTTAATGATTCATGAAAACATTAGGAGTATTGTTAGGACACTGACCTGTACTTTACTTCCAGCAAAAATATAGGTTGCAGCCAGAATAATCCCACTTCGTATAGTTTAAAAAGAAACAAGGCTGTTGCATAATCTTGAAATTATATCGCTTGAATCTTCTAGTGCTCTGCTCTGTTCACTTTTATTACTACCTACTACTTCATTTAGTTGAAACTTGTCCTAGTCGTGACCGTGGGTTAACGTTTCTAAAATGGCAGTTTGTAGTCTGGTCGAATAAACAACTTATCTAACTAGGCGATCACTTCATTTTCGTTATATCAAGGTGCTTGTTCTTACTAATGCAAGGATCGCAGTATCTTTCTAGCACGGTAACGCCTTGACTTTCAAACATGGCGAACTGGGTTGCTTCATTATGACATATCGAGCAGAACTTCTTGGCCGGTGGTACCTCTTTACTTCCTGTTTTTAATTTCTCTTCTGGTTTGATTGGCCGTAAACCCTTGAATACTTTAACCACTTATCAAAATATAGACTAGCCTACCCTTTAACTGGTTCGTTTATTTGTGTTCACCATAACTAAGTTCTAAAGAAGGAGATAAATAGTCGAAATATCATATTATGGCCAAACTAACATAGGAATACCCAATCAAGCATATGTATTCGATATTGGATTCTTTAGCTAAGAATGGGAAGATCTTCTGAAATATCCACGTCGAAGGCATTGTCAGCACTTTGTAACACTAAATCTATTAATCTTTTGTCCAAAATTGCACTAGCCAAAGAAGCCGACTGGGCTACTCTATTGAAGGAAACCACCCTATCGAATAAAGCGTTATACACTCGTCTTGCTCGCTTTCTAAAGGTCGGAATTGCATTTAAAGGCACGAATCACAAATACTCCCTTACTTCTTTTGGTAAAATCGTGTGCCACGCCCAACATCTTATAGTGTCCGCATCAAAAAATTACTGGAGACTGTCCGCACTAGAATCGCTCAATACGCTTGGAGAACTTCCAGCGACAGAATATAACAAGATGTGCGAGAAACTGCTAAATGACCAGGAGATTAAGGATGCATTACTATTACAGAACACAGGGAAAATAGAACAATGCGATTCTCCAGTTTGTATAAACACGATTGCACAAAAGCCACGTTCTAAAAATAACGAAGGGGGCCAGTAAGGCTTGAAAATAGGCTCCCACTGCATGACACTCTTGGATGATTTAGAGTACTTTGCTCTTGATTCTATTTCTGACGAGATTCTATATCGCTCAATAAAAGCTGCCCTTGAGCGTGTTGGTAAAGCCTACGCTAAAGCCCTAATAGCGAACATGTGTGCTATCAATAGATTGTCTGAAAGGGAAATATTGACAAACTGTGATATATTTCAAGATTCGCTGTACCGATTACTGGGTCGGGGCGCAGAACCTATTATCAATAAGGTCAAGGTGATAGCATTAAGATACGCTCTGATGGAAGAAAAGTCAAATCTGAGCGTGCCTGAAATCCTTGACCCTTCACTTACGATAAATGATGTCATGGAAGAAATCCGTAGCATTGAAGCTTTGAATTTTGTCCATAAAATGTCGGCATACAACCATATCGCATACCTTTACTCTAACAAGTGCTCAGTAAGTAAGGTATTATCAGAATATTTTAGTCCTCCCAATGTTCCAAAAGCTCTCCTTACAGAGAACCCTAAAGATTACTTGCTTTTTGAGCTATCAAGCACTATTTCCTACAAGGAACTTTTTGGTCCAATAACTGGGCCCATTAAGGAAGAGGGAATTATCAAAATGCGGCAATGGATAGACACAATACGCATGACTAACAAATCAAATACTTCTACAAGAATTGCGGAAGACGATGCAACATGGTGGATTAGAAATGGGTACACTCGCGGTCTCACTTTACTTGAACGATCTCTATGCAAAGAACTGCCCGAAAATACATCAATTTTATGTGCATTTGATATTTCTAAACTTGATCGAAAACAACTTGGTGCAATGAAATCCATAATTGGATCACATGACTATGTCATTATCGAAGAACCTTCTCACACAGTTTTCAAATTTGGCAGTCCCACTTTCAGGTCTGCATAATTGATCTTATAAAATACAATTTCTAGCATGACTAATTAGATTACCTGATTAATGTAATCAAACTTGATGTTTTGTTTATATGCAGAAGGAACAATGACAATTGAAGGTTTAAGAATATGTGCGCATTATGGGTGAATGGGGATGAAGTTAACTGCTGCTCCAGTCCGAGTGCAACACAATGACGAACTCACGACGAACTGACCCGATCATGTTCACAATACGTCGGTATTCAATAAAGTTTCCTCATTTAATTTAATTTAATTTAATAACATTGGATTATGTTCGCATTGGATAGTTTAGCAATACTTATCTGGTGTTGCATCCCGGTATCCCATTAAATAGCCATTATGGTGAATGACTTTTAGTTAAAATTGCGATCTGAAGCAAGCTGATTGACGGACAATCCTAAATCGTCTCATTTGATATGCGATAATACAATCGGCTGTGTCAAAATACCATTGTAATTTTGATTCAAAGAAGGATGACACTTCCTAGCTTACCCTATCAATTCGGGGTTCACAAGTGTAAGAGGAATTTCTCCTCTAGACATTCTTGCTATATTTACGGATACTATCCTAGCTGTTGCCTCCAACGCCTCTTTTGTCCAGCCTGCAATATGTGATGTTAGTACAAAGTTATCAAGTTGCAAGAGCTCATCCTCGTCTTCCTTAGTTGGTGGCTCATTCCAAAAGACGTCAAACGCAGCCCCCGCAATCCTTTTCGTTTTAAGTGCAACAATTAATGCTTCTTTGTTTACTATTGGAGCTCTTGCTACATTTACCAAATAGGCTGATTTCTTCATGAAATTTATTTCCTTTTCCCCAAACATATTTCTAGTTTCGTTACTAAGTGGAGTATGTATCGATACGAAATCAGCTTCGACAAGGAATTCCAGCAGATTTTCGGGGCCAGCTATGTTATCTACAAAATGGGTTTTGTCTATGCCTTTCCGAGAAAATGGTGGCTGGGTAACTGCAAAAATTTTCATCCCAAAAGCTCGGGCTCGTTTTGCTACCTCAGTTCCAGTTGCTCCCAATCCTATTATGGTCAGAGACTTACCTTGCAAATCAGAGCCTAATGTATCGGTAACCCTTCTTCTCATAGCCGAAATTTTTGGAGTACTACCACCCTTTACATTCTTGGCCAAGTACAGCATAAGTAATAAGGTATGTTCTGCTACGGAGACGGCATTTGCCAGAGGAACATTTGCTACGTAAATCGATTTTTTAGTACAATACTCTACATCTATATTATCAGTACCTATTCCAGTTTGATGAATCATTTTCAATTTTGGCGCACTGTCTATGAGAGACCTGTCCACTTCTGCAGAACTATTTACAAGTATTTCGGTTTCTTTGAGTTGGGGATGTATGGATTGATTAGTGTCAATTACTTCTGCACTTAGATTACCCTCGGTCAAATCTTTTAATAGAATTTCCTTTAGTGCAGTTGATTTAGTAAGAAGCATGATATTCATATTCTTTCTTGTCTACGGCGATACTTATCGAATTATCCTGATTTAACTCTGCCGCTTCACTAGGTTTGGATATTAAACTGAAAAATGTTTTCATTCCTTGGATAGGTCTGGATGTACTCTTGTCCAAAAGAGTACTGGCCAAGGATGTGTTTTCCCTCGTCATCAATTTTTAGAGTGAGTAAAGTATCGTGGCTAAATTCATGCTCATCGGAATGCGGAGAGGATAATCATGACAGTGTAGTAGCGCACGCTACTACTTCAATGATGAAATCGCTAGTTGAACCTTAACTAAAGAATAAATATTCAAATTTCAAATTGAAATTGAAAAAAAAGGTATAGTCGACAGAGCTATCAGTAGTACTATATGAGTGCACTGAAAGAGGAATCAAAGTATTGGTCGATAGTACAAGCTTGTAGATATGAATCAGCTAGAAGAATGCTTTCAATTTGCTTTACTAAGAAGCATGATATCCAGTATAAGCAACAAGCACTAAAAAAGAATATAGAACTTTATGGATTCTGGTATAAATCTTTAAATGAACCCATTTGAAGTATAACGATTAAATTGAATTTTTTTCAAGGTTTAGTTAGTCCCCCGGTCAGGACGCCCTTGAACTCTTTGTTTACTGCGACATCTCACATAACAATGATGGTGTTGATATTGAATATATATACAAATTCTTCTTACAGCATTTATTTTTTTGCTCAGATCAGACAACCGATTTCTCTTAGGGCCATTATGATAGAGCCACGACAGGGCGGGTGGGTCATGCTTCTCCCTGACGCATTCAAAGTACTGAAAAGAATACAATATGGATAGATGCGGACTGCCTGAGTATGAATAATAAAAGATTTCAGACTGGAATTAGTAATAGTCTAATGAGTAGAAGACGATTCTTAATACTGGTAATGATTTCGCTTATTGTTATTAACTCTCCTGTTATTTTTGGCTCCGAATCATCAAGACCGATATTAATAGATCTGACTGCTATCATTGGCTCGACTGTAACGGCAGGCATATTTTTGTTAAATGTTTTGTTGAAATATTCAGGAAAACGTCATACCGAGGGATTCTTCGTGTTTACTGTTGGTTCTTTTCTATGGTTAGGTGCGGAGCTCACTTGGGCTTACTATCGACAAGGTCTCGGAGTGGAAGTCCCATATCCTTCTGTTGCTGATTTATTATGGTTAATTGGTTATGGATTCTTTCTTGTTCATAATTATAGGTTAATTGCCAAACTTAGGCAGGTAGCACACATTGACAGAAGCATGATCGTATTAGTATCAGTCGCTACTGGACTTACCTTAGGATATATCCTTAATCTCACTTTTGGTGTCGCAGACATAATCTCTTCTACTACAGACTCGTTATCGACGGTGGTTAGTCTCCTTTATCCAATTATAGATGGTTTAATCCTGATTCCATCATTGGTAATATTTTGGAGCCTGCGAAGAACCGATCCTACATCTATGCATTGGTTGTTAATGTCGGTTGCATTTGTCATGTCCATTGTGGCTGATGTTGGGTTTGGTTATAGCTTTGCGCTAAGCCCGGATATTGCAGCTGAATACGAGTGGATCTGGTCAATCTTTTTTAATGCTTGTTATGTGTTTTTGGCTGCGGGTGGTGTATGGTATTATATGATTTCACGCCAAAACAAGCTATCGGAAGGTACGCCAAAAATAAAATAGAATAAAAATAAAATAAGATTGTAGAATATCGCTAGTTCATCAGAAATAGTCTAAGGTTATCATGCGGATCTCAAGGAAGGATTTTCAAAAAAATAAAAAATGATGGAATAAGGAGGTAAAGTTTACCAATAGTACTGGTGAACCTTTGCATTATCGAACGGAGGAAGTTAATTGATCAAGGACTTGTTTGACTTGAAAAAATCTTATCTACATGCTCGCCAGTCTCACAATTTTCGTCGGGATCATCTAATCTAACTTGAATCGCATAAACATTATCAACTCTACTGAAGTTTGTACTCTTATCTACGTATTCCACGGTGTTGTCATATAAATTTGGGGCGCCGGGAGTCTCTTTCGTAGATAAACATTCATTTAATTTTATTTCATTAACTTCTACTTCATCAGTCAAATAGTAAGGTGTACCATTGTTGTATATTCCTTCACCTACTGTCACTTGAAAAATACCTTTATCAGTATCAAAAAGGTATGCCGAATATCCTGCATCACCCATTGAGGAATCATAAGATCCACCAGCAGTACCTTCAACAGTAATGAATAGATTTCCATTCTTTATACCAAAATCCTTGATAACATAATCATTTTCTTGAAGATTTGTTGTCGTCGCATATAGCGCCTGGTGTGCAATCAAAATAGGTAATAAAGTGACAAGGATTAAAGGTAAATACAAAGCCACATGACTTGAATACCCCATCTTATTTTCCCTTATCAGATTAACCTTATAACTCTTATTCGCGTCAGGCAAGAAGGTTTGTCACTCAAATAGCGCGCAGTGGAAAAAAGTACTTGCTGAGGCATGAAAGAAACTATCTAAAGTATGTCTCTGCTAACTGACTAATTATTAGTCAAAGATTCGCAACAGACAACTTCTCAGTAAATTTGGAAGGTTATTTTAGAAAAAGACCAATCTCAGTTACTTAATTGCCGTTAGAGGGAATAACACTCTATTCATAGCCTTAAAATCGTCTTCAAAGTAGACTTCTTGAATATAGAGGCATTAGAACCTTCTGAACCTCCTTTATCCCTACTGAATATCAACAAGCATTGATAACTATCAAAGACATCGTCGCCATATTCAATGGCAACTGAGCCTTCTGGCATCTCAATTTTGCATTGTGCACAAACTATCTTCTTGTTCTCGCCCATACTGCGTTCAAGCAAATAATTTGGGTCATTGAAATATAATTGGTTAACCTCGGTTGAAGAACTAAAATTAAAAGGCTGCCATGGTTACTATTCGGCTAGCCTCACCCATCGCCCCCTTAGCAGCCTCTCGGTTGTAAGTTCACGTACCTCGTTAGCATTATATTTCATAATTACTGTTTTTTTGTTAAGTGCTATTAAACCTGCAAATCCATACGTTAGAGAATTACGTTGACTAGTCTGTAAAAAATAGATTTGATTTTCAATTTGGTCTAAAAAATATTACTCTTGAGCATAAATCTAGCTTCCAATAATAGCTGTAGAATATTAATGCACTCTAACACATATTATGGAATTTCTATCTCATTCATAATAACGGGCATCTGCGTTCTTCTTTTTCTTGCGATACAAGGAAATGTTTCTGGGTATACTGGAAAGGAAATTGCTTTAAAGTTAGTGAATGCTGAATTTATACCTCAAAATGACACGGGAGTTTATCAAATCAAGATAAATGTAAATTATTCTGTGACTGATCCCTCATTGATTGGCCAGACTCTTAATGCTGTTATGAAAGTTCACTCAGCAGATGGTTCAGTAATAAAGACTACCTCTTTTCCTATGGGATTTATTCTCAACAGTACTGGTATCACAGAATTGTTGACAAATATTCCAAAACCTGCAGCGCAGAATATTACAACTGAAACTGTTTTTACTGATCTAAACAAAACTAGTGTGCTATCAAATACCGTGCAAACACCCCCTCACATAGACAAAACTATACAATCCTCTAACCTTATGCCCACTGTTATTACAAACTCCTCTTGAACGATGAGAAAAAAAGTTTACCCAATACTAGTCACTATTCGTGAAATTTCCCACAACTCCATTGGCAATTTCTGAGGATTTATTATCCATTTCTCCCTACCCAGAGTAGGTGATCGCATGCGTTCTTTAAATAATTACTACAAATACTGCGTGTTGGTCCCAATTGTTCTTTCATGCGTAGTTCATCTATACAACCCCAGCGGATTTCCCGGGATTCACCCAGACGAGAGCGACTACATCAGAAAGTCAATGCATGTGCTTGCAGGCCTAGGCCCTCAGGAGAATTCAAGCGATCCAATCGCAATTAATAATCAACCGTATACACATCCTCACTTTGGTCAATTTTTTTTAGCTGCCTTACTTGGAAGTCTTGGGTATCCGAATTGGATAAGCACAGAATCTCTAGTTAATTCTGTCGGATTCCTTTATGATGTCCCACGTCTTTTGATGGGAATACTAGCAGCAGTTGACACCTTTATTTTATATAAAATAGCAGAAAGACGATACAGCAGGGCAATAGCACTAGTCGCATCTACTTTATTTGCCGTGATGCCAGTTACTCTTCTTCTTAGGCAGGTCTATCTTGAAAATATACTTTTACCTTTTTTTCTCTCCTCGATATTGATAGCGTTTTACGTCAAATCTAATAAAACACCCGCAGATGCAAATCGCAGTGGTATTAATAATATTGGTAACTATACATTGATTATACTATCGGGAATCATGTTGGGCATTGCGATTTATACAAAAATTCCTTTATTCGCTATGATACCTATTGTAGGATATACTGTATTCATGAATTCTGGAAAGCGACTCAAGATTGTAGCACTATGGCTTATTCCAGTTATTGCGATCCCCTTTTTATGGCCTGCGTATGCAATGTACGTCGGTGAATTCGACCTCTGGATGGACGGGATAAAGACCCAGCAAGCCAGGCTTGAGGACCAAGGCGAAAACAAGTTATTATCTTCATTCAAGAATATCTACAAAATCGATCCTATTTCTTTAATTCTTGGAATTGCAGGATTAATATTCGCTGCAGTAAAAAGAGATTACTGGTTACTATTGTGGGTAATACCATTTTTAGTATTATCATACTTTTTATGGTGGGTAATATACTTCCATTTAATTCCAATATTGCCTGCTTTCTATATCTCTGCTGCATTGCTGATAGTACGAGCTTTCAAATTTAGTTTATGGAAAAGAATAATTGCGCCCACAATCATTTCTGCTATAATATGCTTTGGGCTTATAGCGTCGGTGTTACTTATTACGTTAAATGTAAATTCGAATCAATTTCAGGCGTATGCGTTCATAGTAAACGAACTAAAAATGAACAGCGATGCTACAGGCGATAATAAAACCAAGATTCCTGCTGCCGACGTTCTGGTTGGACATCGAATGTTCTACTGGGTACCAACTTATGTTTTTAAAACACCTTTTGATACTTTCCCGAGAGAGTATTTACCTTCAGGATGGAATAAATCTCACACTATACTCGTTGCTACAAGTAAATCATGCTGTTGTCAATGTCCATACTTTAAGGATCTATATCGCAATACTGAAGAAATAAAGCTCTTCAACCAGGATCTTGATTTACCAAACTACTATCCTTATACGGGCATAATATCTAATCCTTCGTTAGGAAAAAAAGTTTCAATTAGAACAAATTAAGGCTGATTGAACTGAAAAAAGACCTTGATTTTTAGCTCAACACAGGGTAACTGCTCGGACGATTGTTAGATTAGAGTTTGTCTCACATTCACTATACAATTCAAATTTTGTACTTGTATAGTTTCTGAATTAATTTGCATACCGCTGATGTTAGACATGATGATGCCTTCCAAATTTTTCTCGCAAATTTAATATTGATTTGCTGCCAAGCCTAATGTTGTATGCCAAAGGAAAGAGTTAGCCATGAGATTCACTTGAAGGAACGTCCTATCGGAGTTCCTAGAGAAAGTAACTTTGCTTTTGTAAAAACAACTATTGCAGATCCAAAAGACGGAGAATTCTTAGTGCGCAATTTATGGATGTCGGTAGATCCCTATATGCGGGGACGTATGAGGGACATGAGGAGCTATCTACCCCCGTTTCAGCTAGACCAGCCTCTTGAGGGTGCTGCCGTTGGTCAAGTTATAGAATCCAAAAATAAGCAATTTAAAGATGGAGATTATGTACTGAGTAATTTTGGATGGAGAGAATACTGGCTCTCCAATGGTAGTAATGGTCTTTCAATGATTGATCCAAATATTGGGCCAATTCAATCATACTTGGGAATAATGGGATTGGCAGGTCTTAGCGCTTACGTGGGACTCTTAAAATTCGCTGAAATAAAAGAGGATGCTGGAGAAGGCGACACGCTTTTTGTGTCTGCGGCAGCAGGAGCAGTAGGTTCTATAGCATGTCAAATAGCAAAGATAAAAGGTTACCATGTTGTAGGCAGTACTGGCTCTGAGGAAAAGCTAACATGGCTACTTGGAGAAGCTGGAATAGACAATGCTTTTAATTACAAGGAATTAGGCAAAGAGAATATCACATCCGAATTAAACAAAGTTTGTCCAAACGGATTCGATATTTATTTTGATAATGTTGGCGGAATTCAACTGGAAGCAGCAATTGAAAACATGAAAATATTCGGTACAGTTGTCCTCTGTGGCATGATTTCGCAATATAATAAAACTACTCTTCCAACAGGACCTGCAAACCTAATGTTGGCCATAACTAAACGCCTCAAACTTCAGGGATTCATAGTAAGGGACCATTACTATATGCTAAATGAATTTCACAAAAATATGTCCAAATGGATTAACGATGGAAAAATAAAATGGAAGGAAACGGTGTTTGAAGGTTTGGAAAAAGCACCTAAAGCCTTCATATCACTATTCGAAGGACAGAATATCGGCAAGATGCTCGTGAAGATCGGACCCTGATCAGAATTGCTAACACACCAACACATAACGAACAGTTGAACCTCTCATCCAATGTAGGTAAGCTAGTCAATCTTGCTTGGCTGTCTATTTACCTGCTAAAGTGGGGTAACTGATGATAGAAACTAATTAGATAAAGATGACGTACCGACACCTATCTTACGTACCTGTTTTGGAGGAACATGGTATATTTTGCACTAAGTAATTTTAAATATCTCGAGCCCTTAAATATTTGAGAGTGCAATTTCATTCTTCACTTTCATCTAAAGTTCTCATCCTCTTTTCTATGATTTCATTCTTGTTGGTTTTGACTCTTCCAGTTATGCTTAACCCAGCAAATTATGCTTTTGCGCTTGCAGACTTTAATTTTGGCGCAGCCGGAGATTGGGGCTGCTCTTCGAATACCCAGAAAATAGAAAACGGTATCGTTGCAAAAAATCCCGAAAGAGTGCTCGCCTTAGGTGACTATTCTTACCAACCCACCGCTACATGTTGGCTAAATATCATCAACCCCACAGATAGCATAACAAAAATAGCAATTGGAAACCACGAAGACGACGATGACGAAGATTATCAAAAATACATTAGTCATTTTGGCCTGTCTAATCCGTATTACTCTTTCAATCTTAATAATGTCCACGTCTTGGTTATGGACACCGATAGAACTTCTTCCTCCTCTGGATCTTCCCAATTCAATTTCGTAAAATCAGACCTGCAGGCTGCATCTCAAAACCCCGCAATTGATTGGATTATTGTAACCCTACACAAACCCCTGTACACGTCTCCTAACCAGTGCAGCAGTTGCGATCCTTCAAGCACCTTTAGGACTACATACCATCCTTTGTTTGACCAGTTCGGCGTAGACTTGGTTCTGCAGGGCCATGTTCATAATTATCAAAGAACTTTTCCCTTGAAATACAATCCAAGCAGTCCATCAAATCCAACAAAGACAAGCTCCAGCACCAGTACTTACAATGATCCAGATGGCGAAATATTTGCTATTGTCGGCACAGGTGGTATCAACTTTCATGGCCTCTCAGGCAAATCTTCGTTTGTAGTAAGCCAACAAGACGATAAATTCGGGTATCTTGACATTGTATTTACAAATGACGGAGCCACTTTGCAGGGAAAATATTACCTTGACAGTGGATCTGTAAGCGATCAATTCACAATAAGTAAGACCATTGGTAATTCGCCACCCGTAGCAAATGCACAATCAGTTACGGTCACAAAGAATACTGCAAAGGCCATAACACTTACGGCAACTGATCTAAATGCAGACCCCTTAACTTACTCTGTGGTCGCTCAGCCAACACATGGTACGTTAACAGGAACAGCGCCCTCCTTAACGTACAACCCTCAGAATGGTTATACTGGAACGGACAGCTTTACGTTCAAAGCAAATGACGGTACGGTAGACAGTAATGTAGCTACAATCAGCATAACCGTGAGCGATGGCTCAGGAGGGGGAGGAGGTTATCATTTTGACCCTAGCTTCATTGCTACAGGTTCAAACTTCCAGGACACTCCGAGTTCAACTTCCTTGCAAATACCCCGGTTTACTGTCTCGTCATGGTTCAAGACTTCGACCAATTTTGGAACTGAAGGATTTATTGTTAACAAGGGCGGACTTGGAACAGATACTGCTGGCAGCAACATGAACTATGGCATCTGGATCACGAATGGTGAACAGCTGCGGGCAGGATTTGAAACAACAGGTACGGGCGTTGATAACTTTGTTACTTCTTCAGCTACATATAACGACGGGTTATGGCACTACGTTACCCTTACCTATGATGGGACTGCAGTCAAGCTCTATGTCGATGGTATTCAGGTAGCAACTACCCCGACTTCATCTTCTCCAGAAACCTCAGGTACATTGCCTGTCAGAGTAGGTGGTAATTCACAAACCGCAAATAGATTCTTTACAGGGAACATAGATGAAGTTCGTATTTGGAATCGGGCGTTACCGGCACAGGAAGTAACAGATACATTTAATGGAATATTCAATACACAAGGACAAGTCCTGTCCCTGCCATTTGGTTCTAGTCAGTCTGATACAACTCCACCCACAGTTACAAGTACCACTCCATCTAATCTTGCTACTGGAGTAGCTGTTACTTCTTCAGTTACAGGTACATTTAGTGAAGCAGTTCAAAGCTCTACTGTCAGTACGACAACCTTTACTCTTAAGGCTGGTACTACAAGTATTCCAGGGACAGTGACATTGAATGGTAATACGGCCACATTTGACCCTACATCTTCCCTATCTGCTTCTACCTCTTACACTGCCAGCATAACAACAGGAGTGAAAGACGCTGCAGGTAATGCCATGGCTTCAGATAAGACCTGGTCATTTACTACGGCTTCAGCG
>JBIOZE010000086.1:0-3803 GCA_044870745.1 Nitrososphaeraceae archaeon | reverse complement strand
AGCGCTTTTGAAATTCATGAAGAGATATTCAAAGGGGGACAATACTAAGCCGGAAAATGAACGAAAAAAGCGGGCTAGAAAAAATACAGGGTGGTCAAAAACCAGTATCTAAGTTATCTTTTACTCTTTGAGTGGCTACCAACATTTCAGTCTTGGTTTTATTAGCCATAGCCACATTTCAGACTTAGTCCTTTCAATCTGGTTATCAGTCTGATCTTTGAAAGAACCGCTCATAGAACTCAAATATTTCATAGATGAGGCAATCGTCTCGATGTTCTGTTTCATTAAATTGGAAGCCATCTCGATGTTCTGTTGCATTAAATTGGTAGAAACTTCGATATTCACTTGTATTTAGCTGTAAGTAATTTCGATGTTTTTCCTCATTTGTCTAACTAGCGCATCGTTCTTTTCAGTCATCCAATATACTCAGTTCAATGCCAACTGGGCCCCCTATCGAATGATATTAGTAAAAAGTCTCGTTACAAGGAGAACTAGAAGGGATAAGCATGCTTTTTAGTTTCTGGAATTGTCGCTACCTCCAGTATGGTTCAGCAATTAAAATTTCTATCTTCAATTCAAGAAATAAATATTCACGCCGAAGTTTTCGATAAATACATTCGAGACGGACGCCTATAAACTATATTGAGTTTGGTTAGAAAGGAGAACCTGGATTGTCATTTGTCGTAGTAGCTGATTGGCTTGTCGCAAATTCAGATCCCGCAATCGCTTTGCCGGTGTTGCTGTAAAAGAAGCCAGTTATCTCGTTGTCGGCTAGTTTAATTGCACTAAATCCATACAGATTGTCATTTTGAAATAGGGCTGGCTTTGGCGTAGGTCCCAGCGCATAATGGCTCCTACCACCGGCACCTGAAACCTGATAGATTATTGAATCCACCCCGTAGTATTGGATGTTGTGGTTGTGGCCTTGTAGTACCAAGTCTACGCCATACTTGGAAAATAGCGGATGGTATGTTGAGAATTGCTTTGGTTCATGTGAGCACTTACAACTCAAAAAAGGACTATGGATTACCACGACGATATATCTTGCATTCTTTGCAGCATCACTTTGCAGCGCCGATTGGACAAATTTATACTGTGGCGAGTCTTGCTTGAAATTTTTTTCCGAATCCATAAAAATATACAAGTCACCTTTGAAGCTCTGAGTTTTATAACCCGGTTTAGGGAGATTACAGAACTTTAGAGCAGCTTTGGTAGCAGATGAACTTCTATCATCATTGTTTCCAATTACACATCCAATAGCCTTAAGTCCTGCAGACTTCGTTGCATCTGTAAAACACTTTAGAGAATTTTTCTTGTACGCTAAATCTCCAAGAAATAATACAAAATCAGGATTTGTTTTGCCAATAGAATCTAGGGTTTTTTTGCCTTCGGCACCACAACTTACATCCCCTACCGCGGCCAGATCATAATTCTCTGCAAATACATTTGTTGAAATGCCACCTGCCAGTAACAGAAGGAACATCAAAGGCGGTGTTACCAGTAATGAATTAACCAATATTTTTTCCTACAGAGTCGGTAACAAACATGCAATAAAGGCGATTTTCATAAATGTATAATACGAAAGTTGACTAAGATAGCAGAGTCCACATTCCAACAAGCTGAGAATGTTATCCGGTGTATCACATTCCGACTGCAATCTACGCACTACCATGGTTACAACTGCCACGAAGAACTATGCAATCTCGAAGCTAGCGCTTGCTCACGGTCCATTTGAAGAGTGCATGTCCATTGAGATCGATGTGCCTAAGTGACATAACATTATCTCCAAATCTTATAGAACACCATCCCATGTTTATACTATTTGTATAAGTAAATCCATTTCTGTCTTTTACGTTACCAGGTGCTGTGAATCCATTATCACCCCCACCACCACATATAGCGATTGGCACATTATTCTTGACTCCAAGATATGTTCCATGCCAATGACCAGCTATTATGACTGCATGATACTTTTGAGCAAGTGGCTCGATCACAGAACGTATCGCCATCTGTCGGTCAAGGTACTTGGACTGTATCTTATTAAATATTGGAGTATGTATAGGCTCGTGCATTGCATAAACCAACCACTTTACGCTCGGATTATTCCTGAATTTCTCAGACTCTGAGACTATGAAATTAGACTGTGTGGAGCCAGGTTCATATGACTTGTAATTATTAATACAAATTACCCCAGTATGTCCGAATAATCTTGCCCAGTAACCGTTACTACCATAATGAAACTCTTCTTGTGCCCATCTCTTGCCTTCACCCATTATTATTTCATGATTTCCTGGACATCCATAACGCTTGCTAGAGTTAATTGAATCCCACCATGCATCATAACTCTGCATCTTAGCATTGAATGTAAATATAGTCTCGGGATTACATTCATGTGAGTAATCTCCAAGTCCTACAAAAAATGCTTTTGATTTTGCTATACTGTCAATGTTTGATATTGCTTTCATGTTACATCCAAAATCACCAGCAACTGCAAACTTATCCTCTGCCCTGACAGATTCAGCTGACAATACGCTTACGACAAATATTGAAATTGGAATTGAAATTAATTCCATTATCGATTTCATCGAATCTCCTTCTCCTTTCTATAAATTTTTGTAGTCGACTCAATATTGAGGTTTCTATTCCTACTCCCGTTAGTGTTGCTAAGTAAAATTAGGTTGCGCTCTTTCGGGGATTATATTTTGGGATCAGATCATTACTCCGTGCTCTGTGAAATTTGACCATATCCTAAGTCTCTTGTACAGTATGTTCACCATTTTTTCCGAACTTTATCTTTACCACCTGCAAGCAAAGATAAATCAGGCAAAACAAAACCACCATTAGATGTCCACCGACAAAATTTTGATACATGCACATATGCGCAAGGAGGAGCTGTTCTGGGCATATGACCTGAATTATCAGAAAATAGAGAAATACCGTTCTGAATTGTTAGGCTCGGTGCCGCAAGAGGAGGGATGAAGCTGCAATATGAATTATTATCGTAGTTATAGCTGATAATTTGTTCTTGTGCACCAATACCATATATCAAAAGTGCCCATCAGTAAAATATTCCTGCAAGCCAATATCATTAATTACAATTAGGGGGAACATTCTGAGTTTGCTCACGAAAAATAAAAATACAATTGCTGTTGCAGCTGGTATCTTAGGGGCCATGAACCTTCAGAACCTGATTGTCATATTACTCGCAGGTCTCCTCATACTTTCATGTATCGAGGCTAACCTCTTACAAAATAATGATATATCAGCTAGCGGTGGTCAACCTCCACCACCTTCATCAGAGAAAGACCAGGGTGAAATCCCTCGTACCTTCTTAATTAAACCTTCCTTATTGCTTGACATTAAACAGGCAATCAAAACTGATAGCGCTAATAGTTCTGAATTGAAATCATCCTTAAGTAAAATTACGCAATTGGCTGATTCATTTCTTACGGCACATCCTCATTCCGTATTCGACAAGACAGAGCTACCTCCGAGTGGGGACAAGCATGACTTTCTTGCGCTATCTCCGTATGGTTGGTCAAATCCATCCAAAGAAAATGGCCTGCCTTACATTATTCATGACGGAGTAATTAATCCTGAGATAAATTCAGTCCCTGACAAACGGAACATGGATGACATGATATACAAAGCAAAAATACTTGCAGCTGCATATTACTTTACTGATGAGGGTAAATACGTTTCTAAACTACGGGAACTATTGCATGTTTGGTTTATGGACGAAGGAAGTAAAATGAATCCTAACTTGAAATATGGTGAACTGCTTCGTGGTACCAACACTCCTA
>JBIOZE010000085.1:0-13801 GCA_044870745.1 Nitrososphaeraceae archaeon | reverse complement strand
GATAGGCCATTGATATCTTTCTCCAGTACATCTACACCCTTCTTGAATAGTGTCAGCGCTCGCTCGTCCCCGATATATTCGTAATAAGTCATCAGGTTCGCAACGCAATACAGCTGACTGTTCAGTATTGTAACATTCTCATTCTCGGACACCACTCCCAAAAGCCAGCCATCCTGATTTAGAACAGGAGAAGTTAAGCCGTTGAATACTTTATTGGAAAATTCTAGGTATTTGGGATCTCCTGTTTCATTGTATTTCTTAGCGGTCAAAACCATCGCGTGACTCTGAGCTTCACAGCCATACCAGGGCGCAGATATGTTAGAGTAAAAGTGCCAATTGTAGTTGTACGGTATCAGATAGTAATCTACATGGTCTTCATAATTGCTTCTGCCAAGGAACCAGTCAGCATCGTTGACAAAGTTAGGATTATAGACTTTGCCTATATTCAGGCCAAAGAGGTTTTTGTAATTCACCATCGTGATATTGTTTGAATCACTAAGGTATTCGATATCAGACCAGCGTGTTTCCTTCTCTTTATTATTGTTGACTGTTCTCGCCTCAGCCGCAGCGGCTCCTCCGCCATCATTCTTGTTACTATTATCATCTGAGATGTAGACTTGAGGAGCAGTAGCATCAAAAGAATGATCTACATCCGCGAATACAACAATTGGTTTCATCATTGGAGTTGTTGAGTCAGTGAGAAGGATTATGGAAAGTGAAGCCAAGAGCGCCGTTTTGATTATTAGTGCCATAATGATCATCATCAATATTTAAGATAAGATACTGCCTGTATATCATTCGGATATAAAATCTTTAATAATAAAAATTTCTTATGGACTTCGATATTATCTGGTTGCAAAGGCGATTTAATTAGTTCATGTTCTGCCGAATTGCTTAAAGGTCAAGCTGCTTCCTATTTATGTAATGCTTGAGATCGGTATGTCGAAATTAGAAGGTAGGTTTCTTGGTATAACACCAATCGAGGTATCGAAAGAGGATCTAGAATCACCAAGGAATTTCTAAAATCAAGTAAGAATTATCTAGACTATCTGAATAACTAGACTGTTCCTTGTCAAGAGAATATTCTTTTGTGTAAGCAGTTCGTGCAGCTTTTTCTGTAAACAAAATATCATAGATATTCTTTTCATAGTCAAATTCTCTAAGGATAGCAGGTTATAAAGATAATTTGCATCTCAATTTCAACTAACGCGGGACCTGTTTCCACATGTACAAGCTGACACTCTCTGGGCCTAACGCGATATATCGTCGCATATCATAGTCATGTTGAATATCATATTTTCAAAAGAGAAAAAGCAAGTATGTTAGAAATGTGCTATTCTTACTGATAACCTTAGAAGGGATCACAATATTCAATGGCTTCGATAATGTACATCGGACTTTGAATGTTTTTCTTCCGCAAGCACTGTCCGTCTCCTTCGATTGAATAATATGTCGCGGAAAGCAGAGATTGCACCTATAGTCAAACAAATTGCAATAACAACTATCATGATGGTTATAAAAATGCTGAAGCCTGTTTCTATTGTCAACATCTATTCAGTTCATAAATAGCTATTAAGGTTTTTTGACTCGAACCTAAGTTCATGACACAAGTAAGACAAGTAATTGTGACGACTACTAGTCAAGACTTCATATTTTCATCCTTATACCTTCATACCTAACTTTTATTACCTAATGTCCAATTTTATGGTTAATGGAGAGTAAAGTCCAGATGATGAGACTAAATTTGGCGTCGAGATTAAGCTCGTTACACTCTGTAGGTGAAACAATTTACTAGTATCAAACTTGCAAAAACGTTGTTCCTCGCGTATTTTGATCATTCCTATTTGCATTTTGGCTTTATCAAGTATACTAGGAAATATGCAGCTTGAGGCTTTTGCCATTACCATTAGTTGTTCGGCAGGTGTGCCTTGCATTGGCACAGACAACAATGATAAGATCATAGGAAGTACAGGAGATGATGATATCGATGGAAAACGAGGAAATGATACCATTACCGGTTTTGATGGCCTTGACATAATTTCTGGTGGAAATGGGACCGATGAAATAGTTGGTGGAAAGGGTAATGATAAGATTTATGGAGGCGATGGAAATGATAACTTGGATGGGAATGAAGGCAACGATGAGCTATCAGGTGGTTTGGGAAATGATTTGATTGCTGGAGAATCTGGTTATGATGTCATTGAGGGTCTAGAAGGTTCGGACAGGCTCTTTGGAGGACCAGATCAAGACCATATAGTTAGCGATAGATTGGACGGTAATGATTTTGATCCAGACTTTATCAATTGTGGTTCCGGAGGAAATCAAGGAGGAGGCGATAAAATATATATGTCCTCAAGCGGTGGTGATTATCAAATTTATTGCGAAGTCGTAATCGATTACGATCAATAACTTCCAAATAATTCTCTTTAACAGGTTCCAATCTTTTCGACGAGCTAACAGTTAGAAACTACCATACAATTATTCATAAAACTCTTCGCAATTAAATTCCATACTATGTTAATAAAAAAGTATTATTTTGTTTCTTATTATGCAGAGTATGATATCGTAGATAAATCAGATAAACAGCATATTTTAAGAAATATGAATAGGCTAAATTTGGCCGTAATGTTAGTATTGTCAGCAGGACTATTGACAATCTTGGGAGGATACACTGTTCCGGTATTCGCTAATGGAGATGATCACAATGACCATGACAATGGAAAAAAATGCAAACACAACGATGACAATAATTGTAATAGTGCTCACATAGATCAAGATGTGTATACAAAAAACTATTGTGAAATAGAAAATGAAAGTGAAGACCACAGCCACGACAACTTAAATGATAATACCTTAGGATGTGAAAACAGGGCAGAAAATACGATTGGCGACTTTTCCATTAGCGATTTGCTCAATTTAATCACCTGAATGCAAAAAAAGAATCGTATTTTGTCTGGATAGCTCCATAACATCCACATCTTTTTTGTATGAATTAGATTAATTCTAATAGCCAATAATAATAGAAGCCTAAATCGACTGACTTTAGTTCGCTGATAGCATCCAACTAATCTATTAGTTATCGTACAATATTGTGCAGAAGAATTGGCAATAATTAATAAGATTAATTACGTATATTAATAAGCTATAAAAAACGGAAATATCTTATGAACTAATTCAATTGATATTAACATTCGATATTTCAGATGAAATCTAAATGAATTAGAAAGTCATAATGTATACATTGTTATGATTACTCACTTCATTGTAACAGTAGCTGTTTTGACAATGGGAGTCTATTCAATGGCTAATGATCTCGTGTACGGGCAAGAATTGAAAACTCTTGACGTCGTAGTGAATTTGAATAACGTCAAGGACAATATAGGAACATACGACGTGGTCGTTACTACATATGGTGATGCTATACTTAGCAAATCACGGACAATAGATACTTCGAGCCAGACTTGTCCCGATGATATAGAGTCACTGTGCTATTCAAAAGCCGGAACATTTTCATTTCCAAGTGAATCGGCACCTATAGATACTAAGATTCAGGCGTGCGTCAAAGAACCAACATCAGGCATGGAAGCTTGTGTGGATGGAATAAATTCTAGCAAGAATTCGCCAGAAACAATATGGGTAAATGTGCCTGTTAAGAAATAACTAAGCAGTCTTTCTAATTCATTCATAGATCTTCGGATGAGAAATAAATACGACAAGGCATTTCAGTATATTTTTATTTAAGTCAACTCGCTCAAAAACTGGTGTCCGCGTACCGATAATTTAACTAATTGATTCAAAATGCGTTTAACACGATATACTATTGGCTCTGAAAGAGTGTGGGCTTGAATCGCTATCCATGAGTTTCCAAGCATTGGCCTGAAGTACCGCATTAATTTCACATTCAGTTATGGCAACAGATTGTTGATTATTGATTGTCGGAGACATAATACTAGACCATGAGTTTGAATGTCCAAGACCAAGTGCATGTCCCATTTCATGCTGAGCAACCATTTCTATTTGAGAAGGAGAGAATTCATTGCCTCTTACGCCTTTAGCGAGTATTATGTGGACTTCATCTATGACATTACGCCAGCTTAGCTCAAACGAGGTAAGCCCAGCAGTCATCAAACCATGCTTTGATCTCTCTCCAGGGAGTTGTTTTCCATCTTTCTTGAATCCTATAGTTATATCTGCAGAACTCGATTCGCCCTTTACTTCCTCAAGGCTCAATCCATCTATCTTCATGTCCCATTGATTTACTGCATTTCTCACTACTTCGCGAATAGTAGTATCTCCTCCATTAATTCTATAAGTTAACTTCCCATCCTCTAATTGTTCTCCCCAAGAGCAACATATTTCAATAGATTTCTTATTGTCACTCTCTTCATTACGTTTGCCTGCATCAACGGGCAGAAATACAGCTGATAATATCAACGGCAAAATAAGTAGAATCCAAATAGGGAGCGAAATATTGGTTTTCATCAAGGATGATTCTAATTCCGAATTCAGATTGTAGATTCTACAATAAATACGTAAGGTAACAATGTTCTGATTTTGAAACCTAAAGTATTATCAGCATATCACTAGTGATATCACCTTTAGGATGTACGCCAAACAAAACTGATTACTAAAATCAAAAAATGCAATAAAGTCTATTAATTTATGCAATGTAGGAAGACATATCATGATGGTCTTCTCTAATCTGTTTCATTTTGGTTTCAATTTCTTGTGCTTCTCGATCTAGTGCTGCTATATCACAAGATAGACCAGGAACTAATTTGGTTAGGGCGGTAGAAATGAGCGCGGCAGCTCTGAAGTCGGGAACATCTGTCATGATATTGGCTAAAAGGACAATTACATCCTGCCCTGTCAGTGAACCTTCATTTAGCAGGGCTGCAGGAATTCCCCTTATTGACCCAGCTCTTAAGGGGACAAAACCGTGATCCTTAATTATTTCTAAACTAGAGGGAGTACTTGCGACCGCAAAAATTGGCTGTTCATGGGCTACTCCCTGACCTTTTACATCAGGTGATTCACTAGTTACCAATCCAGAGGCACTTATAATCATCTTACATTCATTTTCCCGAGCCCAATTTAAAATAGTTCTTGCCATTGCACTTTGAATTGTCGGATTGATATTGAATTCAGATACAAAAAATGCAACTTTAAGATTCTTATTAACATGTAATCTAGCTGGAAATTGGGGGGAGTATTGATTTACTATAGACAAAGGAGGAAAATCAGGCGAATCGATAATAGCGTAAAGTTCTGTACCTCCTGATCGCATCAAACATTCAGATGCAATTGCATTGATCAAGCCCGCACTAGGAAATCCATCAATGACTATGCCACCTTTCATATTCAAGTTCCTGTCTTTTTGGAGATATCTAATTTCAATGGACAACCGATGTTACCCTCGCAACCTTTACATTACTCTTATGAAGCTATTAAAATATACCTCATATTCCAGACCTCCGTAAAAAGTGTTGAAGCGACGTATTATTTTGCCAAAAGGGAAGATTTATAGATTATCAGTTATTCCTTAGCCGCATTTTGAATTAAATTTGCTACGTATTGATCTATTTCCAAAATTAAAGCTAATTCTGCGCTAGGTAAAAGTAAGTATCTGATTACGGGTAAAACCAGAATTCAGTAACGCTTTCTTAAGTCCATCTGCGATAGGCAGATCGATGATATCATCGGCCATATCCTCATACCGACCAGATATGAGTGACACTACATAAAATTTGGGCAATATACTATTTAAGGATTAAAAGAATAATTACCCTCTGTACGTGAGCTTTTATTAGTTATTCTTGCCAGAGTATATTGAATGTAATCTCTATGGATTGGTATAAAATTATATCTAATAGAACACCTGTGCGGACTAAAGACAGTGCAACATTTGGCTATGTTGCAGGTCAATACAAAGATAGTTTTGTAGTTATAGAAGGAAAAATAGTATCACATGAATATGTCATTCCAAAAGATAAAGTTGATAAATATGACGGGCGAGAATTATCTCTAAAGATACGACATGATGAAATAAATTCTGATTATGAGTTTTAGCTCCTTTGAACTAAGGTATCATTTAATATGATTGACTTGTGCCGCTTATTAGCTATAATGGACAATATTATTTAACATGGAGAAAATATTAGCAGTGATTATCTTTATGTTGGCGATGGCCACGTTCTCTTTTGAAATAACTTCAATCACAGGACAGAACTCAACTAACAGTAGTATTTCTACAGGTGGATTGAACTTGACAAACTTAACGGGATTGAAAAATATTACCGATTCAACTGCCCTTAAATCTAATGAACTTATTATGAATAGTTCCTAATCTCTGTATTCATTAAAAATTTAAAAAGCGGAAAATGTGGTAATCACATGTTCATTGTTATTTTTGTATCTTCGGCTGCCCGGATATTAAATCGTTGTCTGTTTGAATAATCCAATCTACAAGCTGACTGTCTATTTTATGATACTTTCTAAGATGCTCTTTTCTAACTTGGTACGGTATTGCTAACTTACAGACACCACAAATCATGGATGTTCTTGATCAGTTTGTGTATATCCAATAATCAATATAAGGCTTTAGAGCCTCTAACTAGAGGCCTGGACGCAAACAGGCAAATTGGGTTACAGCCAGTATTCTACCTATCAATCTTCCTGATGCCCCGGTATTGTTATGTTGATGAGAAGGGGTGACAATGCGGGGTGAATCATGCTGTCATGATTCCAACAAAATTTTATTTTCACCAACGTGACTATTGACTAACGAAAAAATACGTACAATGTTCTACACCTCATTTCCTAACCGATTGCCTACCTGATGCAATGTCATATTCCTTATCAGAATGCTTTTCATGGATGCATAGATCTATGAGTGCACTCAATTTACGTATTACGTATTCAACACTGACAGAAGGAAGCATCGTAAGTACGATAAGAGAATCAATGCTAGCCAATGGAATCACCATTACTTTCATCTTTTCATAAGTTGACACAAAAGTCTCTACTTTTCCAAAGTCATTGACGCACTGCTCTGTCATTGCAAATGCTGCTCTTGCCCAAATACTACAGTCTGTCTTTGCATAATTTGATACAAATTGATTACTAATATGGTACCTGCTTTTGCTAGAAACAATTTGTCCTCTCATATCAACTACAGCCACAGAGAGTATACTTTCATCTATTTCTAGTATTTTTCCTGCGATTGAGTTTACCCTTAACATTACTAACTTGATAGACATATGTTCCCCTAGTTATAACGATTAGGCTTCCGATCTTTCCAAACCATGAAACAATAAATTTTCTATTCTCTCTACGGTGCACTTTACCAATTCAGGATAAATGCTTACAAATTTGTTCAAGATAAGAATGATTCAATAAATTCTATGGATAGTTACATCACGTCAAAATATTTGACCCATTAGAAGATTTTCGACCTAATTGATATGAGAATTGGTAACTGATCAGGTCTTAGCTATTAAATAGATGATAATTTAGAAATTCTCTTATTCAAGTAATATATTGTTTATTTTCTTACAAATTAGATAGGACTTACCTTACGAGAGCAAATAAGTACACATAACTAATTGTCATCATCACTCCCATGGAGCTCACTAGAGCAATAATTCCTGGTTTGGAGTTTATTGAAAGTCGTTTGAATCTTGACCTATGAATCTTATTGGACATAATGCATGGTCGTTACTGTGATATTTAAAAAAATACCCAAATCATACCCAAATCATACTACCTAATCCAATGATAAAATAATTCGGTATTAGACATGACAATGAATATTAGTAATAGCAAAACGTAATATGTCTATGATCGTTCAGCAATGCGAAGAGTGTGCAAAAAAGGGGAAGAAGGTTTATTGTAATTGTTGCACCTTACATGCTGATTTCATTCATGTCCATGGCTACGGTAGTGGCAATATTGATGGCCTACCTAATGGGAATCAGATCGAGCTAATGATCAAAGCATATACTTGGAATGACGTCATAGAGTACGTTAAGAATAACTTTTTTGATAATCGTCCCAGAAGCGATCTTAATATCAATTGTGAAAAAGACTATGCATACATAGAAGAAAAGCCAGATGTGCAGGTTAGACCTGATGGTGCCATCAATGTTGTCAATCAATCAGGAAAAAAGAATCTATTGGGATTTAAGGTGTACCTGATTGATAGAGATAGTCTATCCCAATCTCAGACTTTTAAAGGTCAGAATGTGTACGATTTAACAAGCAATAATGCAAGAGCTGACAAGTAGATACTCTTCGATGTCTGTTTCTTCTTGTCGAGATCATCTTATACTCGATGGAAGTAGCCTGGATGAATAATGGGTATGCTTAGCTTATCAATAATACGGCGAGCCAACCGATAGACTTAAGCAAGTTTCTATTAACGTTTCTTTGTGCAACTAACCTTACAATCCTATGCAACATTGAATAATGGAGTAGAGATCCCCCGTCTAGGCCTAGGCGTTTATCAGATGCCAATTGGAGAAACAACTTTGCGGGCAGTTAAGTATGCATTGAAAATTGGTTATAGACATATCGATTCAGCTTGGTTATATGGGAAAGAAGGGGATGTCGGTAGGGCAGTTCTGGAGAGTGGTATACCAAGAGATGAGGTCTTCATTACCACGAAGGTTTGGAATAATGATCAAGGATATGACTCTACTCTTAAAGCATATGAAAGAAGTTTAAGACGCTTAGGACTATCATACGTTGACCTCTAGTTGATCCATTGGCCAGTTGAAGGAATGGGCAAAGACACTTGGAAGGCTATGATTCAATTATTGAGGGCTGGGAAGGCTAAGGCTATTGGAGTAAGTAATTATGATATTCTCCAAGTGAAGGAAATATTACAAAATTTTGATGTTTTGCCTTCGGACTTACTTTCAATTTCTTTCGTAAAGGCGCGTAATTTTTCAGTATCTGGACCTTTAAAGTAAGGGTTGGTGATAACACTCTCTATATCTACAATAACCAACGATCCCTGCCTTTCATTTTCTCTTACATTAATTCCCCTAGACTCAAGTACCTGTCGAGCCTTATCTGTGGTATCGTAATATGGCAGTAGGACGATTACTGAATTAGGATTGGCCTCGATCTGTGCTTTAACGTACGTGGAATATATTTTTCGCAATACTTGCATATCAGAATACAGAACAAGGTAATGATGACCTACCGGAACATGCACAAGATTGTTTAAAATTTCATCATCGCTTGGACGCCTATCGTCTCCCTGACTCCCAGAATCAAAATACATAAGCGAGTCCACGCATAAAAATGTGCATTATACTTATTAAAAATACACGACTTCGATTTAAATAAAATATGTCTATTCGGGCTTTGACTTTTTAATTCTTGGACAGTTAATATACTTTTGAACTACTTCCATCAAATCTGCAATCGTTATTGGTTTTTGTAAGAATTTATCTATGCATTGGGAGTCTTCGAATAATTTGTCGTGAATCTCGAATGCACTGATCAATAATCTTGATACGCTTGAATTAATCTCCATTACATTGTTTAGCAATTCTATCCCGTTCATCGAAGGCATTCTGTAATCAGAAATAATACACCTGAATTTTGGTGGTTGAGGCGAAAGTGTTCTAACGCCAAATTCGGATCAGAAAACCCAAATGCTCGCACGTGAGGAATTTGATCCAAAGCATCTTTAAACAAGTATGCCAAGTCAGGTTCGTCATCAACAACCGCGACAAACACTGGAAAGTTTTGTTGCTCGTCCAATGTAGTGAAAAATTGAATGGGATCAGAAATATTTAAACTTTATTTAAATTTTGTAAGGATTATGAAATGAATAACTTTCAGAAACGGCCGACTAACGACAAGACTCGTCCTAAAACTTTGAAATATTATAAATTCCAATAATTTTCACTAAGCGACGAGAGCACCGCTATGGGGGCGATCGGCGAGGCTAACCGGGAGTAATCATAGCGGGCCTGATTAACCTTCAATTATTTTAACATTAAGTCAGGATGCCATAACTCCATCTGACTCGGTTGGTGGGTTAGGGTCTGCGAGTATTATCTAGCCCACTAGTTTTATCCGCAACTGTTGATAATTAATTCTTTGAACCGTTTTATGGTATAGTATCTATTGTCGATCAATGATACAAATTCAAGGTTTCGCAACTTCACAGATAGGGACTCTTGCCGACGAAATCAATAGATGGCTAGTTAGTAACTCACAGAATAAAGATACCAAGTTTAGACTAATCAACATAAAGTATGCCACAGCAAATGATAATGGAAAGATGAACTATTCAGCACTCATCATGTATGATGTCATTGAAAGCCAAAAGGCAGAGGATTCTACCGAACCACTAGATGCTTCTGGAGTAGAATAAACCAGAGGTCGGCGTTAGCATCTCAACCTCTGGTCCGATGTTGTCCTAATTGTGTGAACCCTTTCAGGTTCACAAGTACAATATACAAAATGAGGAATGAAAGTTTGAATCTTCTTATAATTTATTGACCATAAGTTAACATCAGGTCAGTGCATCCATAACCGTCTGACTTGGTTGGTGGGTTAGGTTTTGCGATTTCACCCTAGCCCACCAATGTTGCCTGTGTTTAAATCTTAGACATTTTGCATGCTAATCAGGTTCTTTGTCATCATGATTTCTCCGTTAGCGAAGCGACTGAAAATAATTTCAAATAATTCAGTCGAAGGACCGTCGTCTACATAATCGATAGTTAGAAGTCTTAAGTAGTTTACTGGACATTTGCGATTATGCGTATACATAAACAAAATTTATGCTTGGCCATCTTTGGCCTAGTTTTGGGCATCTCTGTCGCAATAGCCCCTTCATTAAACGTCACAGCATATATAGGCGGTACAGGTTTTGGAAAGGATTCTACGTATGGAACAATATCAAGTATTCAGACTGAACAGGATAATACTTCACCTACATGGGTATTATCAGGTCACTGGACTACTAATATCGTAAATAAAACAAAAGAAGACTTTAATCAAACAAATCCTACAAAGTTTGATGCATCATTTTCAATGGTAATGTTGAATGGATCTGCAAGACATACACATAGCGTATCAAATTTCTCTCTGACAGATATTAAAGATGAGAACGAAACGGTTTCTTATTCCGGTCTATCAACTGTTACGCTAAAGGCAGGACCCGCTAAAGACGTACGCACGGAGATAAAAATATTCAACAATAATGTCATATCCCTATGGTTCGATCCCGTGAAAGTAAATCATCATTTTGGTGAATCGCCAATATACGGGGTTGTAGCAGACAAGAAGGATTTGGAAAAAGGATCCATGAGTCAAATTGGAAATAGGACGGGTTCCTGGTAAATTTAACTTATCTACCTAGTTGGTAGTACCTTTGAGAGACTCCCCCTCCACGTAGTGACCTATTGGTAATAACCCGCAGACAAATTCTTGTAGTCTATGAAATATCACCTCGAATGGTCTGATGAACTTCAAACAATAGAAAGGAAATTACTCGGAGAGATCGAAAGTTCCATTCGTATGAAATTGATTTAAACTTTTTATGTACTTTATAGGTGTGATCTTAAATTCGCTAATCTATATCGCATTGGTAATAATTGTTATTATCGTGATCATTGTTCTGCTGAGATATTTATTTGCGGTCATCTTTATTATGCCTGTAACAGTTGAGCATCCGACGGATATGGTCATGTTGGCAAAAGGAATACTCGCCTCTTGAATTTCCGTTAAACGAGATCCAAGTTAAACCGCCTGGTCCTTACTTCAATCCAACTCTGATCCAGCCTTCATACTAAGCAGTATTACTTCCCTACTTAATTAGCGATGCACGGTAGTTAGAACCGGTAAATAGGATGTAGTTAGCATATGATAGCATGGCGCGAATTTTGGTTGCCGATGACGAAGAGGACAACTTATACTTGTTCTGCGAAATATTGCGCCACGAAGGTTATACAATTGATGGTTACACCGATGGTATTGCCGCGCTATCAGATTTTAAGCCTTACTTTTTATGAATTAGCAATTCTGGATTATTTAATGCCTAGTATCAATGGACTCAGGTTGTATGACGAGTTACGAGGCAAAGACGATTCCATCAGAGGTATCTTACTTACAGGAAGCCAGCACATGAAAGAATTTGAAAAAATCCAAGATGTTATCTTAAAACCAGTTCACGCGGTAGACCTCGTACAAAGAGTCAGAAGTATTTTGAAACCATACACGCGTAACTGTTGAAGCATGAAGGCAGAGGTTGCGGTTTTTGCACCCAACCCCCGGCCTGTTGAATTTAGAACCACCTTCCATGGTTCTCTTATTATTCTCCTTTTTGCTATTTCAGGAGTATGCAAAACTTAACACTTGTTCCATGTACATAGGTATAGAACAGAAACCGGAGGCCGGCGTTACCATCTCAACCTCCGGCAAGTGGGCTAATGCCGACGAATCAGAAACTTATGACCAACATACGAACTTGACCCGTCAGTATTGGATCAAGCGACAGAAAAATATTAAATGATTTTACTTCAAATATTTTTAAAGCATATAACTTTAACATCAAGTCATGATGCCAAAACCTCTGTTTGATTATTTAGCCTAAATTGCTAGTCCCTATTATTTGGCGCCTACGCCTTCCTTAATTTCGCTTGTAATATTTGTCACTACGTCAGCCGCCCCTCCGATAATTTTCTTAGCTACTTCTCCAGTTTTGTTCAATAAGCCGGGAGCAATCTCAGTAGCATTTTGTCCTAATTGACCCAAAGTCGTATTTGTTGACGCCGTCAGGTTACCAAATGGTACTGACGTGTTACCTATAGCAGTTTTATTTTCGATCAGTTGGGTGTTATTACCGAGAACTTGACTAAGTTGCTCTGAACTCCCTACTGCACCAGCCGACATATTGACGGGGCTAGACTGGTTCCCAATTGTTTGATTTCCTGCTGCACTGCTCATATTCGATGTAACATTCTGCGCAAAGACACAAGTGCTTGTGTATAGGGCTAAAGCGGCAAAGAACAACAATCCGGTTATCAAAAATATGTGCATATTAATTAATTGATCATAAATGCTTTAAACATTTGTGTCGCGTTAGTCGAGGAAGTATGAAGAACAATATCAGTTAATAGTATTTTTCTAGGTGACCTGTCAGTACAATCACCAACTGGGTTACAAGAACTTCGACCTATGCCGTAGCCGAACTTTATGATCGCGACAACCATCTTATAACAGCCGTCTCAGGGCTTGCAAATTCTGCTACTCTCGAGCCCCAACAACAGACGATTTTTGTAATTACTGCAACCATTCCCTCTAATGACGAGATAGGACGTTATGTAGTCCTTCCTGGTGGTTCGGCTATCGAAGATTAGAGGCAAGATGACCTGCCCCTTGCGTATTGGTATTTCCGCAAATGATGGCAGTAACCACAGACAAGAAAACCGATTATACAATCATCATTTTAGAATCTGTGCAATTGCTTAAAAAAGCTGACCTCCAGTGACGCTATTCTAAGAATACAAAAATTCCCTAGATGAGTGGAAATGTAAAGACGGAACCTAGTGGGATATTGTGGTCCTACAGTAGGTTCCAGTCTTGATGAGTAAGTTTGTTCGTCTCCAATTATGTTATGGACATGAAACTTTATATCGATTCTAAGTCTCATGTTAAAATGTAGAAGTATATCATTTCACGGACAATCTACACACATGTAGGTTTGTGAGAAGCAAGTCATATGGCGACTAACTGAAACTCGCAGTAACTGGCTTGACCTATTATTAAAAATAAAGTT
>JBIOZE010000084.1:0-3462 GCA_044870745.1 Nitrososphaeraceae archaeon | reverse complement strand
TCCTGTCTACCAATCCTATTTTATGAGCCCTTAGAAGTAATTTGTGTCCATATCCATACGCTCCTAGCTTGGTCAACAATTCTCTTGTAGAATATCCTTTTCCTGGTCCTATGGTTATAAGCAATCTGACCAAAGCTCTCTGCTGCACCAATATTTTGAGTAATTTTGCATCTTTCATACCTTGATTCCGAATATATTATTATATAATCATTATCCTTTATTAGCAACATTGATATCGAACATTTATACGGAATAACGGCTTCATTCTTAGCGGCCTAGCTATTATTGTATAGCGTATAGGAGATGTCTTTAAAAGTCTACGATGATTTAATTGAAAATAACGATTTACTGCATATAAGAATAAGCCATATTCCAAAATCCTATTTCAAAACTACATGAAACTAAAAAATGATTTTTCATATCGATCTCCGTTATTTCAAGTACTAGTTGGCGAAGCTCCAAATCTGACAGCTATAACACCTGGTTATGTCCAACAGATCTCATTACTGCCAGACATGTGTGTTTATCATGCCCAATTTGGATTCGGTGATCCATGTTACTGATATAGTACTGAAGAATACCTCTGAGAAACCTCTCATTCTCAAAGGTCCTCATGCTGCGGTAATATCTACGCATGAATCATACACACCGACAGTACCCTCCTCAAAGGAGCTTCAGCACCCATAGGAGTACGGAAGATTGAGATCCAGGATATTCATTTATATTTATAATTGGTAACTCTATAGCTAAAATGTGACCGCTGGGCATGAGCGGTATTCTTGCAGAAGACGCGTTGGAACATTTCGTGTTTGCCAATGTCATGGAAATCCAAAGTTAATTATTCAGTAGTCAGTCGTAATAACGATTGTACGACACAACACGAACCAACTATACCCTGAATCTGCTAACTATCCAGTAATTGCGGGACATGGGTAACCATTATTGATATGATAAACCCATAGGCTCGAATCTTCTGCCATCGTGATTGGTGGGGAAGGAACAATAAGTCACTGAATCAAAAGACCATATTATGAAAAGCAGTTTGCTTGAGTGATTCTCGAATAATCTATTAAGAAAGATAGAATGAAAATACTACAAGGTGTGTCTTATGTCACACTGGAAGCTCGTTAATGGCTTTGCTTCGTTGGTATTGGTCATCATCTCTTACTAGCGAACTATGCCTAAATAACCGCGAATGTGCTGCTCACGAATTCAACTAGTTAATTCTTGAAACGAAAATTAATCAACAATATTATGTATTATATTCGAAGGCCAATTACCGCGGACTAGCTGGTTGATACTCCGGCAAACCCTCATCACCACCACCATATCCTTACCTCATATCTTATAACGCTCTCTTTATAGATACAATGATTTCCTTGTCTACATAGATGTAAACTGGAAAATTAATTACTATTATACTACCCATTAACATGAAAAACTATACCACTCAGAGGTAATCTATACATTACCGCTTCTTAATTTGAGTTCAATTCTTTAATTAAAGAAGTCATCGCCGAATCATCAGCAATGTCTAATACTTTCATGGCAGAGATTTCAGTATTTCTATTCACGATTTCATGATCATTGCAGATAAAATAATCGCATTTCATAGCGAAAGCAGTATAGACGTGTAATGCATCATCCGCAGACAAATGATAGTTATTAATCATATTTATCGAATTCTTCAGAATCACAGTCTCTAAAGGGATTAGTCCTACATTAGAATTTTCATCCGCATAATATATTAAATTCTTAAGTATGGTAGCAGTGATTATGCCGTAGTCTTCTGTTGACAATTTCCTTCGCTTATATTTTTGGTGAATTGCAGCTTAAGTCTCATTAATAGTCCAATATGACATGAAGATCTGGATCCGCTTGCTGGGGTGCTAACCTGAATAGAAGAGTAGCACTATCTGATCCTGGTTCTTGTGTGAATAATTTTACATACGCTGAAGTGTCGAAGTATAAAGTCTTCAATCGGGGGAACTACTACTGGACTTTCTGGATCTAAGTATTTCTTCGGAAAGCGAAGGCGAAATAGATTTCAGTATTTTCTTAGTTTGCTCAATGCTTGCCAAAGATAAATTGATTCCTTGTCTCTGCGATATCTTTGATCTCATCTGATAGCTCTTTTCCCCTCAAGATATGTATCTCTATGTTAGGCCTATGTAACTCTGGCAATTTTAAACCGACATCCTAGATTTCACATGTAAGGAGATACTCTCACTATATTTATGCTCTGTGACTTGAATTTACTAGACAAGTTGTCACTTTCTTTTAAACGTGTCTCAAATATTGCTAATCGATTTGTCAGAAGTACAAGGAAATTTAATTTACAAGACGATAATATTCAGATAACATTTGAGCAGGGGCTATTATCTTATTTTTTGCTGTTATAAGATAAGTGAAAATAAAAAAAAGGTGAGGATTAGTTGATACAGGCTACCTAATAAAGATACGTTAAAATGAGAATATTGTGCCAACGCTACTTTGTAAGTACTTTTCAGGCATGGTTTCAATGATTCTATTTGCCGCTTTCCAACCTGTGCAATGGCAAGGTACAATATAGTCAGGGTCTATTTGTTGTAGCTCATTCAGTGTGGGCTCTATTGCTTCCTCATAAATTCCTCCATCAGCTGGAAGATGAAAGCCTCCAAGCACAGCATACACCTTGTCTGTTTCTGTTACTTTCTTCGAATAATTTATCGTATTTACAATTCCTGAATGACCACAGGCTGTCAAAATTACTAACCCCTTATCTTTCACATTAACCACTATTGCCTGATCATCTCTAACCAATGGATCTGGAATGAGCCTTGTTTCGTTACCAGATCGATTCTCTACGTACTGAGATGGTAGTCCTTTTTCGAAGCTTGTCTTCCTTGGTATCTCACCTGTAACAAGTAAGGAAGGAGAGTCATTACTGGGAAGAAACGTAATACCTTTCCTTTTGTGAATTAGTGCTCCTAGTTCTTTTAGATGCCCTTCATCTAAGAATGGCATCTTTGCTCTCTTTCCGTCTTGAAAGACCTCCCAGCGTTTTAAAAAAGCCTCAGGATGAGCAAGTAGATCTATACCAGTACTCTTTCGTCGGGATAATGATATTTTCCTAAGTATATTGGCGAGTCCTATAAAATGATCAAAATGACCGTGACTTAGGATAACTCCATCAATCCGATCAAAATTTATTCCAAATATGTCCGCATTATGAATTACACCATCTTCACTAGGACCTGCATCAAACAGGAATACACTGTTGTTATTTTTACATTTGATTTTTTTACCCATATTATTTTTTTCCTTCTTTTCTTCACTGTGTACGACAATATCTACAAGTGCGGAGAATCCGTGTTCTGCAATTGGAAGAGGGAGTAAAAATTTTTCATTCGTCGTTAGTTGGGGTCTATTTACATGAATAGAGTTTGTTAGCAATAGGTCCGTGGAGTTATCCATTAGAAT
>JBIOZE010000083.1:0-3132 GCA_044870745.1 Nitrososphaeraceae archaeon | reverse complement strand
AAAGCACAGTACGACTAAGATCAAATATGCTTGATAAGAATAGACAATCCTTGACACATCATAATATTTTACGTTGACTAACAATTCATTACAATACATGATAACTTTAGCTATTTTCAACTTAATTTGTCAAGCATCCAAAACCCAGCATCAGCGCTTGCTCGTAACTCAAAATCATCCTGTCCTTTCCTGTGTAATTCAAAGCCAAGTTAAGAAATTCTTTTTAGGAACAGCAGATAATAAGGCTTCATGGGTTCAGTAGCCAGATATCACTGTGAAAAGTGTGGAATGGAATTTGAGAATTTAACACAATTAGATGAGCATACTCGAAGCAAACATAAAGATCAGTAGGTCTTATTTTGCGACGGCTTGTTACACCTACTAATTGCCTATTAGTGGTGTGCAAATTCAATTTAATTGAAGTTGGATACGTTATCAGAAAAGGGCATTATCATTAGTCGAAGTAATTGAGATTGTTTAACTCCAATAAGCGTATATATTGATTTGGTCAGTGTTTACTACAAATGAAACGAGGGATTAAGGAAAGGGAAGGCATTGACCCCAACGCAAAACCTACGGGTACAGGTTGTGTCGAATGCTTAGAAACAGATGGGTGGTGGTTACACCTTCGCCGATGTACCCAGTGTGGACACATAGGATGTTGTGATAACTCACCAAACCAACACGCCACGAAACACAATATTACTACACACCATCCTATTATAACGAGCTTCGAGTCTGGAGAGGATTGGTTCTATGATTACAGTACAGGTGAGTTTTTCTCTGGTCCCAAGTTAATTGGTCCTCATGCCCACCCACTTGATCAGCCCGTGCCTGGGCCAATAGGGAAGGTACCCAAAGACTGGCAATCACTTCTTCACCAATAGTTAAATCGAACTCCAAATGTTGAATGAAGTGTAAAGAGTGATGCTTTTCTTTACCATTCTATTAAACATATCAATACTGGGAAATCTAATGATACTAAATTAGTCTGTTTTGTTTTTTCTTGCTGCACATCTTGATAGAGCGAACATGGTAAGATAATGATTTGATCAAAGATATAAGATCCGGATACATAGAATAATTTCTATGTAGTTCAGATCAACCTCGTTTTTTACGTTACCAGGCAGCGATGAAATAGTTCTGATGACTAAATATGCGTACGGGTAACAAATGATACTACCACTATATCTACCAAAGCTATTCATGCTACGAGGATGCTAGTTCCAGTATCGGAACTTAAACTTAAAAACAAGCAATTGCAGCATCCAAATAATGGTTGAAATTGGTATGTTCGAAATTATTGAGTTGGGAGCCCCACTAGGAATAATTGGTACAATGTTAATAGTTCTGTATTTTTCGTGGAAGCAAGCAAAGGGTTTCAACTTGGATATCGAAACAAAGGTTCTAAATGACTTGGATGAAAAGGTTCGCAGCATGGCAGAAATCATAATTGAAAAACCATCATTACAAAAAGTCATGTATAAACTTGAAACTCCCTCAGAAGAGCTAGCATTTGCGTTTTATATTTTGTTTATTTCTTCTCATGCATATGCGATGCGTCAAAGAAGTGTGCTCAAGGATAATGAATGGACAGGATGGTTACAATGGATGAGAAATTCATTTAGATATGGAAATATAGCTGAACATTGGAAACTAGTAGAGTCTGAGAATTGGTTTGCTCCTTCCTTTCAGGCATTTGTCAATAGGGAATTAATTCCTTGGGCTCCTAAAAATAATGGTAGCTAGGTTTCTAAACTGAGTTTACCTCCAATCCTCATGTTATTGATACAGGATCGATGATGTTCCTCATGAATAGCCTTTAACTAATATCTTTTTTTGTGATATTACTGCCAGCAATAGCCTGGTCTTCTATATCTTGTATAAATTTCATGTTGAAGTAGCTCTTGTTCTGAGTCAAATACTGTATCGCATTTTTCACACGTGTAAGATGCAATGTGTGTCATTCTTGCTTCTATGCCAATACCATTTCATTTAAACTTTGGTTCATATCTGATTCATTTACCTCATATTTTTTTAGATTGATGAAAACGCAGTAGTAGATGCTCAAGTGTATAGAATTACTTTAAAATTTGATAGATCCCCTTTGAGTTTACAGCAACTTGATAACATCAAATATTATTTAAAGTAACATCTAATTCTAGTATTATATAAGAGAATTCAATTAGACAGTATATGAGCTAGTAAGGAGTGCCTTTTGCTCTGTGGTTCTTGAAGGCTTCAATATACCATTCAAATTCATCAAGAAATATTGACACCCTTTTGTTATATGCATCATCAATTAGCATACCTTCTTCATTAAATACCTTAAAGAGTCTTGGTATTGGGAAGGAGGAGGGAATTGAGGGGGATCCTAATTCTGCAAATACTAACCTAAGTTGCTGTGCAGCATTTATCCCGCCGAAAATTCCGGGGGAATAAGAAACAATGGCTGATGGTTTGAAATAATATTCTTCTAAAAAGTAGTCCAATGTATTTTTGATGGCACCGGAGGGACCTTTATTATATTCAGGAGTTACTGCAAGATATCCATCTGCATCATTTATTTTGTTCCTAAGAGTTTTCATTTTCTCTGAAGGGTCTGTCATCTCTTTAAACATCCTATCAAGCAAAGGTAGATTCAGTTCCAAGGGATCGATAAAATATACAGTATGGTTACGAGTCTGCAATTTCTCCTCCATCCATCGTGCAACTTTGATACCCTGACGATCCCGCCTAACAGATCCAACTATTAATGCAATCTTGGCCACTACTTATTAGTTGGTTGCTATAGCGCGTATAATCGTTGTGATGTTCTTAACGTTATTCAGTTTTCAAGAGTACACATAAACATGTTATTTATATTATCTAGTTAAGTTATTTGGTGCTTCCTTTAGTTGCATTTAGAATTAATTCAGCGATCTCATCCGGATGTGATACAAGTGATGCATGACTAGAATTAAGAGACAGAGTAGTTGCACTCATTCGTTCTGTGAAACTACGTTCTGCACCAGGAAAGATAATGCGGTCGTTCTCAGACACTTGAAACCACGATGGAAGTTGCTTCCAAGCTGGAGGGCCAGATTTTTCGACGAACATTGATTGATTGGGAGGTTTCTGTACAATTGCCAT
>JBIOZE010000082.1:0-13377 GCA_044870745.1 Nitrososphaeraceae archaeon | reverse complement strand
TAGAAAGCGTTTCTGGATACTGCTTCAAACATCCCCCAGTTCAAATGGCATACAGTGACGCAATAAACAAATTTATGCAATTCATAGAAGGCAAGAGAGAAAGGTAGATAAAGATATTGATGGCGCCATTCGTGCCGAAATAATGGTATGATTGCTGGTAACAAAAGTATGAATTCAAATTTGTCATGTCAATTGTGCAAGAGTCAGATCAAAAAATCACGAGTTACACAAAACAAGACAAAAATTATGAGTAAAAATCCATTCTCTGATACTTCATTTCATTTCGTTAGGTAAGGTTAAAGCCGCTAGACTTCATTATAATCCATAATATTAGACAATTTTCCAAAATTAAGTGAGTTTAATATTTAAATCCCGGCCATTAATCCTTGCTAGAGGGCTCGTGGCGCAGTTCGTTTCAAGTAATGAAACGGGCGCAAAATGGACAGCGCGGACGCCTCCTAAGCGTCAGGTCGAGGGTTCAAATCCCTCCGAGCCCGGAAATATATTGAACGAAGATTTAATCATACAAAGCAATTACGGCTAATAATCTTCATATCCTTGATCAGATCCTTCGTCATCAGAGCTTCCGGATCCATCGTCATCACCGCTTCCAGATCCATCGTCACCAGCATACTGTGGATTACTTGATAAGATTCTGTCGTCATCAGGATTAGAACCCTCTAGTGAAGTAGCATCACCGAGTTGAAGAGTACCATCCTGATCATCAGCAGCTGGGGAGTTTCTCATGGAAGTAACATTAGCTGAATCCATTTCTATTACCTCTCCGCGACTATCCACTATAGAATCAACTGAACCTGATATCGGACTCTTAATCTCTAACTTATTACTGTCATCAAAAATTAAATTTGTCTTGTTCAAATCAATTATCATTATTGCTAGTCCAATATTCTGTTCTATTACTTTGTCCCCGGTTGAAACGTTAGCTATTCCTTTTATTATATCAGTTCCACGTGAACCAAGTTGAATGTATTTTTCAGTAGAGGGCTTGAACCCCTCAATGTTGTACGATTTACCAGGCAGCTTGTCACTATAATTAAGTATTGCATCAAATGATTTTATTGTTCCATTTTCTAAAGCGAGGTGCCAGCTTCCAAAATTAGATAAATTCGTAAAACCATTTTTCGTTCCCGAAGTATTTTCAACTTCAGAGCTTTGGACAGACCTGAATGTCCCGTTCATATTTAAAGTATCAATTCTTTCACGGGCAGCAACTGAAATACTTCCTGCTTCTGCAAGGAAAGTTGGTGTATAGAGAAAAAATACGGAGACAAAGATAATTGAGATTGCGATTAAGAATGTTGTGAAAACAAATGCCATCTTAAGTTTGTAAATTGACATCACTTTTGATTTCGGTAACTAGATGTAATAAAAGTTCCCAGCAAAATTCCAAACGTTTTCAGTGTAACAATTTATATGCATAAAGTTCTGCACGAATTAATTACTGAAATCGAATTCAGTACAATACTTGATAAAAGTAAATTTGTAAGCAAAATCACAATCTAATATTGGATATGATTTTCGGTTTGTGTCAACTCTTTTCTAACTGTGAGATGGCCTGTTGAAAAACATCAAAAGATTGAGCTCCTACTATACCTAGGGGCTGTTTTCCATCTGTGACCAGTACAAATGTTGGAGTAGATTGAAGCCCAATTGACCTTGCGATCTGGTCATTCTTCTGCACAGCATCGCTGTATTTTTGCGAATCTAGGCACTTTGAAAATTCCACTTGATCCGGTATATGCACATTCCTTGCAAATAATTCCAAATTAGCCCTGGTCACCCATCCAGTATTTTCGCCTTTTGAATTATTATACAATTCGTCATGGTACTCCCAAAACTTACCTTGATCAGCTGCGCAATATGCTGCTCTAGCTGCCAATGTGGAAACATTGTCGGGCGGTTGATCGTTTAGAACAAAGTCTTTAAACACAAATTTGACTTGCCCTGTATTTACAAATTTGTCAATAATTTCATTACGGGTTTGCTTGTGAAATTGTGCGCAGAACTGGCATTGGTAATCGCCAAATTCTACCAAAGTGATCTTAGCGGCGTTACTCCCAAGAGCAGATGCATTCTGGACTGTCGGGTCGGTGAGGATCTGGATAAGTTCATTTACTTGTTCTGAATTTTTGGGCTGGTTGCTAGTGTTCTGTCCCATAGTCAAAAAAGCAGTTGCTGAACCTCCAATTATTACTATGGCAATTATTATTACGAGTGTGAGAGACTTCTTGTTGGTCCTGGCCGGCCTTGATCTATGTTTCACTAATCTTCATTATCGAATTTGCAGGCATTTAAAAGTCACTATGAATATCGACATGTTTTTGATGTTGCAATGTAAGTGATTTAAAGAATCAGATTTATTCCATACTCATACGAAGTTGCAATGGGATTGATTGGACCAATTATCCCAGTATTTACTGTGCATTAAGTCGATCCCAGCATTGCCTACATAGCTGCCCATTTACCTTCCAAGCTGGCTTGGGATTGTATCTAACAAATCCGAGTTTCTTGCTGCAACTGGAGCAAAAATTTACTCTTTCCATGTATTCTTTCTCCTTCCCAACATAGCAGTCGTTACATAAGATAGCGTCTGATTCCATATTCCATTGCCACCTTGGACGTTTCTTACCTGACTCAACAAATTTATTGCATAAACAGCAAGTATTCTCCTTGATCTTTTCAATTTCTTTGGCTTTTGCTTGGGCCTCTATGAATTCTTTCATCTGAATTGTATGACAATCACTGCATATTTTGCCTTCAATATTCCACGATTTTTCTGGCTTATACTTGAATTTGAGTTGTTTCTTACAAAGAGAACAATATTCCAATTTTTTGGAAAATATCCCCAATGAATTCTACCTCCCTTTGATGATTTGGAAAATAAAGTTATTTTAAATTTCCTAGCTCTCAAGCTAAGTAGAAGCTTTTCTATGTAGAATCAGACATACCACTAATGGCCCTTCTTAAAGGTTTGATAAAGAGCTTGCCTCTGTCATATTATATATCGGCATCTCGCTTCAGAGACGTTTCGCAAAATTTCGTCTTTGCCCAATATCCCCACGTTCAATTTCTCGCAAAATATTCGGATCACGTTTTATCTCCAAATATGGTCTGTAAGTACTTCAGGACTATGATTGTCTTACTCTCATTAGAATCTACCGAGCACAATTATTGTAGTGGGCCCGTTGGGACTAAGGCTATTAACAGCATGAATCCCCTTCAAGTGGACAAAATATATACGGCTAAGGTTTTGCCTCGTAGACTATATTAAACGGCGTCTCGGTTGCACGTCTGAACTTGGAAAATCCTGCTGCTTCTAGTATTTCTTTTATTCTCTTTTCCCCTGCTTGTGCACCTAATGCGGGACCATTATCTGCTAGAGAATTTGGAACACATACTAGAGTAGATGCTGCATAAAATGCTCTACCAACTAGGTTAAGATTCGCTTCCAAGTTGTCATTAGCCATTGGTTCTACAATCATACAGCTCCCCTCTGGTTTAAGTGAATTCCTTGCAAATTTCATTGCACCTATTGGATCGGCCATATCATGAAGACAGTCAAAAAAAGTAATTAGATCATAATCATGCCCAATTGATTCGTCGTTCGCGGAGACTGGTAGAAATTCTACATTATCTATTCTAACCCCTATTTTTCCTCCTTCCTTTCTCACTTGCTCTTTAGCTTGCTCAATAGAAGGGCCATGGTTATCAAAACCATAAAATTTAGAATTCGGATAGGCCTTCGCCATTAGAATTGTTGATATACCGTATCCACATCCAATATCAGCAACTTTAGCTCCTTGCTTTAGTTTATATTCGACTCCTTCAAGTGATGGAATCCATGAATTCACAAGGTTTCCAACATAATTGGGTTTATAAAATAATGCGCTACCCTCAAAGAGATCATGATCATGCTCACCCCATCTCAGTCCCTTTCCAGTTTTGAACATTTCTACAAACTTATCTTCATCTTTAAAATAAGATCTTATGGCTTGATATGCTCCAAGTATATACACAGGACTATCCTCGTCTGCTAACGCCATTATTTGTTCTGGAGGAAGAAAATATTTCACATTTGTAGCATCATAAATTATGTAACCTCCAGCAGCTTGATTTGCCAACCATTCTCTAATGAGACGCTCATTAGTGTTAGTCTTTTTTGCTAATTCTTCTGATGTAATGGGTTGTCCTGATTCTGCCATGGATTTGTATAAACCAAGTCTATGTCCAATAATCACAAGCACCGCACTTAGCGTGCTTGTAATGTCTCCAAAGGCTTTCAGCATAAAGTCATTTAGTTTTTGTTCATCTGTTTTACCAGAATTGGTATTTGTTTGCAATTTATCAAACTATTATAGATATATGATATTTTAATCTAATTAAAGAAAATGACAAGGTAGTTAACAAGCTTTGAATACTTATTTGAAGAGCTTGAAAATATAGTGTTAGAGAAATAAAAAATGAGCTTCTGAATTTAGATTTTATACGCCAGCGCCAGCTCTTCATTTGTGATTTCTGCTTCTATATGCTGTTCGAGTGATTCCACAGAACCAAATAATTCCCCACATATATCGCATACCACTTTCTATATCGCAATATCACCAGAGCATTCCGGTGTCATATTATGCATATGGTAACACAGAATTAAAAACTTATTTAGGTCATCATATATTCCCTGGAATAGTTTTACCCGTTTATGTTTTGACTTGATTTTGATAATTTGAAGGATGGAGGCTGAAAAATAAATGGAGTCGCTCCTTTCCAAGTATAAATAGAGGAGAGAAGTGTCCAAATAGCAATAATGTCTCTCCCCTCTGCGAAGTTTAGTTTGGGGTTTTTGTAAAGTAAAAAAAAAGCAAGATATAGGTAATAAGGCTCGATTGACATAGTTCATCTATCTAAATGAATTTCCTTATTCACTGCCATCGTTAATATCTGAAGTCAACTTTGCTGCAACACGTAATTAAGCCCCTTTGTATTATCAAACAACTGTAGGATGGACTAAATTCCAAAAGCGAAAGAGCATTTTTAGGTCAGTATTTTCTGCTAATCTAATGAAGAACGTTGAGCAGACTACAATTTAAGACCTAGCTACAAGAAAAACGAAAAAATTGTTGTTAATAAAAGAGAGGATGAACAATATCGCCAGAGTTATTGGGCGTTGCAAAGAAAACGGGCACTTCTATACCCGAGACTTTTCAGTGCTCGTCATACTCATCGTGGCGGCGAAACCACAGACCAGTCTCGTTGCGTCCCCTGGGAGCGCGGTCGAGCCATTGATACATTCCCCATAACCCGTCCAGTCCACGCGCATAGGTGGAATAGGTATGGTACACGACGCCGTCCTCGAGTATGAACGCGCTCATCCCTGGCCTCTCTCGCGTATATGTTGTCACATCGGTTCCGGACATGGCCGCGAACTCAGCTGGCCCCTGGTCGTCGTGCAACTGCCGCTTTCTAACGGACTTCCTTGCGAGTGGCTCACGTGCCGCCGCCTCACGCTGGTAATTATACTCAATGCCCCCTTCTCGCTGTTGCTTTTCGGTAAACCAGACGTTGAAGTCGAAGTTAAAGTCGCCGTGAAGCGAAGATGCCCAGGGGAACGTCCACCCCATCCGCCGCTTATACGCCTGAAGCTTCGTGACAGGCGCCCGCGAGACCGCTGAAAGTGTTACATCGTGATTCGCCAGGTGGACTGCGAAGCCGTCGAAGCCATCCGCTATTGCCGAGCAGGCCGGACATCCCGCCGAGTAGTCGGGCCCAAACATGAAGTGATAAACGAGGAGCTGTGAGCGCCCTCGGAAGAGGTCTTCCAGGGAGGCGCTACCTTCGTCGGTCTCGAATCGATATTCCTTTTCGATTTGAACCCACGGCAGCTCCTGCCGCAGCCGGGCGAGGCCGTCGCTGCGTCGCGTCAGCTCCTTTTCGGACTTGAGCAGCTTGATCCGCGCTGCGAGCCACTGCTTACGTGTCCCCGTTTTGTGCTTCATCTAGGCCCATCTCCAAACGTTTTGCAATGTACCAGCTTATTTGCATCTCCATAAGTCATACAGTTAGCGTTACCTTCTATCACAAATGGAGGGTTACCATTGGCAGGTACTTCATCCCTATCAACGTCAGGATGAGACTGCCTGAAAGCTTTTTCATGGTCACTATTCCATGTTCCAGATTTGTTTAACATTACCATTAAAGCAATGTCTTGTATCGGATATATCAGTTTGATAATGTCTTAGTTTCCTGTGGCCCTAGAAATGACTTTATGAAGATAATCAATTGATAGGTCAGAGGCTTGGGGAATAGACCACACTCGACCAAGGCTTCAGCTTACTTGTGGTATTAATTTACATTCATACTCGGTCGCGGCCCCAATCTCCATGCCTTATTAGTATGGTGAGCCCTGAATAAAGGGTCACATATTGTGCGGGCCCGTCGGGATTCGAACCCGAGACAGCCGGATATCTTCACTATGATAAAAGTCCGGTACTCTACCTGGCTGAGCTACGGGCCCAGGAAATTACCTAACGTCAACCTGCGGATAATTTAATGTTATCCGGTGTACCGTATTTACGGGAATCTTGCTGCATCTAATTCCAATCTTCCACCGGATATGTCTCAAACTAGCACACCGGTCCTACAAAGTAATGATGATAATTTGCAACGAGGATGGAGTGTTGGAGAAAAAAATTCAATTTTTGACAAACCCATGTGTTGATTTAAAATCCGAATATTATCATGCTGAGCGACTTATGATGACGATTAATTAACAGTGTTAGATGTTGATCCGAAGCCATCTGCTATTATTTTGATGGAAGAAACATTTTAATTCTTGTCAAGAAAAATCTCGATTTGCGCCCGGGTAGTATAGTGGCAAAGGTCAGCACTAATGATCCTTTGCTGTATAGTCCGGTCCAGTATGGGGGACTGTCACTCCTTCGACCCGGGTTCGAATCCCGGCCCGGGCGCTCCATTTTTTGATGAAGTTTTTTACATCCGGTTCAATATGTCTAAAGATGGCATTGTCAGATAATCCAACGTAAGATAAGGTTGTCTTTGGAAAAACCGATAAGTCTATGGGTCCTCCAGTAGGATTCAATATCTTACCGCCAGCTTCAGTTACTATTAAAAAGGATGCAGCGACGTCCGTAGGACGGATTTTCATTCGAAAATCTACGGATAAATCCAACAAACCTCGTGATAAATGGCACAATTCAAGAGCATTTGCTCCAAAGTGCCTTATATGCTTGATTTTCATCATAAATGGTGCTAAATGCAGGAGCATTTCGATAGGCATTGCTGAGATGTTGACACCACCTACCAAGTCATCTAAATCTAGAGTTTCTTTTTTCTTGGTCTCGATCTTTCGATCATTCAAAAATGACCCATTGCCCTTAGAAGCAGAATACAGATCACCATTTGTAAGATCAATTACCGCTGCCTCAGTTACACAACTCAACTTCGGCTCAGTCGCGAACGCTAACGAACAGCAGCAATACGGTATCCCTCTAAAGGCGTTGGTGGTACCGTCCACCGCATCCATTATTAAAAAACCATCGGTTCCGTCGATTATTCCACACTCTTCGCCAACTATTGTTGGGTTCATCTGATAACTTTTAACAGTTTCAATTACCGTTTTTTCTCCGACTAGATCAATTTTTCTGGATATATCCCCACCAGCCCCAACGTTGAATTTAACAGATCCTTCGGGAGAACCAAGCAATTTTCCAGTTTGAACATAAGCCCGTCTGCATGCTTCTTTTAAAACTTCTAGCATTTAATTATCTCGCGCACCCATGGGATATAAAATTCTGTGCTCAAACCATAGACTGTTCTGGGACTGCAGTCAGGTTTAGCCCCAGCCAACTACAGCTTCAGTTTTCGATCAACTAAAAATAGTTAAATTCGTTAAGCTTTTGTTGTTGTACAGAGAAACTACATGATGCTTATCTACTAAATTCTTATCGATTCAAGTTCGTAGCTATATTTCATGGTTCCATTTTCATCGTACACTTCTGCCTTCAGAGGAAAGGGCAACTCTTTGGAAATGTATATTTTACTCTGAATATTTGCAATTTCATAGGATAGGACAAATGAATCGTATGAACTATCACCTATATCTACGCGTTCCACATTACTTATTCTTAATGGGATAGAGGAAGGACCAACATTTATCGTATCCCAAACAGCTCCAACCACTAGATACTTTGGTTCTCTAGCAATGTCACGAATTGACAAAATCGACATGCTAATAGGCTTTAGGCCCTTTTCTATTTCTGGGTTCAAAATTCCGACAGGTGTAAAAGATTTTTTTGAAAGAGTAACGATGTGGCTGGTTGCGTTTCTATCATTTCCTATCGAAATATTTACTCTCCAATCATTCTTAGAGTCAATAAATTTCATTGATACATTGTCCGTAGATTGGGTGGGACCAGTGGATAAAGAATAATTTAATTCAGTATTATTGATTAGATTATTTCCAACTGCCCAAAGATCCGATTTCGACGGTGGATTTAGAATTGAGGGGCCTGGCCCAGAGAAGCCTCCTCCAATAGCAATTATGACAACGCTAACCATGATGCCTCCGAATGCTAGAATCCCTGACGAGAGGAAGATGGCCTTTTTTTGATTCATGCTTGTATTCGATGGCTACCAACTTATACTTTAAGAATTTGTTCCTTCTCTCAGAAACGTCTTAAACAAGTGAATATGGTGACAAGTAGAATGCTTATAAATCTGAACTAGTTTGGAGGGAATTAGAATTTTTGCCTTAATGACTTCAACTTAATTAATAACCTCTTTAGTAGAACTTGAAAATTTTAATGACACTTTATCCATTCAAAGTACATCGCTAGGGGATTTTTCCAGCAAAGGCATAGAACCTTGTCACCAGCCAACTTCGACAGACCAATTGCAGATAGACTAATAAAGAATATAACAGCTAGGCAGAACAATGTGCAATTGTTCCAATGTTCATTTCTATGAAATAGAATTCAAACTTTTTGGAATGAAAGTTGTGCCGTCACATAAGAACTGTGGTGACACGCTATCAGACGAACAATTTTCAAAATTCGAAAAAGAGTTGATAAAATACTGGGGTTTCGAAGAGAGAAAATAGACCTACAAGTTAAGTTACTAACTCCTGTTTAAATGCCTGCAATAGTCATTTATTTACTATGCGTCAACTTTATAAATGTCCCAGTCAACTCTGCATTAGGTGATTTTGAATGACTAAGATGTTGAATGTAACAATAGATACTAATGGCGTCAATCAAGAAGAGGCATCAGCTTGGGCACAGGAACTTGCTAACGTATATGCCGACATGGAAATAGACAATATCAAAGTGGCAGGAAACAAGATATCCTTTTCTGCAGGGTTTTCTGGAATGGATGACACGCAACCAGAAGATATCAAGATGAGGCTGGATGAATATCTAACAATGAATGAAGCATTTCAAACGAAATCGGTAAATGTACAATAGAGCATAAATTTTTTTCTTCTATTTTATTTCATTTATTTAAATAATTAAAAAATAGCTATTGAAAATCATAAACAATTGTTACTCATATTTAAATAACTGGAATGGAAAATTAATTATGTAAAGTACATGACATGTAAGGGAATTTGTATACGTCATAAAGCACAGAAACCCGTCGGTTCGGGAAGATATGTAAGTGGTCAGAAACGTTGCCAGATTTGTGAGATCTTTATAAAGTGGGAAGGACTCTGGTGTCCTTGTTGCGGATATAGACTTCGAACGAAGCCTAGAAACTTGAAGTATAAAGCCAAGTTGAGAGCTAAAAAAGTAAGGGATGTAGAGCCAATCTTGGCTGTTCCTATACCCTGACCTTCAGAACTTTTTTGCAAGAGTCCTTAAGCGAAGAAGACGTCCTGCCAGTGAGCCCGATGTCAGAGTTCAAATCAAGAGTTAACTTGCAAAGTTTTGGATACACTGCTCTAACATTGGTAGTCTCTAAATGAGAAATGCCAATTCTACCTATGTAATAGTAACAATCAGTCAAGAGACCACTTGCTAATAAGTAATCAATCTTTGAAGCAATAATGCTATGGTCGTCACTGTTCCTTAGAATTTCCTTTAGCGCTTTATAAGACCTGCTAATCGTAGTCTTGGACGCTCGTTCTAAACCCAGACATTCCAAAGCAGATTCAATGGCATTTTTGAATAACTCTTTTGGTTGGGTAATATTCCTAACCTGGTTCAATTCGTGAGACGGCATTGGTATAACACCTAGCGTAAAAAGGATGCCTTCAATTAGCTTGTATGCAGCTATCTTAAGATGCATAGACGCAAGGTCGATTTTTGAATTCATATACTTGTCAGCCGTTTCGATATTAAAAAGGGAGGTGACTATCATTTTTCTACCTTCACCCATTAGCAATCTGTCAGGCGCTAATTCATTAATTGCGACGCCAGACGCGGAAAGCGGCATATTCTGATATGAAATGGGAATCATATTCTTCAGGGAGATTGCATCCCTTTGCGAAGAAAAATCATGTAGTTCGATTATGTTTTTATCGAGCAGAACTATTCTATCAAATTGACTCGGAGCGTCAAAACATGCTACGTCATATTCACAGCAGGGAAACGAGTTTTCAGGATCCTGCGCCCTACATCCGATGAGTGCGATTCGTCCAGTAACCTTATCGTCCAGGTAGTCTAGTATTGGCTCAGGTAAATTCAACGTAGTGCTCAGATCATCACTCTAAATAACCTATTTGAACTCAACTATATTTTTAGTATATTTGCTAGGTCTAGTTAGAATCTGATGATTTCATCATGCATTTAACTAGCAACGATTGTTTATTATTTTGACAGGTCAAAATCAGGATTGGAATGACTACTCTTCATTTCTATTTTAGATTATTCATTTCGTTTGAGTCATGATAATTTTTTGGATTCAACCTAAACCCGTTTACGGCTTCATATGGTATTTCGCTTAGCTTCAAATGATATTCGAGTTTCCGCCTTCTCATTCGACCCGAGAGCCATAGGACAAATCTTTGTTCCAATGTACTGCCTTCATTTTTGTTTATTTCGGGATGTATCTCAGCAAGTCTATCCAGGATTTGTAAAGGAATTGAAACAATAAAAAAATCCCACCCGAGTGTCTTCTTTCCTTCAGAATAGCATTTGCATGTATTTGCTACATGCATTTCCATCTCTAAGCTGATCAAGTAGTCCATTATTTTGTCCCTTTCTTTTTCGAAGTTTATACAGCATCCCGAAATTAGTAGACGAGGCTCATTGATCAATTCTGCATCATCTAAATGTTCTGAGCCAAGCAAGTCGTCATTTTCGCCGTTTGAATAATTACTGGGATCTGCGAGCCTTATTGTAACTTTTTCACCAATTTTTGCTCCCACCATACTTCTTGACTCAAAATCAAGTCGAATTATGCCTTTGTTTGAATCAGTAGGTAACAGAGACAAGCACATGAAGCTCTCGGTCCGAAGGTCACCTGTAATCTCAATCAAGTCGCCATCGCGCAATTCTAATTCATTCATGACGAGGGGATCAACCCTTACGAGGTTCCGATTCTTGTCTTGAGCTTCACTATCCAATACTATCAGAGGTATAGAGACAGCATTCTTCATTATCATACATTGGACAGTATACGTATAAGAAGATTATCAAACCAGACACTAGAATTACTCCTAATATTTCTAAACTGCGTTAACCTGAACATCATAAGGTGAGTGTATTTGCAAGTGATGTTTACTGACTTTTTACGAGTTCAAGATTAACCAATCCCACATGGAATATTCTTGCACGCAGGGTGAATATTGAGGAGATGGCGTCCGAGAAGGCATTAAATCTGCTCTGGGAGCTAAAGTTGGGGTTCTGTTAATTCTATGCGTACTCGTTATTCCACCGGTCACCACTAGGTAATTTACGGCGACGACGACGGATACGCTTTACTTTGAATTCGGTCTCTGATTGCATGAAAAATGCCGGATTCTTGTGCGGATACTTCAATAGATACATCGCCATTCTGAACACGACATCTAATGAAAGTGTTAAACCAAACCTAGCGTTCAAGCGTTTGAGGCTCTCTTTATTAGTAAACAGAGTTTCAGGACTCGTAATCCGCTGTATTTCAAGTTTCTCATTCAACTTAATATTCTTGATCCTTTCATCTTCAAAGGCCTTCTTGAGATCCTCATTTCTGTTGGCAGTATTCTGGCCAAGTGCACTGTGCCTTTGTTCTTTCCGCTATGCGGTTACCTCTAACACTGCGATTTCTTCCTTTAGCTTCATTTTGTAGCCCAGGTAGGAAAAATATGCTGACATGGACGTCTTTGCAAATTCAAACGCTTCCTTTAGACTCTTGACCTTGGAAGTAGCTACGAATTGTTCAAACCTGTGCAAGAATACGATTAGTTTGCCTGGTTCGATGCCTATCTTGAAGCATGCAATAGGGATAGCCGAAACAACGTGCCAGGCGGCACTCTTGTGAATCCCGTACTTTTCCAAGAGCTTGCCTGCACGTATAATATCAGCATAGTCATCAATATTCAACCCCTTTTTCGCTAGATGAACTGCAATTTCGTGATATAGGGCGAGCTTGAATCCAAGAGTATTCTTCATTTCGATTAAGTTGTACACTGACGTTTTAGAGATTCCGACCTTATTGGCAATTTCCTCCAAAGACAAGCCATGCAGATACCACCAGATTACCTTCCTCGCTATATCCGCAGGAATTTTCTTTCTCCTCATTACTTTATCATAGTACTAGTACTATCTCAGATATATTTCTTATGGGTGAGGACGCGTAATGAGATACATATAAGAAATAACTAACTCAAAGTTATTGTACAAAATTCCGAATACCGTAAAAATATTGAGGGCCAACTCATCCCTCTGATTGGCTAGCATAGTCGGGGATATTTGCTCTTTAATCATGGACACCATTCAATATAAAATCGAATTTGCAAAATGAATTCGAAATAAACCTATAGAAAATTGAAAGTGAATAACAAATGAATCTACCGTGATTACATCGTGAACCACTTTTGACCGGTTGTTGAACCATAAATGACCATAAACCTGTTTTTATTGGTATAAAATACACCTTTGCAAAATAGCGCTATATTGATGACTGACAAATGAACAATAATTGAATGAATATTGAACGAAAAAAGTTACCTCATGTCCACCTTCATAAAATCTTGATCAATATTTAAGATCTAAATTGTCTCACGCATGTCACAGTATCGTTTCCGCTAACGTAGTTAAAAAAATAAAAAAAGTTGACCGTTTTTCAGGCTCAGTTCAGTGACTTTTTTTCACATGTTTGTCGTGTTACTGCTTTGGTTTTGGTTTATGGTATTGACCTGCT
>JBIOZE010000081.1:0-10061 GCA_044870745.1 Nitrososphaeraceae archaeon | reverse complement strand
ATTATGGTAATTGCTTAGAATCTTTCCGAATGCACTTTAGACGACATTCTAAAAAATGAACATTTTTATGTAATTACTTTGGGGGTTGAGATGAACGGTATATGTTAGAGACAAATCTTACTAAACTTTCGTTTGTTTGTTATTTGATTGGTTCACTGGCTTTAACTGGGATGTTGAGTACTAGTTTTGCTCCAGTTGATGCCACACCGACTACAGAAAAACCTATTCCTGCTGAAGAATATGACAAATTAAAAAATTGCACTACAGATCTCAGCAAGAGACCCACTTCAATTGAGTATTTGACTTACTTTAACTGTGGACATGTTTCTACAAATGAGAACGGGCAGACCGTTAGGGAATTTACTTTAATTGTGGATGAAAATCAAAAGATACCCATATCTGAAGAAGGACACGTAGCTGACGGTTGGACATTTAATAATACTATTCCTGGTCCTACAATCAGAGTTACGGAAGGTGACTTGGTTAGAATAAAAGTCATCAATAGTGCTGGAAACGAACATGCCCACTCGCTGCATACACATTCCATCCATTCTGCACAAGTTGATGGAGTTTCTATGGGCGGATATCAAGGAGGTACGATATCACCAGGGAATAGTTTTGTTTACGAATTTGTGGCAAATCCCTATGGAGTGTATCCTTATCATTGTCACGTTGATCCAATCGCAGATCACATCAACAGAGGCCTCTACGGGATGATGATCATAGATCCTAAGCAACCCAGGGCACATATGGTAGAGTTTGCAATGCTCATGAACGGTTATGATTTGGACTACGACCAAGAGGGGCAAACAACTATAGATCCGATATCACATGAATTAAAAGGTGTAGAAAAACATGCCAGTCATGATCAGTCTAACTCATCTGAAATCTCAAGAGTAATTTCTACTGGCGATGGTCAGCACAAAAAAGTTGAGACCGTTACCATATCAAAGGCCCAGAATTCAAACACAAAGAGTGCCGAAAAAGATACCGAAGATAAGACCCCTAGTGCCACTAGTGAAGATGCAAATAGTGGACCTGAAGATAATGAGACAGGAGCGCCAGAGGAGGAAGAACGAGATAATGAGATCTACACGGTAAATGGGAAGGCTTTTGAATATATGAAGAATCCTATTTCTATACAGACAGGGAAGCCATATCGGATTTATTTAGTAAACATGCTTGAATTTGACCTTGTAAACTCATTCCATATGCACGGTGCAATGTTTAATTACATCACTGCAGGCACTGATGAAACGCCAGATTTCAAAACAGACATAGTCACACTGTCCCAGGGAGATAGGGGAATCTTGGAATTTCAATACGACTATCCTGGCAAGTACATGTTCCATGCACACGTAACAGAATTTACTGATCTAGGATGGATGGGGCTTTTTGATGCCAAGACAGGTGCTTCATCATATTAAGTAATATTTAGTTACATTATTTTCATTAGAGTGTAGGAGTGATATCTCCTGCTTATCTCTTCTTGAAGTTCATACGAGTCACTATCCACAAGACTTTCAACAAAACTCAACCAAGGTCTGGCGGAAGCTTTTATATTCATTATCTGTTATGTGCCGTGCTTATGAAAAGGTGAGCTCCAAATATCTGCGGAACGAAATTAAACATGAATACATTAGCTTTGGGTCTACATGACAATTTCTAATTGATTATTTCAACATTCTATCCCTAACTCTAATTAGTTAAAAGCACATTAACTTGAACATAATGGATCAGTTAACAGCACAAAATGCGAACACATTCTTTTATCAAGCATTTCAGCAGCTGTCAATTAACCAAATGGACAAAATCTGGAGTCATGGAGACGACTCAATCTGTATTCATCCAGGCTGGGAGCTAGTAATTGGATGGATGGCAATTAAAGAGAGCTGGATTCAGATTTTCAATAAGATCGAATTGATAGATGTGAAGACTAATACATTGAGGTTAAGAAAATGCGGAAAACTGGCAATATTCATATGCCTTGAAAATATTAGGATTTCTGAAAATGGTAGGATACATAGGTCGTGTGTCCTGTCGACCAACGTGTTTGAGCAGTCTAAAGGGAGATGGCTATTATCGCATCATCAAGCATCGTCGATTTCAAATAACCTTCTTGATATCTACAATTCTTAGCAGTTACACTTTCCTTCTTTGGCGAGATTCAATCTACCAAGTTTTTTAATTCCAGCTAAGACTATTGTTCGTTTGGGATCCACCTGATAATACGTATTTCGCAGTCCTTTTTTGAATACTTAGTCGACGAAAAAATCATCAGGAGTAGAGTATTGAGGCACAGTTCCTAATGATAACTCCAGAAGTAACAGATTGGAGTATCTCGAGTATTTTACTATGACCAAAAGAAATTGAATAATATAAGACAGGATTTGTGGTTGACGAGAATTATGTTGAACCATATTACGGACTGAAGAATCCAAAAATCTGAACTAGCGGAGTAATCAACATAAAATTTATTGATTCGTACAAAAGAATGTTTAGTTTAACTACATGCGTCTATAGGAATCCACAACAGATCATCATGGAATTCATAATGGGAATGATAATGCATAAGCTTAGATATTACCTTCTTTTTGTATTACCACAAGAGGAATTAGTGACCGATTTATATGATTGAATTTAACATAAGACATTATCACTTGAAACCCGCAAATTTTTCTGTAGTATACTTTTGTTGTATGCCATATTTTGATCAAAAGTTTTTAACCACTGGATTGAAAATCCTCTTATCAAAATTTCGTCTTTAGATAGGGATATGAAGAAAATCTACGTTTCGTTTTTAGCTCTGGGGTTGATTATGCTTTCAACCATTTTTTCCCATGCATTCGCAGATTTGATCTCGTGCTCCGCAGATATTGAAGTTTGCAATGGTACTTCACAGGCTGACGTTATAATAGGCAACCAGCTGCCCAATTCCATCAATGGGCTCAACGGAACCGACACTATACTTGGATTAGATGGGGATGACAATATCACCGGTGCGGAGAGATATGATGTGTTAATAGGCCAAGAAGGAGATGACATCTTAAATGGAGGGCTGGGAAGCGATGAACTAGTAGGAGGTACTGGAAATGACGAGATAACAGGTGGCGATGGGGCAGACCAAATGATGGGAGGTGAAGGTAACGATACAATGTATGGGAATGACGGAAGTGACGATATTTCAGGAGGTCCTAGTGACGATTTTGTTATATCTGGCAATGGAGCAGATCAAATCTTTGGAGGGCCTGGGGACGATAGGATTTATCATAAAGATCAAAATACAACGACATTACCAGACGCTGCTAGAGACATCATGATTTGCGGTGAAGGTAATGATGAAGTTTGGATTAATGTAAATAGAGATGGAGACGAGGCAAGCAAGGACTGTGAAGTAGTTCATGCAGAATAGGCCAAATTGTACTGTATAGGATATTGTAAATGTCTCGACAATAGGTTGTTAAAATAAGATTGACTACAATAACAACATATTTCATGATCACGTCAAAATTAAAGTAGAAGTAAAGAAAAATAATAATATCTCAATCAGTAGTAACAAGAATCAGTTAGATCTATCTCTATCTCCAGCTTTCTAGGTTTAATGGCAGTCGTAAATGATCCCAAAACCTATACTGCCTCAACTTTCAGATTAAATGCAAACCGCGATTTGAAAATACCCAATTATGTCCGTTTTATTCTTCAAAATATGGTTCATGACGAAATTTTAAAAAAATCACTTAAAAAGGAAATAATATTACAAGAGATACCTATGTTTAGTAGGAACCCTAAAAATGGCAACTCTTAGAATGGCAATGTATATATTTGGAGATTTCTTCTTTTTCGACAAGAATAAAACAATGACCACCCTCGTAGACATATTGTCCTTAATAGCGGAACGAAAATGTAGTATTATTTTCCGAAGTATAGGAGAACAAAACGAACCGACTGAACTCCAGATAACTAAGCTTGACATGACTAGAAAGCAATTTTATTCTAGGATAAGCCAATTGTTACAAAATGACCTTGTAAAGAAGACTCATGGAAAATATGAGCTTACTTTATTTGGAAAAGTTGTTTTTGGAATAGAAAATAAGATCCAACATAGCATTGATAATTATTGGAAATTAAAAGCTATTGAAACATTAGATGAAAACTTACCTGAAATTGAAAAATCTAATCTAATAAACTCAATAGTAGATGATCCCTTGATAAGAGACCTACTAGGTAGAAGTATCAGCAGGAGAGTTGGAACAAATAATAAAACAGACAAATCTGAGGAATTGGTTTTGTCCGCATAAGTTGAATTAGGATATTTTTTATCAAATCTATATTGCCCAATTCTAGTATTACCTTATGAATGGAATTGATGCTAGTAACGAGTTAGCTAATCTACAGATGATATTGAACTTATGAAAAAGCTCGGCTATTGTTAAATTACTCCTTACTATTATTCACTACAGACAAGAAATATTGTCCTTTAGTAAAAAGGGAATCGATAAGGAATGGTCTAAATTATTTAAGAACGTGAAACATTCAACCCATGTCAGTATTAACGCCGATAGGTCAAGCTGGGAAACTACATTCAGCATTGTAAATGAATAAATTGTTTGGACGAATGTTCGTTGAGTCCTGTTTAGTTTATTTCTAATTCACTTATTTGCGAGTCTATCATATTAGGCCCTCTACGACTTGACCAAAGAAGTAATAAAAATAAACTTAATCCTTTAACCGGTCATTTGTAGCATATTAAAAAATGAAAAGAAAACTTGTGGGGGTCAGGCCCATCGCAGCTGAGGCACTCTGTTTCAATTGCGGGAATGTGGCTACACAGATGGCTTGCTACGACATTGGTGATGGCTTCTTACATACTGAAAAATTCTGTGATTCTTGTTTTTCTGATAAAACCTAAAGATTCTGATTAACTTTTGTCAGGGCATGCGTTTGATAAACGTAATAGGATACATGCGCGAGCAGAGCTTCTCTTCAAAACATGATAGTGATAATCTCAAAGGCAAGTAAACACTTTATCCCTAACTTGCTCTAGATATCTCACTCTTATTTTATATATATGATACATAAAGGTGGTTGTACGAATCATAGCACAAAAATACTTGGAATAGCTGGTAGTTTAAGGGCTAATTCTAACAGCACTCGTGGATTGAAAGAAGTACTCGAAAATGCATCTACAAAGTATTTTGCGGAAACTAGTATTGTTGATCTGAGGGAAGAAGTATTACCAATATTTGATCCGAGTAATAGGTCGGAGGCCGATCTAGTAGTCATGAATGTAACAAGAAAAATTGTGATGGCTGATGGATATATATTGGCATCTCCTGATTATCATGGCTCCATGTCTGGAGCCATCAAGAATCTGCTGGACTATTATTGGAAAGAATTCGCGGGAAAAACGTTTGGATATATTGTGGCATCGCATGAAAAAGGTCTTACAGTGATGGATCAGATGAGAACGGCGATTAGACAGTGCTACGGATGGAGTCTCCCTTACGGGGTGTCAATCCATGGCGACCATGATTTCAATATCAAGGGAGAGATTGCTAACAAATCACTAAGTTTGAGATTGGAAATGCTTGCGCGCGATATTGTGGTGTACTCGAAGTTATTGAGGAAGCAGTTTCTAGAAGATGTTACTAATAAAGAGTCGTTTACCTTTGCAAAGTACTATGAATAAACTTGTCATTTTTTATAATTAGTTTCTATCGGTTTATAATCTGCCGTGAAATTGCAGAATACCAAATACCCATAAAAAATTTAGGTTGCCGTTTTCATCTTTTAAAAGAAATATCCTTGACATCCAGTTTTTAATTTAGATATTAATTTAGATATATTTTAATCAAGATTTGTCAGCAATTTGCACTTGAGCTAAAGGCACATGACCAGGATTCTTATAGTGCACAATTTGAGAAATACCGGCCTTTGGATACACTCCATAAATCTGATCTGCCTTGGCTACTGTTGATTCCTTGAGTGTAACCATTATTATTTGATTCCCATGTGAGCGTTCAAACAAAACCTTTGATAATTTTTCAGTATTTTGTGCATCCAGGTGAGCATCCACCTCGTCCATAAGATAGAAAGGAGATGGTTTCAGTGACTGCAAGGCAAGCAAAAATATAGTAGCAGCCATCGTCTTTTCACCACCCGACAGTGATGTTGATTCCCTAGCTGGTTTTCCAGGAAATTGAACCAAATACATCAAGCCCCCAGCGAAGACATCTTCCTGATTTTCTAATTGAAGAAAAGCATTGGCACCGCTAACTGCCGAGAATGTTTTCTTGATATCTTCATTAACTTTCTCGAAAGCTTGCATGAAAACCGTCTTCTTTTCACTAACAATTTCTTCAATAAAAATGACAATCGAGTTCCGCTCTGATTCCAGCTCATTCTTTCTCGTAGACATTCCTCTGTAGCCATCAGTAACTTGAGTGTAACTCTCGTCCGCACGTAAATTCAGATTAGGGCGTATCTTATCTAATTCAAGCGTCAATTCTCTAATTACATTTTCGACGTCAAAATTCTCTGACTCAACCAATTCTTTGTACCCTAACCACACTAAATCGTTATAAATCTGAGATTCTTGGGAAGAGAAGTTCGTAACATCCTTCTTTAGGGCAATAGATTCCTTCTCAATTGTGCTAGATTCGCGCAAAAACTGCTTTTCCTGTTCTGAATATGATTTCAACTTTCGGTCGTAGTTTTGTAATACGGAATACGAGTCTCCTCCCGTTTTTATTATTTGTTGCTCTTCCTCTCTCAATCGTACCAATTCTGATTCCAGCTCATCAGATCTGCTAGTCCCAGTTCTAACTTCTAGTAGCTTTTGTTCATGTTCAAGGCTTAACTTTTCAATTTGCGATTGCAGTTCTGTTATTTTCTCGTTTTGGATTTTGAATGCATTTTCTGTGGAAGCAAGAGATGTAATGTTTTCTCTCATCTCAATTTCTGATATTTCTAATATTTTTAGTAACTCATTTTTTTCCGAATCAAGGCTTGAAAATTCAGCAGCTTCAATACTATTGAAACACGCATCTATTCTACCAGAATAATAGATTACCGATTTGTTGATTAATTCCAAGCGTCTATTAATTCGCCCCAATTCAAGTTCAGCCGTATCAATACCCGACTTGGTGAGTGCTATTTCTTGATTAATTGCCAATTTAGTTTTTGCCATCGAATCAATTGATTCGCTGAGGTGATTCTTCTGAATATTGAGTTCTGTAAATAAATTTTCAAGAAGACGTTTATCAGCAACAATTTTTTCAATTGACGAATTTTTTTGAGCCAGATCCTTTTCCTTTACTTTCAACAATTCGTCAAGCGTGTTTGAAGAGTCTACAAGAGACGCTATGTGATCACTTATCAAAAAGTCCAATGATAAATCGGAAATTCGAGATCCATAATCCACAGACATAGAACGGATATTGGGTTCAAACAGTTCTCCATCAATAGTGACAACAGTGAATCCTTCCATAGATAACTTGTAAGCTGCTGACGCCGTCCTAACAAGAATGATGTTACCAAGTAAAAAATCTGGAAGCTGTTTTGCATATGCACAATGTGCAAAATCAGCTAGATTACCAATTATGTTTGAATCTCTTTTTGTGGCTCTGTTCTTTTTAGTAGATATTACTATTTCTAACGGGATAATACGAAGTCGTGGCAGGTGATTTTCTTTTAAAAATGAGGCAAGTCTAATCATGTCACTGACTTTTGATACAATACATGCTTTCATCCAATCCGAGGCAGATGCAAAAATTGGTTTTTGATAAATGGGATCCCATTCAAGAAGATCTTTAACTAATCCGACAATGCCGAAATTAAGCTGATGATCAAATAGTCTAGTTAAAGTAACATCCTCATTCAATAAGTTCTTTGTTAATTCAATACGACCTTCGTAGTTGGTTGAAACCTGACGAGCTCTAGTTAACGCCTCCAAACTCGCACGCACCTTTTCGCGCATTATTGTGGTGTAATCTCTTGACTTCTCAAGCTCGTCGTCTAGACATTTTAATTCTTTCATGGATTCAGAAATTTCCGCCTGAATCTTATTGTGAAGCGTTATTTTCCTGTCTAGTTCCTCGCTTAACTGATCTACTCTAAATTGGTCACTTTTCATCTTCCCGAGGAGTGATTGATGTTTCTCTTCTAACCTAGCGAATGATATCTTCATAGTACTATCCATTAATAGCAATTTAGACTTGCGTGAATTCAATATCTCCTTCAGTTTCTTACTTTTATTTACTTTAATGGATAATTCTTCTAACCGTGTGTTTTTTTGGCCAAGCTTAGATTTTAGCTCTGTTAGCGTTTTAGTTCGCATGGTTACAACTGCATTTTTTTCCTTCAAGAGAGCCTCATTAATCGCAATATCAGAATTTAATACATGAGACTGTTCTTCAAGAATGGGCAGTTTCTCTGAAATATCTTTTAGTCGCCGGTTACCCTCCTTAACAATTGCCTTAGTCCTTTCTAACTCATAAACAATACTTGTAATTCTCGCATCTGTCTGCGCCTTCGCCTTATTAGACATATCAACTTCTTGCATGAAACTAGTTTTTTCTGCTTCTGTTCTGTCTATCATATTTCTAATATTGGTGATTTGCACTGTTAAACCCTCAAGGCTCGACGAATCTTTAAGTAACATTTCATTGCGAATGTGTATTTCATTCCGCAAATGCCGTATTTTATTCGAGTAGAGAATAGCTTTCAATCGTTTCACCTCAGACTCTATGAATTCGTATCTTATCTGATCATTTCTTTCTTCTTCGAGTTCGTCGATCCGTTTTCGTATTTCTCCCATCCTGGCCATGGCGACTTCTAGCCTGCGATCCGATTCAGAAAGCTGATTCAACGCTTCTGTTTTCTTCTCGTCAAAATATGAAAGTCCAATCAGGTCTTCTATGATCCGCCGTCGTTCTTCAGCATTTAACTCAGAGATTCTAGTAATCATACCTTGCTGGACGATATTGAGCTTATTTGGTGCAGCCACAACAATTTCTAGCAGTTCTAGTATGGTTAATTTAGAGACTTTTTTACCATTCAAGTAATATTGACTATCGCCTGCTTGGCCTTCCATTTCTCTACTCATGGAAACAGTGTCGGAATCTACAGGTATGCCCCTATCGGTATTATCAAAGACTAAACTTACGCGGATTAGCCTATGACTGGGATTTTGGCTATCATGGAAAAGAGACTGTAATCGATCAACGCGGAGAGTCTTCGGGCTGTTTTCACCCAGTACAAAGATGATAGCGTCCAAGATGTTGCTTTTGCCAGAGCCATTAGGACCTGTGACTGCTACTAGGCCATTATCAAAATGTAACACTGTGTTCTTAAATCCAAATGACTTGAATCCATAAATTTCGAGTTTCTTAATGTACACCAATAGGCTTGATTAGGAGTTAATAATGCTCTAAATATATGTTGAGGGATAATGAAATGTTGATAAAGTAGTCTATGAGGTATGCACGAATTGTTATTAGGAGTAAGAACACCATTTTTGATATCAAATAATACGGTGAGTCCCATTAAGGCGCTACTTTAGACATTGGGAAGTCATAAATCCAATCATACTCGACTTTTTTCTCTCGACAATCGGATCTAGATCTTGTATTGTTCCAGATAGTTTGCTAGAGTGTAATCCAGCCTGGCACTTGAACTGGAATATCTTATTCAGTTCCAGTGAATGATCAAACTCCAAACAGATAATCCCAATTGCTTGTGGAAATCTTTGGTCGTTGTCTATTCTTTACAATTAGACTTGCTTCAATATCATAAACGTTGAACGAGCCATGCTGACTTAGCCCATTACTTTCTTGCTAGCTGAATGACTTGTTTATGGTAACAATAGAAGAATTTTATCCAGATTCCAGCGTTGCCAATTGTTTTATGTGCAAGGGAGAATATCAACGAATACGGCGCCATCAATATCTTTATCTACCTTTCTCTCTTGCCTTCTATGAATTGCATAAATTTGTTTATTGCGTCACTGTATGCCATTTGAACTGGGGGATGTTTGAAGCAGTATCCAGAAACGCTTTCTA
>JBIOZE010000080.1:0-3378 GCA_044870745.1 Nitrososphaeraceae archaeon | reverse complement strand
TCATCTATCTTGAGCCTGTCTTTAAGGAAAATGACACCGAGATAAGATCCTAAGCCAACTGCTATCCCTATGACAAAGGCGTGTTCGACACTTACGTACCCTGAAGCTGGTGTAATACCAGCAAGTCCTGCAATAGCCCCATTAATAGCAGCTATAACACTTGGCTTGCCGGTCCTCATCCAAGAAAGTCCTACCCATATCAATGCAGAAATTGCCGAAGCCATTTGAGTGTTAATTACTGTGTTTCCAGCCACGCCTCCTGACGCTAAAGCACTGCCAGCATTGAATCCAAACCATCCAAGCCATAAGAGTGATGATCCAAGAACGGCTATAGGAATACTGTGTGGAACCATTATTGAGGGACCAAAATCTTTCCTTTGGCCCAGAACCAATGCAGCTGCAAGTGCACCCATTCCTGCACTAGTATGGATGACTATTCCGCCAGCGAAGTCCTTAACACCCAACTTGCTAAGCCATCCATCAGGGGTCCATATCCAATGTACGAGTGGATAATAGATGAGGATACTCCAAGCGACCACGAAGATCACAAAAGCACTAAATTTCATTCTTTCGGCGATAGCACCGGTCAGAAGCAATGGAGTAATTACAGCAAACATCATTTCGAATTTTACAAATAGTACTCCTGGAATGCTGGGGGCGTATTGTGTCAGAGCAGAATCCCATGGGACACCTTTTAGAAAATTCCACTCGAGATTTCCAGCCAGACCTGCAGTGTCAGGTCCAAATGACAAGCTAAAACCAAAAATAAACCACATCACACTCAGAAGAGCCATACCGAAAAATATCTGCATGAATATTGAAACTGTGTTTTTCTTTCGAAGTAAACCGGCTTCAAACAATCCTAGTGAGGGTATCATCAACAGAACAAGACTGGAGGCAATTAGCATCCATGCTGTATCGCCTGTATCTATAGGCAAACCATAATCATACAATCATCTATATATAAAAAAGTTTTTACGTGTGACCTAAAGGATAATTATTTTAATGACTTTCAGAAAGATGATTTGATTGATCAAGATAGAGGTCATAATGGCCGAAAATGATATTGGCAAGGTCAGTGAAGGATTAAAGAAGATTGTAGTAGGGGGGGTAACTGTATTCAAAGTAAAAGGGCGAGGAAAAACGGTTCCCCCGAGTATCCATGCATCAAAAGGAACCGAAATGTTCACGCCCGAGTTCAGCGATAAGTACGTAGTTCTAGTTGTTCTTCCTGACACAGAGATGGACCAAGCAATTAAAGTGATAAGGGAACATAGCAAAATTGGTAAGATCTTTGTCACTCCAGTAATTCATGCAGTAGATCTTGCTACAGGAGTTGAAGATGAAGAAGCGATTTAAGATTACCAACTACTCCTTTCAAGGAATACAATCATTAATTTGGCGTATGCAAATAGAGAAAAGTAATATTGTTTAAAGATCTCTCATTCTACTCAATTTCTCAAAATACAGCATCACAGAGCACCATTTTTTCCTCATAGGACACTCTATGTGAATAAACTCAATTGGATAAGAAAATAAGATGGATTTCAGTCAATGGTTCTTGTTTATGGTAAAGTGAATAGTTTGTTTGTATATGGACTGTTAATTCTAATAAATACTGAATGGGATCAACTTGTCAAAGTAGTGCACTTCTGAATAATGAAATTTGGCAAAGTTATGTACACCCTCAGCAGTTTAAGCATTTTTCTCGCGAATTTGATACATAATAATATGGTATTTTTGTCTATAATATATTACCTAGACATTTTTATTCGATTAAATACCTTAACTCACTTACCTGACAGCTATTATACAACGTTGAGAAGAAATGACTATTGTCTCTTCACGATGACCTAGAACCTAAGCTTGGTCGCTATTTAATAGTAGTAGTTTTACTAACTTTGTTATTTTCTTCGTCAATTTTTTTGGGTTCATTTTCGCCCATCTTCTTGAATGCGTCTGCTCAGTCCAAACGAGGTGAAGATGTAAATGACCGACTTAATCAAAGAGTAGACCTTTCTGAAAAATTACGAAAGGTATCAGGCGAGAGAATACCAAATCACTATATTGTAGTTCTAAAAGATACTGATGCACCCATCACATCTTCAGTACGCTCCTCGGCGGAGGAAGCTAGAAACCAAGGTGCTGAGCTTAGACATGTTTACAACAATGCCATAAGAGGCTATGCGATTAGAGTTCCCAACCAGGAAGTACTTGATTCTATTCTAAGCAATCCTTCAGTAGATTACGTTCAGCCGGATACCAAATTAAAAGCCTTCGTTCAAACATTACCAACTGGTATTGATAGGGCAGATGGTGATCTAAGTTCGACCAATTCTGGTGATGGCAGTGGTTCTGTAAATATTGACATTGCAATTATGGACACTGGTATAGACCTAGATCATCCAGATCTGAACGTATTTCGAGAAAAAACATTCGTTTCAGGAACAACAACAGCAAATGACGACGATGGCCACGGTACGATGGTAGCTGGAGTAGCCGCAGCCAAAGATGATTCAAACGCAGTAGTTGGTATGGCTCCGGGAGCCAGATTGTGGGCAATCAAAGTTCTTGATAGCAATGGTGACGGTTTTGATTCAGATATAATAGCAGGAGTTGATTACGTTACGGCAAATGCAGGTGAAATCGATACTGTAAATCTGAGCTTTGGAGGCGATGGACCTGATAACGCTCTTCATACCGCTATTGCTAATTCTGTTGCAGCTGGCGTAACATACGTGGCAGCTGCTGGAAATGAGGATCAGGACGCTGCATCACAAGTTCCTGCAAGTTATCCTGAAGTGATAACAGTCTCTGCCATAGTGGACACCGATGGCAAATGTGGCGGCCTTGGCTTCTCCACTACCGCAGGAAATGACGATACCCTTGCTGATTTTAGCAATTTTGGTACTGTGGTTGATATTGCCGCTCCAGGCGTCATAGTTAAGACAACTGCTATGGGTGGTTCTACTGCTTCGTTTAGCGGTACCAGCGCCTCTACTCCACACGTAACTGGGGCTGCTGCTTTATACGAATCAACCCACCCTGGTACAACACCTTCAGCTATTAGAGATGCTCTCAGAAATTCCGGGTCAGCTGCTTCCACAGTTTGTGATGGTAAGGGGCACGGGTATTTCACGGGAGATAAAGACAGCAGCCCTGAACCGCTGCTGTATGTGGCTAGTGGTTCCCCTCCTCCACCAACCGATACAACTCCTCCCACCGTGACTAGCACTGACCCAGTTGATGGCGCTACAGGTGTCTCTGTCACCAAGTCTGTTTCAGCTACATTTAGTGAAGCAGTTCAAGGCTCTACCGTTAGCACAACCACCTTTACTCTTAAGGCTGGTACTACAAGTATTCCAGGAACAGTAACAC
>JBIOZE010000079.1:0-25132 GCA_044870745.1 Nitrososphaeraceae archaeon | reverse complement strand
TGGTTTATCTGATCATACCTTGCTTCCCAAACTGATTTCTCCACTAGTTTTTTTAAACGAACCTCTATCACGTCCTCATATTGTGGCGGATTTATCGGGCAGTTCCGCAAAAGGGTTACATTGCGGTGTTCAATCGCTCACAATATGAGGACGTGATAGAGGTTCGTTTAAAAAAACTAGTGGAGAAATCAGTTTGGGAAGCAAGGTATGATCAGATAAACCAGTTTGAAAAAAATCTCAATGAAAACAATGTCAAGATAATAAAGTTTTTCTTACATATATCTAACCAGGAACAAAGGAAAAGACTCGCCAAAAGATTATCGCACCCGGAGAAACGGTGGAAAGTTGATGAAGATGACTTTGAAAGACATAAGAAATGGAATGAATATATGAAAGCTTATGAGGATGCAATTATACGGTGTAGCACCCCGGAGTCACCCTGGTATATCATTCCTGCAAATAATAAGTGGTTTAGGAACTGGTTGGTAGCAAAGATAATAGTGAAGACGCTGAAGCAAATGAAAATTATGAAACCAAAGTATATAATCCCACAAAACAGTAAAATTCTGAAAAAGGCAAAATTATAGAAATTCTAGTCTCCAAGTTATTTAAGGCCGCTATCATCTTTTTCAGTTACCGACGGGGTTGATGTTTTGCTAAGTTATTACTCTTCTTCATCCTTATCCTCATCCCCTGCATCCGCATCTGCATCTGCATCACTGACACTAGTGTTACTATCCTCATTATCTTGAATAGATGTGGTCGTCGATGATGTATCTGACTCTTGAAGGTTCATCTGAAACCAGTACCAGTGAGAGCTTTCCAAGAGCAATGATGTCAACCGTCATAAATAATGGTGACCAAGACTAATTAGAATTATACGTGCCGGACATATTCGCGATGTCAAACTTTAGTATTATGATATGGATAATTTGTAGTATTCTTACTGGATTAACCGTAGCATGGATAGCTTTGCTGGTTCGCTATGTAAAGGAACGGATTATTGTCCCTAGTACTAAAGAAGACAACAATGCTCTCTTAACTCAGTTGGCAGATCAGCCGCCTTATCTTGTGAGTGTAATAGTTCCTGCAAGGAATGAAGAAGCTTACATTAAGAGATGTCTTTTATCTCTTCTATCGCAACGATACGCCTCTTTTGAAGTGATAGTGATAGACGATGGCTCGACTGACAAAACGGCAAAAATAACAGAAGCTATTAGAGATAAAAGATTAAGACTGATACGACTGAAAAAGACTCCAGGCGGATGGAGAGGAAAAAGCTGGGCGTCTCATGTAGGCTATTTGGCAAGTAATGGTCAGATATTACTATACACAGATGCAGATTCATTCTATTACAATAAATTTGCGATTGCCAGAACTGTGTTTTGCCTACAGAAAGAAAGAGTCGATGTTGTCACCGGTTCACCTTTGATTGAGTTAAGAGATTTTTACTCAAAGCTAGTTATGCCACTATTTAACTTATTTTCTGTATTTCGTACCCCAACTTCCGTCTCAGGAAGCGATAAAACGAAGTCCGGATTTCTTATTGGAGGTTTCTTCATGATTCGTAAGAATGTTTTACATGAAATTGGGGGCTTTAACAGTGTCAGTACATCCATACAAGAAGATACTGATTTAGGTAAACAGATTAAGAGCGCAGGATATTTAATCAGAATAGTTAGAGTCAATAATTTAGTGTCGGCGACGTGGTCCAGAAACAGGAGAACATTGCTAGAAGGATTTAAAAGAATAGTTTCTTACAATCTGACAACTAGTAATAAAATCAATGTTGTCGTCGATATCTCTACTATCTTATGTATGGTTATGGTACCGTTCTTCATATTCCCGTTCAGTTTACAATTGAATGAAGACAGTGTTGATAGTAGGTTTCTTACCTTAATTATTCTCGCGTGGAATTTGGCATTATGCTTAAGTCCAATATTAGGAGCTACATTGAAGGGATTGACTAAATATAGACTTAATCCAGTTTATTCTATATTGATACTTTTCTCCGCAGGTTTTTTGCTAACTGTTTACTTAGTCAGTTTAGTTCATCTTAGTATGTCTTTCTCTGCAAGAACAACAAGATGGAAAGGTAGAAGATATACGTAAGGAATAACCGTACTTCTTGAACCAGCAGATAAGCAAAAGAAATTAAAAGCATTGTTACTCCTTGCAGATATTACTAAGATATTGGCCATAATGTGTACTTTTCCTGTAATCCTGTCGCCCCATCGAACAAATTTGCAGATTAGCTAACTGTTGGTAATAGGCAATATGTCCCACTTCAAACCATTATAGCACTGTCTAAAGTTTTCCTTAGAGCTTCCAGAATGTAAGGGGTAGCTTTAACCCATGTTGCATCAAAATTTTCCTTATCTTGAAATATCTGCTTAAGCCTTTCTACATGATCTTGATTTTGAGATTCTGGTGTCAAACTATCTCGTATAATTTGCATAAGTATTGCAATCGAATCCTTATCGGTGTCTGAAGACGATTGAATTTTTTGTATTACCGCATTAAAAATGCCATCGGCTAAGGGGGTGCGAATCATTTCTATATTAGCTTCTTCTGAGGAAGCAATTAAAGTGATAATTGCCTTATTCTCGTTCACGTCTATTTTCATCAGGTTTGCTGGAAAGGTCTGGACAGGTATAGTACCAGATAGCTGAATTTGTTGGCCATTCGGGGAGGCTATAGGTTGTATGATAAGATTGTGTTTTTTTGTCAAATCTAACTCTACTGTGCCGGAAACGTCTGAAGACATGTTAAAGATAGTATTTTTAGCCGATATAAATCTAGTAGATCATAGTAGATCATACAAGATGAACAAGTCAACCGGATTATTAGAAGATCACATTGATGGAGTAATCACACATAATTTCTTAAGGAGGCGATTGGGAAGACTACAAATCAAGCGAAAAGGGAGATTCCACGATATACAAAAGCACTCGGTGAATTACAAATGGACACTATGCAAGCTACCAAGCAGATTGGTTACGATTGTATAGAGTTTCAAAAGGAGTTGACTTCATTGCTTCCAGAACTGCAGCAAAGATACATTTCATGGTTTACACCATGGTGGTCTGCTAGGACTATAACAGAATATTATACAAAAAGTGCTGACAATTTCGTAGACAATACCGTAGCTGCAACTAATCTCGCAAACACGTTGGCAGTAGTAAACATGGAGTCTATTCAACAAATAGCTGACACCAATAGGGAATACTGTCGGCTTGGATTGAACTCAATGAGAGACATCAAGGAATCGTTAACTCAATAAGCCTGAACAGAAAAGAGCATGGGCTGCGTTTAATTCTATTTTCTTGCCAGCCATTACAATCAATATTTCTTTTAACGCCAGTGTCAGGTAGTATTGGTAATTACAGGGGTTGATGCATTGGTCATGTTCAATGTAGTGCCATTGGTTACAATAGTGCCATTGGTTACAATAGTGCCAGTAGTCATATTTCCTCCTGTTGCGTTATCTGTCGTACTCTGAGCTTTTACCATGTCAGTCATTAAATTTGCAGCAAGAGTCACAATAAGATATCCAATATAGATTGATAACAAGAGTTGCAAGCTCATCAATGTTCAACTCCAAATACGATTTTTACTCCAACTCTGTATTCTGTGATCTTGCCACTTTCAGGATCGACTTTTGCGGTTTTGTCAACAACTTCTAATCCTGTTATTCCCTTAATTGTCTTCTTTGCTTCATCTAGCGCTGCTTGTGCTGCTTCGCTCCAACCTTTCTCTGAGGCTCCGACTATCTCTATTATTTTTGCTACATCTGTCATTAACTGTACAAAGCGCTTTATGAAATATAATCACTTCATCTTTTAAACAGAATCCAAAAGATAGAAATCAACAAGCTGGGACAGAGTTGATGAGTAGATGAAGCAAGACTACCATATCCCAGCCTGGTAAAGTCAAATAATAATCAGCATTAAGATTAATAAAAAATAATGTTGACGATAAAGAAAAAAATAAATTTCTGATATTCAACTTATTCGCTTTAAGCTTCCTTATTCGTAACCATAGGAAGCAAGCATTGCTTGGTTGGTGAGGTAAATCGTTCTCACCCCTCACCAACCTTTTAGTATTATCCTGTCTATTATTATAGTAGGCTTCTCTAATCACCTCGGAAGCCTATTGCCAATGAAGTTAGAAGGGGTTATATCCGTCTGCTCATTTACAACCCCTTCTAACTTTACAGCTAAACTAAATCTGCATATATGATTTCTATAACCTGAGATAGTCTCGATAGCCAATGCTCGATTTTGTAAAGCTCTTCAAGTCTTATTATAAATTGTGTGCAATATTGAGTATGGCTCTACAAAATGAGCTTGAGTATAATTGTAGCAGATGTCATGCCAAATTCTTTAGTCACTCAGAGTTGTTCGATCACTTTCGGGCTTTCCATTCGTAGAAACCATTCGCCAATAGTAGTCTGAGCCTCAGTGACAACTCTTTCCTAAAACGAGGTCGCCAACGAAATCATTATTTCTTGCCGTCATACTACGCCCAACTGATGTAGTCATTAATCTGATTTTATAGTTTCAAAAAGATTCTTATCAATAAGTCTCTGGTTGCAATTTGGACTATCTAAAGTATTCCATGTTGGTATCAATTTGTCAACTTCCCAACCTGAACAAGTCTTCAAATCGAACAAGCCTGCCATAGAATTCATATTACAGATGGCTTTCTAAAAATTTATAAAATACTATTTTTGTTATCTAGGACTGTGAATTCAATCAGGGGTTATAGTTGTGATCGTTGTGGCACATCGTTCGATAGCGAAGCAGAATTGAAAGATCACAGTCAAACCATGTGGCATTGAAAAATACGGAACATAGCAAACTGAATTAGGAAAGAGATCTGGAACCGTCCAGCATCACTAGAGTTTTTATAGACCCTTATCAAGATTATGTTCTTCTCTAACTTTGTCCAGACATTCTTTGCATAGTTTAAAATCTCCTCTTGCGAATCAGTATTTTTCTGCTCTGCGTAACAAGAAACCATATTTAGTAAGTCTAAAGTCTTTACTTGCAAAACGTTTATCCATATCCTTAAAATACTCTTAGGGAGTAGAATAGACTTTCACATCATACAATTCGGCTTTTCCAACTATTGCTCCCGTTACTAGAGATCTTTGATCGATTTTATTTCTTAGACAAGCGGATTTATCAGAATTCTTGGATGCGTGAACAAGGAATTCTCCTCTAAATTTGGTATTCCATCTCCTAAGTTCAATAGTCTTCTTCCCAGAAACAACAAGTTGAGCTTAAGGTTGTTTAAACGAGAGACATTTTTTAGAACTCATACTGTATGTTGACTTGTTATTTTAGATGATCAGCTATTTGATTTTATGCCTTTGATCTTTTCATTATAATGCTGATAGAAGAATACAGCTATTGCATTTCCAGTCGCATCATAAACTAGATAAGTTAACATTTGTGTAATGTTTTAACGTCTAAGCATAGGGAGAGACTTAAATCGTGTTACAACGTAGCTATCTCTCAACTTTATTAGTTTGCACTTAATCCTTTATCTTGTCTCAGACTAGAATAATCAATAAATTTGTCCAAAAGCCTCAGTCGTTTTATATGAATACCTAAATTAGTATCAAAAGTCAAACCCACTACCACGTCCAATATAATGTGTTATGACTTGCCATTTGCAAAGTGTCTGAAGCTCAGGCAATAATTTTCAGAACCGGCTTTGTTCCGATAAACGTGTCGGCTTCCTATTTGTTTGCATCTTGGACACTTTCCTTTCATAAAAATCACTTACACGTGGCGATGATTTACGCTATAATCTTAATTTTCATGACTGTTATCGCAAATCAAGTCCAATTTAACGGTCAGAAATTTTAGTTATTCATCGGTACTTCGTGAGGAACCTTTTTGCACTACTATTATCAAGCTTGTCGTACAAATTGGAAATTGCTGAACTCAATTCCTCAAGAGTTGCCTCAACCATCTCAGAAAGATCATGAACGGTCTCTGGGGATGTTTTGACAATCTTGTATATTAGGTCACTTTCAAGAGGACCAAATTTAGCATCGAAGCAGACGGCACGCAAGTATGTCAAAAATTTCTGTTTCAGAGCCCTCAAGTCGTTAATTCTTTCTTCAAGCGCATCTATTTGACTTTCAATATCTAAGAGACTATCTTTAAGATAACTTAGCTGTTTAGTATTACGGTGTCGTGGGAAAGAGTCAAGATATTTGTATAGCTTTAATGTAGGCTTGAGCCTAGTTTCAATTATTTCTCTATTAACCATGGAAAATGAATCCTTGGATAGGGATATGCTGAGATTAAAAGTGGTCCTTACTTTATAGTATTTTCTATTAGGCGCTCCCAACGAGCTTTTTTCTTCATATGATTCTATAATACCTGTTTTTTCCAGAGCATCCATATGTCGCAGAATTGCTTGCTGGCCAACTTCCACTTTCCTGGCAAGCTGGTTGAAATACATCGGTTCCTCCGAGAGTATTGACAAGATTTTTCGGCGTGTTTCGTTACTCATAATATCTAGAATAACTGCAGGATTTATCTTCCCAAAAGAACCATAGACTGATTTACTCTTTTGGGTTTTCATACATCTAATCTTATGTATGGTCTTTATTAAGTGATACCAATCAGTAACCTTCGATAATTAAACATAAAAAAAGGTAAGAATTTAGTAATCTTCCATTCCGCCAGGCATTCCGCCAGCTCCACCGCCCATTCCACCGGGGTGTGGCGTATCTTTTGTTTTAGATGAAGCAATTACGTCATCTATTCTGAGTATCATGGCAGCGGCTTCTGTTGCAGCATTAATCATATTTTCTTTTACCAGGAGGGGTTCGTATATACTTCTAGATCCCATGTCAGCTATTTTTCCGTTCAGTACATCAATTCCATATTTTGGCTTTAGTGAATCCGCAACTTTCGAGCGAAGCTGAACTTGAGTATCAATAACATCCATTCCAGCGTTACGTGCAAGTGTCAAGGGTATGGATTCAAGAGCTTCAGCAAATTTCTCCGCTGCTAGCTGTTCTCGACCTGGTAACGTACCACACCATTTCCTAATTCCTTCAGAAATCAATGCTTCTGGCGCTCCTCCTCCAGGAACTATATATGGATGTTGCACTACGTCTTTGACACACATTAGTGCATCATGTATGGATCTATCTGCTTCGTCCACAACCCTTTGTGAGCCGCCACGGATCAAGATAGATACAGATTTTGGATTTTTGCAGCTTTCTATAAATACCCATTTGTCAGTTTCAACTTTACGTTCTTCAACTAGTTTTGAATACCCTAGATCGTTTGACGAAAGCTCGGCAAGGTTTGTGACTATTCTTGCTCCAGTTGCTCTTGAAACCTTACTGAGATCGCCCTCCTTTGCTCTTCTCACAGCAAGGATGTTCGCTTTGGCTAGATAATGCTGAGCAATGTCATCGATTCCCTTCTGGCATACAAGTACATTTGCTCCAGTAGAAGTGATCTTGTCTACCATATCCTTTAACATCTTGTTTTCATGTTCGAGAAACTGATTCATCTGATCTGGAGAATTGATATTTATTTTGGCATCAATCTCTGTCTTTTCAATTTCTAGTGCAGAGTTTACAAGTGCAATTTTTGCTTCCTCAATTCTCTTTGGCATTCCTGCATGAACAACTTCCTTATCCAGCACAACACCCTGAATCAGATTGGTATCATTAATGGAACCTCCTGCTTTCTTTTCAATCTTTATATCGTCAATGTCAACCTTTATGCTCTCGCCGGCTTTGTCGGCCACAGACAGCACCGCATCTACGACTATCTTCGATAGATGTTCTGAATTTCCTGAGACCATCTTAGACGCCATGGAAGTCTTTGAGATTTTCGTCAGCACGTCTTCGTTGTCAGGATCGACCTTAAACGCCGCATCCCTAAGCAGTTCGTTTGCTTTAGCCGAACATTTTTTGTATCCATCAACGATAATGGTAGGATGAACATCTTTGCCAATTAGCTCTTCAGCTTTCTCTATTAGCGACCCTGCAACTACGACCGATGAAGTTGTGCCATCTCCGACTTCGTTATCAATTGACTTAGAGACTTCTACCATCATTTTAGCAGCAGGATGCTGGACATCCATCTCCTTGAGTATTGTGGCACCATCATTAGTTATAGTTACGTCGCCTAGAGAGTCAACAAGCATCTTGTCCATGCCCCTCGGGCCTAGGCTAGATTTTATGACTTCTACGATCAGCTTGGCGGCCGTGATATTATTTCGCTGTGCGTCCTTTCCTTTTGTTTCAGATGTACCTTCTTTTAAAAGAACTATAGGAACTTGTTGTTGTGTTGACATACAATCACCTATGTTACTAACTACAAGTGTGTAACTAGATATTTATAGTTTACTCCTATGTTCTAGTGAGTATTATCTCTTAACCCTGCATCTCTTGTGAGTATTATCTCCAGCGAGCTATAATAGAAGAGCAAAGTGGTTTAACCACTGCGGATGTTACTGACATATTGAAGATTTTGGTAATTAAGAAACTCTGGTCATTAGTCGACGTTGTGCAGATGGTGCGGAATTTTCGCGGCTATCTATTCTGTCATGAGTAACAGATACTTGATTGTATATTTGATTCAGTGATAATATTCTCAACAGGATCCAAGCTGACGTAGGAGAGTATTTTTACCTACAACCTGCAATCAACTTATACCCTTAAAATATAATTTTGTCTATATTATAGATTGATCTCCTTTAGGTGATCTATAAAATCGTAGGTGAAAAATCTGAAAATATTAATGGTCTCGCCTGAGTATCCCCCGATGCATGGAGGCGTCGGTCAATACTGTAAGAGCTTGGTAGGGTCGTTGGAACAAAAAGGTCAGCAAGTTATTGTAGTTTGCAATGAACAAGGGAACGGAGACATCACAGGCCTTTCTCCACATAACAAAAATAACTCAGATATCCTTCTCAAAGTGGTAGAAAATACCCAGCCAGACGTCGTACATATACAGTACGAACAAGGGTTGTACGGCATTCACCTAAGCCCAATGAACCCATCGAAAACACATACCGGAATTGACCACTTCTATGAAAAATGCAAGGTTCCAATTGTTACCACTTTTCATTCTGCATATAACTTTGCTCAATGGATGAATTTGATTGTGCCTTTGAGCAATAAAAGGGCTGGATCAGTTGGCGCTTATCTACGAATGGTTTTTGACTATTGGACACATCTCATAAATTACAAGTCGTTTAGTTCACTAAATAAGCGAAAGATAGCCCCACGTAGAACGGGCATAGTTTTTTCAAAATATCTAGCAAGCCTAATACCAGGAACTAATTTGATATATCACGGAGCCGAACCAAAGGTGATAAATCCACCTCCAAAAAAAGAAATAAGGCGAGAATTCGGAATTCCAGAAGATCGCCATATTGCACTTGCCTCAGGATTCCTCACTGCGACAAAAGGATGGGATATCATTAGGAAAATGAAAATACCTGATGGGTGGAACATAGTTGTTAACAGCTCGAGAAATCATTATAATGCAGAGCGAAGTCAGAGAGGGCTTGGCAATTCGCGTGTAATTGAACTCCACGAGGGGTTCCTAAGTGAGGAAAGGCTATCTTTGCTCTTTCATTCTGCCGACGCTCTTTTATTGCCTTACAAGGTGAGCTCTGGTTCAGGTGTAATGTTTGATGGCATCGCTCACCATTTGCCTTTCGTCTCCAGTAACATTCCATTTTTCAGAGAATTTTCTGACATGGGATTGGGGATAGCAGTTGAAAGAATTCCATCCAAGTTCTCGGAGGCTCTCGTAAAGTTGGAATATGACTTTAAAAACTATAAAAAGGCAGTAGCAGAATTCAGCAAGGGCCTAAAGTGGGACTTGATAGCTGACAAGCACTTGATGGTATACGATTCGGTAACGGATAAATGCTCTTATGAACCTGCTATACGCCAATCGCGTACCCAAGCGCACTGAGCTCGCAGGTTAATTTATGTGAGCCATACCACCATCACGGTTTGGGGAGAGAGGCTCTTAATACCGGTCGATATACTTTAGTCGGCGTTAGATCTCAACATCTGACTAGATCTTCAGGTTCGCGAAGCTCAGGAAGACATGTAAGTTAGCAAATCAAGTCTTAAACCGATGAGATGAATTGCACTAATCACTTAACCAACTCCATTCTGAAGTTTTATACTGTACGTGCTCGCTAGACTTCTGGTTCCTGGATATATCATTATTTACCTCTTTTTGAACTCGAACTCTTGATGGTGAATAAGATCATCCTTAGCCAGAAATGACTTACCACATAGTTCACATACATAATTCTTCGTCGCAGTTGCCGGCACTTCAGTGTAGTCTTTGCGCCTGTGTGACGAGTTAACACTTGCCACTTCCAAGTTTTTCCGAGTTTCATCAGTTATTTCGTTGGCCTGTTTTGCGTCTTGATTTTCTTGTTCTAATGCTTTTTTAACCTGGTAAAGACTATGGTAAAGTTTTCCCTCTGTCAACGTCCGGACTAGGGACATATTTTTCTCGGCGACAGATGTTTGTCTCATAAATTCTATCATATCCTTTTTGTATGCAGGAAATTTCAAACCTTTCAATTGAGCCAATGTGTTAGTCACAAAATTTCGGTCCTCGCTTGCTTTTTCAACAGCCTTATTAAGTGAATCTGTATCGGTTCTGGAATAATGTCTTTCAGAGTGGATTTCGTAAGCATCTTTTTTGTCCAATTACTATCATCAATTAATTTATAAAACATGTTTCATAACGGTTTCAAGTTGCGTACGTAGACGATATCCCCCGGGGTCCTACAATTACTAAAGTATTCGAATCAGAGTAAATATCGGGCACATCCAGATGTCAAACACTATGGGAAACGTAAGCCAAGCAGGCAATCAGACCGTGACTGAGACGGGACAGAATGCATCAACGGCTATAAATAAAACAGGTGAAGCAGTACAATCTACAGCAAGTGAATTAGGACAAAATGCAAGCACTGCGGGTCAGTCAATACTGAATCAAACTGAAGACGTTGCTAAAAAAATTGCTGGTGGCGCGGCTACAGTACTTGGTAACATAAGTGGAGAAATCAAAGAAGGAATTGGAGCAAAGTAGATACTTTTCGCAGTTAACTTTGCACCCGTTTATAGTGCTACACTTTGCACCTACTTTTAATGGAATTGGATGATGGGATTATATCTCATTCTCACCCCTAGTACATTAACAGTTATGAACCTATATAACCAGTAGATATTGGCAAAAAATGAAATAAAAAGAACCGTTACTCCAATTGAAGATATACCCAGATATTGGTTTCTTTTGCTATATTATACAAAAACATGTCACGTGCTTAGCTTTATTTTTCAGGGCAAATTGTACAGCGATCGATTATAACTTTTTCTGGATATCCAATAGCATGACAGAGCAACATGAATTAAGCAAGGATCCAATTATTGGCTACTGGGCCTCGCAAGAGCAATACCCGATGGAGGATTTATTGACTTTCGTTATGCATGCAGAAAAAAAGGGTTTTAGTGACTGCATGACAAGCGACCATTTTCATCCTTGGTCTCACACTGGAGGTTACGGTAACTTTACTTGGATTTGGATGGCCGCAGCAGCTGAGCGAACCAAGACTATGAAGTTCGTGACAGGTGTGACGGCTACTGTATATCGTTATAATCCAGCAGTTGTGGCTCAAGCTTTTGCTTCCTTGGATGTATTGTATAATGGGAGGATTGGTCTAGGTGTAGGTTCTGGCGAAGCAATGAATGAAGTTTCAGTAGGTTTCGATTGGCCCCCAGCGAATATTCGTTTGGAAAGAACAAAAGAGTCTATTGAAATTATCCAATGTTTATGGAAGGGTAAAGCAAGTCAAATAAAGACAGATAAAATTGAGGAAATAGATAACGAAGGGTTTGTTACCTATAACGGCGATTACTTTAGAACACGTAGAGCTAAGCTGTACACCCCTCCTAAAACAACTATCCCGTTGTATATGGCTGCAGTAGGCGAGGAAGCAACTAGAATCGCTGCTACGCTTACTGATGGCATCATAACTGTATCAAAGCCAAATAAATCAGACAAGATATTTCAGACTTTTGACAAAGAGGCCCGAGCAAATGGGAAGGATCCTGAAAAGTTAGAAAAAATAGGCAAGCCCAGGATATCGTACAACAAGGATTATGATAAGGCCTACCGCGCTTGCGAATTCTGGAGAACTTCTTCTTTGCAAGACGCTTTTGAACTTGATATAAACGACCCGCGAGAATTGGAGAATAAAGCTAAAGTTGAAGTATCAGATGAAAAAGTCAAAGACTCTACTCACATAATAACCACAATAGAAGATTGCATAAAGCCAATTGAAGAATATTTTAAAGCAGGATTTACAAAAATCTATGTGCAAAGTACAAGCCCCAATGAATTGGAATTTATTGAAGAATTTGGCAACAACGTACTTCCTCATTTTAGAGTGCTTAAGTAACACACTGAGCAGAGGCAATCTTATTCAGCTTCAATATTCTCACGGCAATGTAGGATACCGACTCGCTTACCATAGCCAACAGATAACTAGTATATTGTATTCTAAATATTAGCAATGGGGCTATTCAACCGTCGTAAGAAAGTAAAAAATGAAAAGGACGTTGGCAGTACAGTGAGTTATGATGAAGCACTTCGAGCGGGCTCATCAATAGGCAAAATTGCAACAAATATTTGGAACTCTCAGAAAAATCCTGGTAAAGCCTACATTTTCAACAGGAGAGTACATCATGGTGAAATAGGTGTTCTATTAGGATTATCTAATCTCTTTAAAAAGTCAAGACCTGATACGGCAGGTGTTTTATCTGGGTTGGGGGGAATCTTTGTCGCAGGACGATATTGCTGACAAGGAAGAATGGTTCAAGTTTAAGAAAAAGGAGAATATGCAGAATTCAGAAAAATCTGGCGCGGAAACTAATCAAGATAATGACTCAGCCAGGAGAGATGAAAGTAATGCAAAATAAAATCTTCGCAGTAGAAATTGTGTTTGCCGTACTCAGTGCAGCTCTTTTACTAGCTCATTTGTCGGTTAATTTAATGACGGCGGAAGCATCGGTTAATTTAAGCCAGTTTGATATGAAATCTGTTACTGACAATATTAACAAAAGCCTAACCGAGCTAACTGGTAAGAATTCATCCGATTTATTAAAGAATACCATAGCTTCGATAAACAAAACAGCTTCTCTATTAGCTAACGAAAGTGAAAGTATCGTTAATGAAGATTCTCTAAACACAGCTGAAATAATTGCTGGAAAAATAGGTATTGGTATTGCTGACGTGCTGGGTAATATTAGCGGCGAAGTAAAACAAGGCATTGAATCTAAATAATTTAAAACTACCCTGAGAAATTTCATACAATAATGCTAATGCTTAGAAATCGAGTCTCAATGTTCGATAGTCTTCCCATAAATTTGGACCGGTGAAAACAAAAACCTGAAAATGAAGGTGTGGCAAATAAGTATAGCCTTGTCATACCCACCCTAGCAATTGCTTGGCCCGCTTTTACAATCTCGCCTACTTTTACTTTACTGCTGCCATTTGCAAGATGGTCGTATCGGGTATACTCTTTATGTTGATGTCTTATCGAGATAAAGTTCGAGTAGTCCCAAAAGGTCATCGACGGACCGCCAATATCAGAGTCATCTTTGACGTACATACCTACACCCGTCTGCTGCGGCTAGTACAGGGGTATTTTGAGGGGCTACAAGGTCAACTGCATTTTCTAGCTTACTCCAATGGGCAGGAGAAGTATCAGTATCTATAATTATCAGATTTTCAAACGGTATCGGTAATTGGTACCTGTTTTTAGGAACATTTGCCATAATAGCATTAGAATTGAATGACGGCATGCGGTTTTAATACCTTATCGACTGACTAATCGATTTCTCTGATGTTTTTGTACCCTGACGAGCCATTTGGTTTGGTTGGGACACCTGTGATTCTTTCCTTTGTCATTCCAACTTTATCGACATCCCATTTTCTATCTTTCCATGCGTAGAGCTCCTGAAAGATTCAAGATCCTGTTCAAACTGTTCTGCCGGCGGCTCTTTCCCAAAATGATATTTTCAGAAATATTATCGATCTATAATAAATCAAAGTGGAGTGGAAAATGAACAACTCCACTCCGGTCTCTTGTCTAGACTACTTGAAGTTGTAGCAACCTATGATACGTGACACAAGTATAAGAGTGTCGATTAACTTAGTTATCTTGTTGCAAGTAGCCTATCCATAGCCGAAATGACAGTGCGATAATCTAATCTAACCCTCTCAAAACTTAATCCCTGTTTAAACAGTTTAAGCATAGTCTTTACGACATTCTGTCTGGATTCTTATGTTCCTGTTCGATATGAGCTTGGGTTTCTTCACGTGTTCTAAATTTTACCTTACACAATCGACAAATCAACCGTCTGACCTTGAATTGATTTTTGAGGTATCTATATGATGGAGATTGAACAATATCGAAATAATTAATGTCCTCACCTAGCGTATCATATTCAGACATGTACCCACTTCCAGTTGACATAACGAAAGACGTAGAAATGTAACGCTGTCCATCAGTATATTCGTCACAAATTATTTCTCAAGCACAATTATTTAGAGGGCCTGTCTCAGAATAATAAGGTATTACTAAGGATACTTGTTTTCTATTGTGCGACTTGGTATAATATCTGTGACGAACTAGAGCCTCAAGGTTCGCTGTGTGAACCAGCTAATGTTTTCTAGTCTATGCCTTTATCTTTTAATTCTACATCTTTAACTTCTGATAATTTATGCGCTTTGAGTGATTCAAACAGTGTCAAATCTTTGTCCGCATATATCGCAAGTTAGGCTCTCTTCTCCTCTGGAGGTTCGGAAGGGTCGATTTTCATACGATAACAAGTTATCAGTCAACAAAGAATTAAAGTATTCCACAGTATACGGATGCTGACCAATTTCTAATATGCTAATTAAGCTATGACTTTGAAATACTGGCTAAGTAATATCATCAAGTAATGGCGGAACCTAATCCCTTCGTTCCCAAGGCCGTTGAGAATGCCATAAAATTGGATGAGGCCGCAAAGTCAGAACTACAGAAAGTTGGTATGATGGATGATAAGGGAAAACTTAATTCGTTGTAATTAACAATACAACGCGGCCAGGGAACGACCGTTGAGAACTGTAATAGGAGTACAGTATCCCATGTCGATGTGTCTATGTTCGCGCCGCTGGATTTATCTTCTAAACAGGTCTAGCGAAAATTGAATTTACTATGAATCCAATGGATAAAGATACAGAACAAGCAATTCGGAAAATCAACAACAGTTTCTATAATGCATTTGAGGGTTTATCCTTAGAAAAGATGGAAGAGATATGGAAACATAGCGATGACATCGTTTGTGTACATCCCCTGATACATCATCATGGCTTACCATTATCTAATTATATTCCACCCAATGTTTCTGTATGACACGACGTTTTTCGACGACGTCTTAGTAATTAGATACAAAATGCAGGAAGGTCGCTGACATGAGCTGACATTAATTTCACTTCACAACTATTACCATGACGATTCTAGGGCAAATAAGCATTATACATGGTAAATCTAGCTGATAACTGACTTGAGTGTAAGATATTTAGCAAATATTCTTAGTAGCCAAGTTTGGATTGTATCGCAACGCAAACCGCACTTTTCAGGATTGAAGATGCCGTTATACTTGAAAGATATTTACATATGTTCTTCAAAACTTCATAGCTCGCGAGAATTATCTATATATTACCAGTTTGAATCCTTGCGCCGTTCAAGTCTACCTTCTGTCATGACGGGTGTAAACTCTTCATTGATTTGGTTCTGAAGTTTTAGGACGCGTATACCCTTTTCAGTTGTCCGGAATTTCTGCGTTATTTCCTCGTGTTCAATCAAGCCTCTCTCCAGTAAGTAAGCCAAGTATTGTTTTAGTTGCTCGAATGATAGAAAAGCGCTGTACATTATTTTAGTCTTAGTTGCTCCTCCGTTTGCTGCTTCTAGAATAAGTCCAACCATATCAGATTTACTTCTATATTTCATGAATTACAGTTATAGTGAAGATAGTTGTATTTATAGGTCAGCAAAGTTTCTTCCAAAACTATCGTCTATTGTTAGATAAGAAGGTAAATAGGTCTGATTCGATGCTTCTCAAACATATAGATAGCATGTAGTGAACTAGTAAAGTATGAAGGTGTAAGTGAGTGAACTTGTCTGATAATAATTGGGAGGTTAGAACATCTGGTAAAAGGGAGTCATCCTGGCTTGGGGAATTTCCTGTTCCTTTGAAGTTTCACAATTTAAACGAGGACATGACGACCGATACCGTAGTAGTAGGTGGTGGAATTTCGGGTATGACTACTTCCTATCTTCTCTCTAAGGCTGGTAACAAGGTTGTTTTGTTGGAAGATGGGTATATTGGAAGCGGTGAAACAGGCCGAACTACAGCTCACATAACACATGCTCTCGATGACAGGTATTACAACTTGGTAAAAAACCATGGCCCTAAACGAGCCAGACTCGCAGCAGAAAGCCATACGGCAGCTATAGACTTCATTGAAAATATGGTAAATACCGAGGGAGTCAATTGCGATTTTGAACGATTAGACGGCTTTCTATTTTTAGATGCGAGTGATAAGAAAAACTCCCTTGAAAAAGAACTGAAAGCATTGTACAGCGTAGGAATATCACGTGCAACGATTTTTCATGAGTCTCCGTTACCCAATGCGGACATTAGCCCTTGCATTCGTTTTCCAAATCAAGCACAGTTTCACCCCATGGTGTATTTGCAGGGTCTGGCGTCAGCTATGACCTCGAAGTTCGGAACAAAAATTTTCACTGAAACACACGCCGAAGAAATCGAACCAGCCGGCACAAGCAATAGTAAGAAAAATAAAATCAAGACTCAAAGCGGCTTTACCATCTTTGCCAACAACGTTGTATTGGCCACGAATGCTCCTATCGTAGATAAAGAAAGTAAAATTTATGACAAGCAACAAGCGTTCAGAACTTACGCGATTGGTGTAAAAGTACCAAAAGGCACAGTTCCAAGAGCCCTTTACTGGGATACAGGAAATCAAAAGTCAAAAGAAAAAGTGAAACCATATCACTACGTGAGAACTCAGAAAATCCCAAGGGAGGATAATTATGACCTGCTAATCGTGGGAGGTGAAGACCACAAGACTGGCGAAAATGAGGACCTAATGGGGGCAAATAATCGTTTTAACAAGCTTTATACGTGGACAACCCAAAGGTTTTCCGTAAAAGGTAATGTTACTTATAATTGGTCTGGTCAAGTTCTTGAACCAGTAGATGGTTTGGCGTTTATAGGAGTTAATCCAGGCAAGGCTGAGAACGTTTACATAGCAACAGGTGACTTTGGCAATGGGATTACGCACGGAACGGTTGCAGGTATGATTTTGTCTGATTTGATATTAAATAGGAAAAACCCTTGGGCAGAAGTTTATGAACCAAACAGAGAGATAAGGAGAAAAGTAAGGACATCTAATAGGAAACACCCCAGAAGGAGACGATAATATGCCAGCGGAAAATAAAAATAGTATCCCCAATACAATCGAAGGGCTATCACCTGGACAAGGAATAGTGCTCGACAATAAAAAAACGGCAGCGTATAGAGATGAGCATGGGAAATTACATACTTACTCTGCAGTATGTACCCATCTAGGTTGCACAGTAAAAATAAATCCACTGGAAGAGTCATTTGATTGCCCCTGCCATGGCTCAAGATTTTCGGCCTTAACTGGCAAGGTGATTAATGGTCCTGCTAACAAACCCCTCGAATCTAAATAAAGTTCCTAAACAATGAGAATTGACGTAATTTTAGCCACGATTCTATTTGTTACCAAGCAACTTTGCAAACTTTTTCCCTCACAGCAGATGCATATTCACAACGTCGAAATTATTTTACTGTAATCCATCTCCGCAATCTCGTTAAAAGAGAGCATGCCAGAATACTTGTCATGCAGAATGACACTGTCGAGCTTTTCTTATTTCAGCAATCAACCGCAGGGCTTTTTATTAGGACCATTCCTTCCGATTCATTCCGAACTGTAGCTCTAATTAGATATTGTGTGCAATTATTAACATGCCAAGAGGGAAAAAGAAAGGTCTAAGCACGAAGAAGTTCGACAGGTGTGTAACAAAAGTAAAGAAAAAAGGTGGCGGAAAAAATCCCTATGCAATTTGCAATGCCAGTATGGGCGGCAAAACAAAACGAAATGAAAAAAACAAGTAATAATCCTGTCGTTGATATTCAAATTTCTTTCTTTTACAATCTAATCTGCTGCGGCCATATTTTAGTTATGAGATGTATTAATTAAATAATGAGCCGTGATCATTTATTCACAAATGTGATACTATCTTACAGTGATGACTCTATCTTTGTGGAATTCTAACAATTCATTAACTTCGTCTTCTGTAAACATTGCTTTAAAGTCACGTTCGTGATACAAACATAGCTCCTTCCAATTCCGTATCCTCAGATTCTTGTGGAGGTATCTTTCATATTCTAAGAGTTCTTTCGATTTTTTCAAATGATTAAATGCCGACATATCTGCAACTACAAGAATAGTTTTCCCGTGATGCTTACTTTCAATTTGTTTAGCAAAACCTTCTAGTCTTTGTGCATCCGTTAATTCAAAATATGTGCTTTTAATTACTTTCTCAATATCTACGATAATCAACGAACCCTGTTGTTCACGTTCCGTAACATTGACGCCTTTAGATTCGAGTGCATCTCTTACATTTTCTGTCGTATCAAAGTAGGGAAGAACAAGAGTAACAGAATCAGGTTCTTCCTGAATCTGGCCTTTTACGTAGTCAGAATATACCTTCCGCAATTTCTGAATGTCAGGGTATAGAACTAGGTAATGATGACCAAGTTCAATACGAGGGAACCTGGTAGTATTTTCAAATACATCATGGTGCCCTTTGTCCATAGCATATCGCTACTAGAATCATGGTCTTTATTTTATATATACGCTCAAGTCTACATAGTCAATTTTCTTGTTTCTCAATTTCCATCTTACTGATATATCTTTGAACTACAGCCAACAGGTTCGCTATAGTTATTGGTTTCTGCAAAAATTTATCGATACAGTTGTATGTATTAAATACCTCATCTTCAATTTCGAAGGCAGTCATCAGTATACTCCTTACTTCAGGGTTGATCTGTTTTACCTTATTCAGCAACTCTACGCCAGTAAGTCCTGGCATTCTATAATCCGATATCACGCATGTGTAATTTTTCTGATTATCCCGAAAATGTTCAAGTGCTTGGAGAGGGTCAGAGAAAGCGAAGACTTCAACTTTTGGGATTTGGCTCAAGGCATCCTTGAATAAGACTGCAAGATCTATTTCGTCGTCTACGACTGCCAAAAACACTGGAGAGTTTTTTTTGCCGTCCAATGTGGTAGTAAATTTATGGAATAGGAAATATTTAAATTTTTTTTAACTTTGTTAATCATATACTGTAAAAAGATATGAAATAATGTTTCAACGTTTACGATAAACTGGTTTTATTCGATAACTTTAGAGACAGTTGTGCCAATAATCACATGTCAGTTTTCTCATTGCATTTGAGTTTTCTCAGATTGGATAAGGGTTGTGATGAAGATCATAACTAATTATGGAACGACAAGGTCATTGTCGAAGTAAATCCCTCATCAATTTTGCGGTCGTGAATAATTCCATTGACTTTAAAGGATCAGAATTTACTACGCTATACGCCTGTTTAAGCAGTTCTATAACGCGAGGTTTTGCCAGAAATATCTTTTTGACTATTCTATGAGAAAAATAAGATCAAGACAGCGGGCGTTCAATATCTAAATGCGACGGATGTCATCTCGATCATGAGATGCCTACTATATGGGTGAGGGGTATAAAAGTATCTTAAGAGTGATGAATTTTGTGGCTCACTGAATCTTATCATAAATTCTGAATCCCTTGTGGAAATACGGAACAAACTATTACTGAAGCTTAGTGTTAATTATAATCTAATATAGTTGCTAAGACTTTTGGTTATTCTTAAACATCGTCATTCTAACGTACCAAAGTTCCTCGAAACATGAGTGATGAAATGAAATATTCCAGCCAAAATAAAAAATTAGGCTGGTTCAGAACCTTCTTCGTCCTCGTCCACGTTCTCAGCAGCTTCTTCCCTTAGTTTGTCTGCTGGTTCTGCTGTAGAGGGATCTGATTCTGCTGCTCCAACCTGTTTCTGATTTTTCTGTGCCTTTTCTAGTTCTTCTGGCGAATCGCTCATGTACTATTATTACGACTCTATAGTTTAATTGTATTTTATCTCCTGTACAAGAAGCTTGTCTAGACTGGACATCACACGCCCTTAATCAGCACCACAAAACTCTATTATACGTTGTTAGTGGAACTGTTAGCTTGATAGTCGAGTTTAGCATTGCCTTTAACAATATCTACAAGAACGAATTATAAAATTTAAAACTGAGTCATGGTAAGTTGATACATCCATAGACATAGATGGACAAGAATGCAGTATACTAAAGACAAGCGCTAATAGATTATGGTTAGCAGGCTACTTGGGGTGAGGGAAAACCTTACTCATTTTGAGACCGATACTGGTAAATATTAATTTCGGCAACTTCTTTTCGCTTTGAGAATTAATAACTTTCCGACTTGACAAATTATCTGTCCCATCAATGGCTATAACCGATGTTGCTCTTTAGTTGTGCATGAAAGCGTTAGTCTATCACGGAGCGAAGGATGTAAGAATTGACGACAAGCCAAAACCGAAGATTGAAGATAAAGAGGATATCATTTTGCGAGTAACTTCAACCGCGCTTTGTGGATCAGATTTGCATTTGTATCACGGCACAGTACAAGGTATGGAGCCAGGACAGACATTGGGACATGAGTTTATGGGAGTTGTGGAAGAGGTAGGTTCTAACGTACAGGAAATACAAAAAGGCGATAGAGTAGTCGTACCCTTTAACATCAGCTGCGGCAAATGCTGGTTCTGTAGGCACGAACTTTGGTCTCAATGTGATAGATCTAATCCGAAAGCAGAGTTTGGGGCAGCATACGGATACACACAATTGATGGGTGGTTATGATGGTGGACAGGCAGAATACGTAAGAGTCCCTTTTGCAAATACAGGTCCCTTAAAAGTTCCAGACGGGATTTCCAAAGAAGAAGACGTTTTATTTTTAAGTGACATACTTCCGACAGGTTATTTTGGAGCAGACATCGCAAATGTCCAGCCTGGAGACGATGTCGCTGTATTTGGTGCAGGTCCGGTTGGGTATTTTGCTGTTATGAGCTCATTTTTGCGAGGGGCCGCCAGGGTATTTTCGATAGATCATTGGCCTAGTCGATTATCAAAGACGAAAGAATTAGGAGCAGAGATAATTAACTTCGATAATGAAGACCCCGTTGCAACAATAAAGAAGGAAACAAAAGACAAGGGACCACTATGCATAGACGCTGTTGGATATGAAGCAGTTGGCGGACATATGATAACAAAAGGCAGTCAAAGTTACCAAGGCCATGACCACTCAAAAATATCTGATCCGGCGTATGAACCGATGAATTCATTACAGGTAATTAATTGGATGTGCCAGGCAGCAAGAAAGTATTCAACACTTTCCATACCAGGAGTATATGGATCTGATTATGACAAATTTCCTCTGGGACAAATATTCAATAGAGAACTGCAAATCAAATTAGGTCAGTGCCCTGTAAAAAAATATAATGAGCAACTTCTTCATCTAATCGAAGCGGGAAGAATCGATCCAAAGAAGATAATAAGTCATACTATGAAGCTTGATGAGGCCGCGAAAGCTTATGAAATGTTTGATAAAAAAGAAGATGTAACTAAAATCGTATTCAAGACGGGATTATAGAGATTTCACAATATGGGTACTCACGGATAGTAAACCCATTCAGTACGTAAAGTAATTGGATTCTATGCAGTAGAATTCGAACATGATTTCGAACCTGAAAGTGGGTTCAAGTAATAGTAAGGCAATCCCGTTGATGTAGTTAGCTGTCCTATTATCTTTGTAGCGGTAAGATACATATGTCATATGATCTTAAATAATGATGGACGGAGGTAAGCCTGAGTTTAGTTCATGAGTTTGGATATACACTCTTGGATACCGGGTCGAGTTAGCCTTAATGCGGAGTAGATATGTCCTTGTACATCTTCAGGCTTTTTGTAGCCATTCTGCCTTAGAAGAACCACGTGGAACGAGCACAGTTCGGAATGAACCGGGCGTTCGAGACATTACCATCTGTTCGGTAACGCCTTGATACAGACCTAAGGGTGTCTCAGCCGTAAAGAGGTCTAGAGCAACATATGTGTGTTCATCCGACGAACCTGCGGTTCCATTTGCATATTTTTTGTCAAAGATGCCGAGTGAAAGCAACCACAGAGTAACTCCCGTGAGAGATACTACTACTCGGAACTTCCGCCCTCAATTGCACGTCTGCGAAGCGCTGACATGATACCAACCGAGGCTAAACCAACCCACTATGTAGTCACATACGACCTGGATTGGAGTAGCCGTGTGTTTTATCCTTCATTCTAACAGATGCGCTATTAATTTAAATTAATTTTTCTACATTGGGTAATTCCATGTTATTTTCACCCGGTAATATCCCATAACTCCAAAAATACTTCTTCGCTCATAATAAAGTATGACTTCAAGCTCTCTCCATCAATGGCAGCATTAATCATAGGTTTCTCTTTAGCTTCATTAGCTACCTTGATAGTTATTGAGTCTGGATTTGCTACTAAATCAGATGAAGTTTCCATAAGAGGTTCTAAAGCTCTATTAAGTGAAGGTGAGGCTATGAAAGCAACCATACAAGCAAAAGAACCGACTGCCATGAATGCAGTTTCATTCTCTGCAAAATTGGTCGGAGCCTCAGATCCATTTGCCACTTCAAGTATCTCTATACCACTGACAGTTCAAGTGTATGAAGGAGACGAGCTTGTTGCAAGTGAATCGTTCACGGAATCTCTTGATACTAAATTCAGTAAAGTGGATGTGCCAATAAACAATATTCCAAAGATGGATGAGAAATACAAGCTACTAGTGCGATACGAAATGCCAGAGAATGGTGGTGGACAAAAGAATATTCCAATTCAGATCGACACGGATAGCATCAAAGTAAATGAAGGCGATGATGGACTAGAAGTGTGAATGGTAGAATAAAGATAGTATTTCCTATCTCTTGAGTTTTGTTCCTTAATCACATACGAAATCTTCTTATTTGCTCATTGATAAACGGAAGAAGTATTGGCGATAGAACATAGCTTTGCAACATTCTTTACAATAATGACAGTTATAATTGCGATTAGTTTAGGTGTCGGAGTTGTTGCAGGCGTGCGTAGCTTGTTTACTGATTCAAGAACAAAAGTTGTATCACCTGAGATGAAAGAAGATAAGAAACGGTTTGGCAAGCACTACCTGTGAAATTTCGGCATTTGATCGATTAGTCCCTGATTACGTAGGTAATTTGACAGCACACACGGTGCATTTTTTCATTCATATTCGTTCGTTCGCTCTTTTGAAAATATGATATTCAACATGACTTTTGCTGCTGCTATCTCTCGGTGATTCCTTATCTCTTGTATGCAAACCATTTTGCAATTCTTTCTCTCGCTCAAGTAACCACTGTTTCTTTATGAAGAATGCTAGAAGACCTACACCCACAAGAATCATAATAATAATTACTAAGAAAAATCCTGCTGGCATTACTTGAATATTATTGAGATCAACCCCATTCATGCCATATATTCCAGCGATTAAGGTTAGAGGTAGTAGTATGACAGTGAAGATAGTAAGTAGCTTCATTGTATCGTTTATTTGCAGAGAAACCTTTGCAACATGTAATTCACGTATGGAATTTATGGTTCCCTCATATGATTCAACAAAATCAATTAATTGTGATATATCATCATACACCATTTCTATGTACTTGACTTCCTCTTTATCATGCTCATTGTGTACCAGAAAATTAATGATATTTCTGACACGCCAAAAGTGTCGCCTTAATACTATCGTGTGTCTAGACAAAATGTCTATGTTTTCAAACATTAAAGCCGAAGGTCTAGAGAAGGATCTTCTTTGATATTCGTTTACTGAGAGCTCTATCGCTGTCAAAAGCTGCTCATACTTTTCTATTATCTCAGCCAATAGGTTATAATAAAGTGCATCAATCTGAAGTTCCTTGATTTTCTTATTTGTTTTTAATAGTTTTTCTATCATCACTTTAAGATTAACTTGATCTGAGTGAATCGTGATCATCCAGTGTCTTCCTAGAAATATGTAAACTCCCTCCGTATCTAGGGTTTTAGGATCTTTGTTTTTCATATCCAGAATAACAGTAAATGTATGGTTATCTAATACACGAATTTCTGGTTTCTTTGACTTGTTAAAGTATGTCTCCAGTGCTTCTGCATCTAGGCTAAATTTGTTGGCAATGGGTAAAAGTTCCTGATGATCTGCGTTTGTAAAATCTATCCAAATATTATAACCGTTAGAAAGATCTTCAATTGATCCGTCAGTTTTTACTTCACTTGCGTTGTATGACATGATTGTTTTCAATTTGCGATCTAATATTCCCACATACCAATGGTTCAACAAAATATAAAATCGAGCTGATGATAGCGGATAAGTGGACAGCTACCCTGGTCATTAACAATTGCCGAAAATAAGGAACAAATTGAATACTGAAGCTTGTATTTTCGTCTATGATAAACAGCAAAATGGTATTTCCATTATTAACGCATTAAATAGTTATCCAGCCTTGAACTTGGAGAGATCTTGCTAATATATTCTTCAGCGCATTCCTTTGGTCCTGGCTGACCTCTGCTGAATTGGAGAGCATTCACCACAGCCTTACCTCCATAGTGGTTGTTAAAATAAGACCTAACTACGGGAATTTCACTTTGTATCTTTTTAATTTTTGATACCCATGGCTCAAGTTCCTCTTTTGAATACAGATAATTGTACCGGTGCTTGGAATCTCTTCCATGGAATCTGATAAAAGAGTGCTTCGCTGTTATAGTTACATTAGAGAGAAA
>JBIOZE010000078.1:0-3135 GCA_044870745.1 Nitrososphaeraceae archaeon | reverse complement strand
TCAACCTGTCTGGTGGACCAACCCAGTAATGTTATGCCAACTCGTTTGGAAGAAAATCGAACAGAAGTCACTCTGTACAACAACGAATGTTTTAGCTCACCAAGACGGAGCAGTGTTGATTAATGTGACTTTTATTTTTTTGGACTATTCTTGTGGAAGTATCGTCTCGACTTGTGCACCAAACTGGCAAAATCAAATGCCGCTGAAGAGTAGTTAGCCATAGGACCGTAGACGTAAGTTAAAGGAACAGAACTACTATACTTTTCCCTTTTTCAGAATTCTACTATTCTGTGGCACTATATACTTCGGTTCCTTAATTTTCATTTCTTTCAATGTCTTTACTACTATTTTTGAGACCAGCCAGTTCCGAAACCACTTGCTGTTGGCAGGAATGATATACCAAGGAGACTCTGGTGTGCTGCATCTAATAATAACGTCTTCGTAGGCCTTCATGTATTCATTCCATTTCTTGTGTCTTTCAAAGTCATTCCCATCAACTTTCCACCGTTTGGCCGGATGAGATAATCTTTCAGCAAGTCTTTTCTTTTGTTCTCCTTTAGATATATGTAAAAAGAACTTTATTATCTTAACATTGTTTTCATTAAGATTTTTTTCAAATTGGTTTATCTGGTCATACCTTTGTTCCCAAACCGATTTCTCCACAAGTTTTCTAACACGAACTTCGACCACATCCTCATAGTGAGACCGATTGAATATCCCGACATAACCTTTTTGTGGAACAGCCTGATAAATTCGCCAGAGAAAATCATGTGACAGCTCTTCCTCTGTAGGTACTTTGAAAGCTTTAACATAGCACCCAGCAGGGCTAAAGGCATTTAACACACGTCTTATAGTTCCATCCTTTCCTGATGTATCCATACCTTGAAGGATTATTAATAACGACTTTTTCCCTTCGATGTACAAACGATATTGCAAGTCAGACATAGAGGAATGAAGAGAACCAAGTTCTTCTTGACAATCCTCTTTAGTCCTCCCCATTATATCATTAGGATTCCAATCGTAAAGTTTGAGTCGTCCTGAAGAATTGACCCGCAATTCCCTTAATGTCATAATATACAAATCTGTCAGGAAAACATTCTTTATTTAAATTGAGGAGAACAGATGTAGCTTTTCTAAGTGGTAGGTTGCTCAGACAGCTATAATCTACTTATCCAATAATGATGTATTGTTGTCATGAGCGAATCAGAAAACAATCAAGAAGAAGAGTTAGAAGAAACACAGAAGAATCAGAAGAAAATCGGTGCGGCAGAATCGAATCCTAGAACTACAGGTCCAGCCGAAAAATTACGCGAGGATGCAGCAGAGACTTTTGACGAGGGCGAGGAAGCAGCTGAACCTGTCTAATTCTTTTTGAGTAGAGGGATTGCTTTTTCGGTAATTCCCTCTAACCTTTTTTTCGATATTTGGCCGAAACTAATCGTGGGAAGCTTTCGTAAGTATAGCAATACTTTTTGTTTTTAAATGTGGTTCAAGATTTTATGCTTCAATATCTATAGACCCTCTTCTACTAGTTAAGTTAAGTAGTAAGACGATTTTCATCGTTAACGTTTTCGATGGTCTTGAAGTTGTAAGGGAACGTACGCGAAGAAAGTTCTTGCAGGAGAAAAAAGACGGGATGGAATGGAATGGGATATTACATCGTACTTCCAATCTTTGGGATTAGATGAGTAGTCTCACAATTGATATGTCGAACATTGTATTATAAGAAACCGCGTCAAATCTGATGCTTAGGTAATGTAATTGAACGGCCTGTGTCAATAACTCCGCTAAATTATCTGCGCTTCAATTTAATAACTTAATCCCTAATTATGAATAGCGGACAATATAGAATAAATGGTAAAGACTCTCATACTATCCGGTTTGATTGTGAATTTAATTGCTTCTATAATGATTGGATACGGCAAAATATTTCGCTCCAAGAAAACAATCATGAAAGAATCACAAACAGGTGGAATGGAAAATATCCATGAACAGAAACATAGAATTATGGAAACAAGAATTGCTCAGGTAGGGGCAGTTCTGCTAGCTGTTGGTTTTGCAATACAAATCTGGGGCAATATCGTTGATGATTGATAGTGAGCATCGACACTGACAATTCGCTTAGGGCGAGCCTTAGTGGCTTCGGCATATGGGCACGATTTAATATTACACTGTATCCCTTATGGCGCCTCACGTATGAACGGAAGGAAATCACAGCATTTGTGCAGAATATAAGGTATCAACTACCATTTGTGCCAGCTAGAAAATAGCAATTATCGCAGACCACCTTACCAAACCGTTGTTTGGCACTAGAAGTATTTTCGTTACAGACTTGACATATCATTTTAAGTCACTTATATTCGCGGGCCGCGTTGAGAATTAATTTAGCCACATATCCGTTGATACCAAGAAGCGAAGCCAGTTCGTCAACATCATAATACAAAACAGAATTTGGAGTTAACCCGTGTACAGATAATAGTTCTTTTAATGCATCGGCAATCTTCAGTCGATTTACCCTCTCATCGAATTGAGTGTATGCCAATGTAGTACCAGGGCAACTATTTCTTAAATAAGATAAGGTGTCGCGGGTGACCAATATGAATTCATCGCTGAACAAAATTTAGAATCGAAACTGAAGAATCAAGAACTATCCCAGCGACAAACCGAATTGCAAGAGTCATTCCAGTACTTGGCTGAAGTCAATAAAGAACTCACTGCGGCAAACTTGACTACGATTTATCGACCTTTTTATTATTTGGACAAAGTATTTTTTATATATAGATAAACTGCAAAATACTCTTTCCACTCTTAGCGCATTAAATACTTATCGAGCCTTGAACCTAGTGACACGTCGCTAATATATTTTTCAGCATGACGCAGAGCTTTCCTTTGGTCCTCGCTGACGTCTGCTCCCAAAAGCTCTCTGAATTGGAGAGCATTCACCACAGCCTTAGCTCCATAGTGGTTGTTAAAATAGGACCTAACTACGGGAATTTCACTTTGTATTGTTTTAATTTTTGATACCCATGGCTCAAGTTCCTCTTTTGAATACAGATAATTGTACCGGTGCTTGGAATCTCTTCCATGGAATCTGATAAAAGAGTGCTTCGCTGTTATAGTTACATTAGAGAGAAA
>JBIOZE010000077.1:0-5300 GCA_044870745.1 Nitrososphaeraceae archaeon | reverse complement strand
CTCTTAAAATCTATATCAACATGCATGCTCATGACTATATGGAGAGTTTGGATGTCAAAGGATAATGACCCATTTGGCAGTGGTGATGATGATAAACTCGTTAGACATTACGACACAATATTAAAAGAAAGTGCGTTATTGGCTACCTTTTCAGGTATTCTATTTGGATTTTTGTTAAATATTTCTGTGAATACACCTAGTACTTTTACAACCATTGATGTCATAATTTTGATAATTGCACTTTATTCTATCACAGTAGCCGCGTCACTGTTTGTAATGCCTGTGGTATATCATCATGTGCAGTACCCCTATGGAGACCTAAATAAATTCAAGATTAGAAGTCACAGGTTTATTCTATCTGGATTAGTACCTGCAGGAATTACCCTTTATTTAGGTCTACAGCTTGCAATCCATTCTCGGTTAGGGACAATAGAATCATTTATTCTTGCTTCATTTCCATTCATTCTGGTATATTTCTTGTTCAAAACCAGGAAGCAAGAGTAAAAATCAATGCCTACATACAATGAATTATTCTAGATTATTACTATTATTAATTATCAAACAAATAAGGCTTTGTCAATATAATATGCTTCTACATATTGGAGCTACGAACTCAAGCTCAATGCATGAATTCCGTTTTTAAACCTGGATGAGGCAATTTTTTATTTCTTGCATAATGGAATTAAAGCCAATTGATCTTTCTTACATAGTGGACAACCAGCAGGATACTGCTGCATATTTGATGCAAAAATAGTCGCTGTCCAGTAACATGATTGTCATAATCATATTTTTCTTGAACTAAAACGTGCATTTTATTATACCTAGTAACACAGATCGTTTAGTTATCGGTTGTCAAAGAAGTTCATTTAGATGTAATAGTTTCATGTAGCTAATTTTACTCAAAATCAAATAAACAAAAATTAACAAGAATCATAAGTTTAGTTGACTAATGGTTAGTAGCATAAAATTTATTAGAATAAATTCATTGTTCATTCATCTCGCCACTATATTGGTCGAATTCGACTTGTCTATAGGATCTACTAATTCTATATACACGCAATAAATATATTTAACTAGCTTTTCACCAAGTTGAAGTACTAGAGATTGAAAATATCCGTCATTGATATCGGCTCAAATACTATAAAGCTAGTCAATTATGATATAGTAAATGATAATAATTCATTCACAACTTTTCAACAAGAGAGTAACAAAGTAAGGCTAGGAGAGGCACTGACCCATACTGCAGAGCTTGGTGAGTCTGCTATGGAAAAGGCGATAGATGTTCTACTTTTATATCGAGATATCATCAAGCTTGAATCTATAAAGGATGTTATTTGCATTGGCACAAGTGCTCTAAGAGAAGCTCAGAATAGTGCATTTTTTGTGGACCAGGTCAACAGAAGGACTGGCTATAAGATACGGATCCTAAGTGGGCCTGAAGAGGCCTATTATTCCTACCTGGGAGCAGCCATGTCGACTTGTTTAACAAATGCCATTTACTTTGATTTGGGAGGGGGTAGTTTAGAATTAGTCTATACAGAAGACTTCAAAATCAAGAAAGTAAATTCTCTTCCTTTGGGCGCGTTACGACTTAGTGAGACCTTTGCAAAAAAAGATGGATCATTTTCTAAGAAGGATATTGATGACATGATTCAAAAGATAGAAAATACTCTTCCTTCTAGAAAAAATTATGCAATCGGAATTGATACAGAGCTTGTAGGGGTTGGGGGAACATCTAGAGCGCTTGCTAGATATCATCAAGAATCTGCGAACTATCCGTTCCAGAAAGTTCATAATTACAGATTGACATTGAAGGACATTGAATCTATCGGCAAGAAATTAGATTCCATGAAGCCCGATGAGATCTCGTCACTGCAAGGCATGGATACTACCAGAGCTGAAACTATTGTTTCTGGTACATATGTCATTTATGCTATTATGAAGCAGTACAATTTGACAGAGCTTGTTGTTAGCGATTTTGGTTTACGGGAGGGAATTCTAATATCCTATCTTCAGAATCCCAACATAATTGAAAAGAATAATATTGAAAGTTTAGAGCGTCAAATCTCGCAATTAATTTCTAACAGATGCAAGAGTGAAAACCATTATTTTGGATTGGACAGTATTATTAAGCATTTAATTTCTTGTGGGTTGTTGAAAGAACGGGAGGCTCAAATACTATCATTTGCACTAAGTGCGTCATTAAAACTTCCATTTACTAATAAAGTGAACAATCAATTCTATCTAACTTTGGACGAAGAATATCCCAACCTTACCCATAGAGAACAACTTGTTTTAGCACTATCGATCGCATATTCTAAGAAGATGAAGGTTGCAGAATCGCTAATACACACATACAGTGCATTTTTAAAATCCCAGAATTTGAAATCCATTCACAAGATAGGAATATTACTTAAATTAGGCTATCTAATTGTAAAAACAAAGTCTCATACAGCTCTCAGGAGTTCGGAAAAAGGTCGCATGATTGTCGACGTAGTTTCTCCACTGAAATCATATCCTTCAATTCTGTTGGAACAGACACTTGATAAGGTCGAGGACACATTCGATCTCTCAATAGAACATCGTTTGATAAATAATAATAGTAGACAGAAGGATGAGCATGATAGAATGATTACAATAGGATCCAAATTGTGATACTGATGACTTATTCCAAAAGACGAAAAAAGGATCCAATTTCTATTAAGGGTAAACTCATAGTAGTTGAAGGCATAGATGGATCAGGAAAATCGACTCAACTTAGATTATTGGAGAAATGGTTTCAATCAAAACAAAGTTCTGTATTCTTGACAGAATGGAATTCATCAGAGACAGTAAGACGTATTACATCAAAAGGGAAAAGAAAAGGTAGGCTAACACCAATTACCTTTTCTTTACTACATGCCACAGATTTTGCAGACAGATATGAAAGGAACATCCTTCCACTATTGCATGCTGGATATATAGTACTAGCTGATCGTTATATCTACACAGCTTTTGCCAGGGATATTGTAAGGGGATGTAATCCGAAGTGGGTTAGACGGGTCTACGAATTTGCAGTAAAACCGGATCTGGTTTTTTATTTCAAGGTACCTGTAGATATCGCCGTTGAAAGAATCCTTTCTGGTCGCCCAAAACTAAAATACTACGAGGCTGGAATGGACTTGAATCTAAGTAATGATCCTTATGAGAGTTACAGAATTTTTCAAAGCCGAATTATTGAACAGTATGATTCATTGGCTTTATCTGAGGATTTTACTATAGTTGATGGAACAATGGAAATTGAAGAAGCTCAGAAGACGTTGAGATCCCAAGTTACTAAGCTCTTCCCTACTTTGAATATTTCAAGAAATGTTAGGAGGCCTATTGCTTCTTGACCCTTCAATCGTCCAAGATCAAGAAAATGAGAAAGGTGAATTTTTATGGACATGCCATTCCCTATCTAGAACAAGTCGAAATAAAAGGAAAATTTATCGTGATAGAAGGACCTGATGCTTCGGGCCGAAGCACATTGATTGAATTGCTAACTTCCAAACTCGAGGCTGACGGACATGCAGTAATGAACGCTGGTCTTAGGCGCTCCGAATTAATAGGTGAAGGTATTTTGGAAGCGAAGAGAAATTTTGTTCTTGGAAAAAGAACAATAAGCTTATTTTATGCAGCAGACTTTGCTGATCAGCTTGAGAATAAAATCATTCCTGGTTTAAGAGCTGGCTATATCGTACTTTCTGATAGATATATTTACACACTAATGGCAAGGGAAGCAGTGCGAGGGATCAGCAGGGCATGGTCTCATAATTTGTATGGCTTTGCTCTAAGACCAGATATTGTATTTTATCTTGATGTGAATCCTACCGAATTAGTACATAGAGTTTTTAAAAAGAACTCTAATTTAGATTATTACGAATCTGGTGCAGACTTGGGTTTATCGGAAAACATGTTAGAATCCTTTATCAAGTATCAGGGATTAATGGCTAAAGAATTTAAAAGAATGCAGAAAAGATACGGAATCAAATCCATAAATGGGAATCGGCCTGTAAACGAAATAAGTATCGATCTTCAAAAAAGAGTTGACAAGTATCTTCTTAGCAATCATTCGTTAGACTAATAGAGTAGAATAATTACTAATTCTTCAATCAGCCAATTATCTGCTCATCTTATTTTCGCGAATATTTCTTCATTGATCATCCCAATCCTCAATAATTATTGGTATATCCTGCTTTGATTGCATCCTTCCAATATTTTTAAAATGAGTTTGACAAAGATATCTTACGCCGCACATTGAACTAAATCTGCCGTCCTTGCTTCTAGAAGATATCTTAATTCTGTGACTACTCAGATTGTTACATCCAGAAACATAGCAAATATCATTATGATAAACCATCGCTTGATCGTTTATGCTGTAGACATAACCCTTGTATAGTTCTTAAGATTAATGCCTTAATTCGATTTTTGCAGTCAATGCAGGAAATTGCTCACGACAGCCATAGGTACTAAGGAACAGTTGGCAGCATTAATATTGTTGAATATGAGGCTAGCATACAGTGAACGTGGTGACAGATACCTTATGGAACTAAAAATTTGGAATATTAATAACATGGAAGAGATTCCAAAAGCGGTGCAAGAAAAAAATTTTACTGGCGAGTTTGTAATGCGCAAATTGGCAGAAGAATCAAATTCTGAGGATGAAATTTACTACGTTGTATTTAAGAAGGGCTGCAAAACAAGGCCACATGTGCATATGTCTGAACAAACTTTATTCGTTACAGATGGGATTGGTACGGTTGCATTTGTGGAAAAAATGGATCTCGATAACTCTGGGTCAAACGCCGGACTAACAAGAAAGGAGTATGAATTGAAAAAAGGTGACATAGTACGTATACCTGCAGGACTTGTACATTGGCATGGAGCATCTGAAGACAACGATTTCTCCCATGTAGCAGTAAGAAAGAAAACTCCAATTGAAACCATCTGGTTATGATCTTCAATTATAGAAAGTCTAGACGCGGGTTCGCCTAATGCTCTGGGATTATTATTGTAATATATACTAGAGTTGGAAGTTAGAAAGTATGGTCGTCGTGCTTTGGCGTGAATCTTGGTTGAAGCCATTATCAAATTTCGATATTGAGAGTGATGTTTGCAAGTCTTGCAAATTAGCACTAAGAGATCGAGATATGGTCACTTCATGCGAATTTTGCGAAATTGGTGTTATGCATAATCACTGTGCGGACCAGCACATTTTTAAAACTCATAAGAAGGATGTTGAGAACAAAATTGAATTGCATAAGGACAGAAGACTTCAT
>JBIOZE010000076.1:0-7261 GCA_044870745.1 Nitrososphaeraceae archaeon | reverse complement strand
TGCGAACTATGATGCAGTATTTGTTTCAGAATTTTAATTTTAGGGGTAAGGCAAAACCGTATCGGGATCTAATAAAAAGCGTAGCTGGAGAGGAAATCGGCCATGTGGAACTTATTTCAACCACGATTAATATGCTACTAGAGGGCACAACGCAAGATGCCCCTCCAAACGACCTTCCCCTAGAACCTGCATTGACTGCTGGTAATATTCATCATATGTTGGTTGGAGCGGAGAGTGCAATGCCAGTTGATTCAGTTGGGAATCCTTGGTCTGGTTCTTATGTATATAACAGTGGCAATCTCGTCTTAGATTTAATTTATAATTTAATGTTGGAATGTACTGGTAGGCTGCAAAAGTGCCGGTTGTATGCTATGAGCGATAACAAGACGTTCCGAGCTACTGTCTCCTACCTTATCGTGAGAGATTTAGCACATGAAAAGGTTTTTGCAAAAGCACTCGAGTCTTTAGGTGCAAAATGGGGAAAGACACTGCCTGTTCCCAAAGCAGATAGCTCAAAGATGCCTGAAGTAAGAGAACTAGAGAAAAGAAATTTGCACAATCAACAATGGACGTTTTCAAATGACCCTTCAGGACTAGGCGAGATTTTTAAAGGTGATTCTCCTTTCGGTGATGGTCAAGTCGAGGCGTTAAATGGGCTTCCGGACGGTTTTGCTATTCCACAAGCTCCCGAGGCGCCGCAGGAATATTCTCCAGGCCTTAACGGTGAAGTGAAGAACGGAAGTATGTTGGAGAAAGTTGCTTCCAAACTAGATTTATAGTCTCTTGGAGGAATACCAAGTAGTAGCTGCAGTTTAAAGCAGGATAATGTTTCTACCGCTGATAACTACGCTATGAGCGCTTGATAAATAATCCGGTGGGAAAAAGAATCCTTATCGGAAAATCCCTTTTAGGAATCAATAACGCAAAATCTCTGATAAGCCGACCATAGTCAACACTCAATCAATCAATTCTAGCACGTATATTAGTATACATTAGTATACACTACCTAAAGTAACAAAGAGTACGCCTTGAATAAATCATTGAACAAATGACTGAATAAATCATTGATTAAATGATTGAATGATTCATGTTATAAGTCATGTATATATCAAGCGAAACCCGCAAGCAAACGGGGTCTTGATAATTCTTTCCTGACTGCTTCAATAAGCTGTTTTATATGTAATGGCCTTTCTCAGATATTCAGTCGTTTCGATTTCTTCAGGTCATCTTTATCAAGATCAAACGCAGACACGACCAAGATTATAATTTGGCTATCCATTTGTTGAACTAGTTTCGCTATTTGCTGGCAGACACCGATGGCATTCGCCAGTCCGTGACGTCATAGTATATTAGAGTTTACCTAGCATTGGAATCATTTATCTGTCGACAATTGAAGCCAATGAAATAACGGATGTTTTCAGTGGTACATTAGTTAGCGAAATCGTGAAAAATGAAGTTTACACTAACAAAAATGTACATAAAAATCAATCCAAGGTAAATGGCGTGACCTGTGTACCTCTTAAAATAGAATAATGCTTGTAATTGATTAATGAATAAAATATTGTATATTGGATTCGGAGTACAAGCACTACTGCTGGTATTATTATTACCGGTCGGACTAGCGGCTGCACAGAATCAAACGGAAAATAGCGGTTTAGCGCTAAGTCCCTCTGGAGATATTCCAACACACCAGGCTGTTGCTAATTTGACTAATGCAACCTCTAACCCTCAAGATATTGAGCAGATGAAAGTTATAGGGGGAACCGTGAATGCGACCCTTAACGAGTCAAGTGGCGGTGGTGGTGGAATGACAGGCAATGAATCGGGTGCTGGACCGATGACTAGTAACATGACTAGTAACATGTCTTCGATGGGCGGGATGAATCAGACGAGCAATATGACTGGGTAACTTTCAGTTACCGGCACCTCTTTTTTTCGTCATCTAATTACCAAGGTCAATCGGAATGCTGTCTAGCAGAAACACATGAAGTTCGAGATCCTTAATATGTACACACTACTCCATACTTTCGTGCTGAGGATTATGATGAGCTTTGACGTATGGGTACGTCGAGCGGGAGGGCCATATCTAGACTACCTATAGTCTGTGAAACTTTCTCTTTACAAAATGACAAAATAGAAGCGTGCCTAAGTTTACCGCTGCAGAAAGACGACTTATAGACGGTATAGTTGTTTGGTAGGCGTTTTGATTGCTGTCGCTCATTGTCGAAGTAAATCGCTCATCAATTTTGCGGTTCTGAATAATTCCATTGACTTTAAAGGGTCAATATTTACCAGGCTATAGGTCTGTTTAAGCAGTTCTATTACCCGGGGCTTTGCAGTTCGTTTCATTTCCTCGAGGCACTTTTTCATCAACTCGTCGATTTCCTTATCTAAATCAATTTCGATAGACATATTCTACCGAAAATAACTTCCTATTTAAAAATGCTGAAGCCAATATCGACACGCTTCGCTAGTGATAGGCTGGAATCATATACTCTTTTTCGCAATATTCACATAGAAGCAACCGAGGTTCATGTTTGTCATATCTGCTTTCATATGAATCATCAATCTCCTGCAGCATTGCTATCTTTGCCTCCAGATCTTCGTGACATGGGATAACCATCGATACAAATTAAGTTGAACTCAATAAATAAAATTGGAGGGGAAGATGGAGCGAATTCCTGATGTCTCCCCTCCTGTTCGAGTTGTAGTTATGCGATATTCTAATCAGATAGTAGATAATAAAGTTAGGTTAACAACGTTCACCCTCAACTTTGTCGATATTTGACATTTCTTTTCCAGTAGCAATGCCAAGCCTGAGCCTCTCCTTAGCATACTATTTGTATAACGGTGGAAGAGTCTAAATTGTCGAGCAAGTATTTTACCTTAAAAGGACTAAAATGGTCCCAGCTTCGCGGAATGTTGAATACTTCTTTTTTTTAAATTCCTTATGAATAACTATATTGGTTCATTACTGAATTCCGGGTTCGTTTGCAGTGCCACCTGGCTTGGGGACAAGAAAAAATTAGGAGATTTCACAATTACTTGCCGCTAATACCCTCTTTTATTTCTCCGGTTATATTGCCTAACACGCCAGCTGCGCCTGAACCAACACCTTTCAAGACTTCACCTGTTTTATTCAGTGCAGTTTTCCCTGCATCAGTTACGTTCTTACCGATTTCGCTCATAGTAGCATTTGCAGATTCAGCTGTTTTATTCAAAGCTGTTGAGGCATTCTTACCGAGTTCACCCACCGTTCGGTTCGCTGACTGACTTGCATTTCCAATCGTATTAGAAGCGTTTTGTCCCGCTTGCGAAATGGTTTGATTGGCGGCAGCGCTCATATTTTCGGCGGCGTTCGAAGCGTTTGTGGTCATATTCTGTGCGGCAACGCTCTTTGTGACCGAGGCAGAGAGAAGTATTGACATCGCAATTCCTACTAACAATAGCACTTTTTTCATTAATACCATTACCGCAAGTCTCTTTTTAAGGCTTATGTATTGATACTAGCGGAGATAGTGAATGAATCAGACAAGCTTCAATAAATAAACGCTCATTTGGCTTATTGGCTAAACTCGTTGATAGGTTTTCTGCAGACTGGAGTAAAATACCAATTTCGCATTTTGCAAATAATTCATCGAATTTTCTTATATTATAATGCCTATTTAGTATCGCCAAGTGGAAGCGTGTCATCATCCGACTTGGTCGGGTGGGTTAGGTTTTGAGATTTGTTCCTAGCCCACCCATCATTTCCCCCGGTAGCATAGCCAAGTGGTATAGAACCGTTAAATCATATGTTACCTAGATGTGGAATAGTGACTAGAAATAAGATCTGTGACGCCCGAAGTAGCCGAAGTACTCGCATCGATTTCTGATGATTCTGCGTTCAACATTATTGATATAATAGTTAATAGCGCGCAGACTACAGAAGGTCTAAAAGATAAACTTAAGATATCTAGGAAGCAATGTCACGACAGAATTAAAAATCTACTTGGCATTGGTATAATTAAGCGCAAGGGTTTGAATTACACTATTACAAGTTTTGGCCGATTGTTGTATCAGACTCAGATCAAAGTTGCGAAAGCGGCGCAGAATGCCTCGATGTTAAAGATGATAGATATGGTATCGAATGGCGGGTTGGCTCGGGAGGAATACGTGAAACTAATTAATGCACTTATTGAAGATGACGAAATTAAGGGCCTGATATTAAGCTGCAAGGAGTAATAAAATCCGATCGGTATTGATCAAACTATTTCTCGCCGTTGGTGGATTCTATTTGCTTCTTTGCTTCTATCTCTTGTCATGATAGGATGGGCCAGGGCAAGCCAGATATCGAAGCTCGACGATATAGGCATTGAGCGCTCAAATTATGATTTATGTGTTCATCGCATTCAGCAGAATCCATTATTACGACATGTACCACATCCACAATCGCTAAATAATCAACGTTGAAAAAATTACCTGTGAAAAGTCGCAGAGCACTATGCATCTATGGCACTGGTGTAATAGGATTAATAGTGTTTCCCACTGCAATTAATACATCTCTGACTAGGATAGGATTTTGAGCTAGCAAGAATCGCCTTTTAGCTGGCTAAAAGATAGTAATTACTAGAAGTATTCAATGATAGTAATTACTAGATTAGACTGAGTATCCAAAACCAGAACGTACTGTATTGCTAAGCCGATGCCGACAGAAACTTCCAATCCTAGTCAGAGGGTTGGCTAACTCCGACCTCTGGTTTTAATCTTGGATTCGAAAAGTATTAAACTTAAACAAGCATATTGGTGGGCACAGCAATTGGTATGGCAAGTGCCCAGAATGAATCAGCAGACATACCAACAACCCAAGCGGCGGGTAATTTGACGAACGCAACATCTTCGCCTGAAGACGTAAAACAAATGGAAGTAATCGGCGGAACTGTGAATGCTACTCTGAATGAATCCAGTTCAGGTGGAATGAATCAAACAAGTATTATGACAGGTAGCTAAAAACAACTAGTCGTATTCACACTACTTTTTTTAATGTTTTATGATCGCTTATGGCACTCATGTGTTCTCATGTGCTCATTACAAGCCTTCGCCCATTTCTGACTGTATGAACGACGGTTCTTATCGTCTCCAGTCTTAGACTTTGTCATTTGGGGCTACTGAAGGCTCACAAATGCTCGAGCAAATACAACCCATTTCTTAGCATGCCGTGATCATTGTTCAGATATATGGCATTTCTCTCAGCCTTTCTTCGTTTGATTCTCATTAGTATCTTACGTAATTCATCTTCGGAGTACACGTAGTTATACCACTCGGTGGAACCATGCAGTCGTAAATATATGGTCTTATTAATTGTCACTAATTTTTTTGGAAGCTGTGGCGCATCAACAGAACAAAAACCTACACCTATTGCCTCTAGCTCTTCAATTGCTTTTTTGCTCCACCACGAGGCATCTCTAAACTCCATGACTGCGCGATTTCCTAATCTAGTCTTCCTCTCAAAATCCTTAATTTTGTGGATATTTTCTAATGTGAACCTAAAATTGGATGGCATTTGCAGTAACCAATAACTTATATTTTTCTCTATGAGTGAAAGCGGTTTTTTGAAGCGGTCCCATAACTGGATCGATTTTGCGCCAAGTTTAGAATAATGCGTAATAGCACGATGAACCTTCATAGAGAAAACGAAATCTTTGGGTATATCCGGCCTCCACTTCGTAACCCAACTTGAAGCAGGAAAACGATAAAAGCTGCCATTGATCTCTACAGAATTGAAACCCCGCTCGATATACCATTTGAATTTATTGGAACTTCCCTTGTTCCAGGTATATGTATAACCAGAAGTGCCAACCGATATGTTCTTTTTCAAGTGATCTTAGTTAGATAATAAAACTTATGAAGCTACTTAAATAGATGAAGCTAAAGGTCTTACGCGAGTGATAGTCGGAGGAAGCACTTACCTGATGTTAATGTTTGTCCTGTAACTCACTGGATATAACGATCTTGCCATTAACCTTCCAAATTGCGCTTCCTATCTCTTTGCCATCCGGACCAGTCGCTTTCGGTATATCAATTTGCAAGTTGTCAAATTCATATGTAATTGCCAGATCCTTTCCGGTCAATTTATCGACTAACTGTGAAACTAAGCTTATCATTTCCGATTTATTATCTTCTACTTTCTTGCCTAATTCGCCAGCGGCTTTTGAAACAGTTTCTTTTACACTATCCACATCAACATTAAGCAAAACATACGTTATAAGGAATGAAGGCACACGGGTCATGATTTAGATTTAAAATAGTTTACTCTGACAGGGACAAAAGCCTTATTCTATTAACTAATTAGTGAAACCGATGAGTTGTTATGAATATATTATTCTTTGTAGTTGCTATGTACTTAGACTTACGTCTAATTGATAAAAGAAAAAATTGTGATCATTAGCTACCATCAATTACTATCATGTCCATAATGTGAAATGTCTCTTGGGGTTCTAAATCCCTACCACTGATCATTACTATAAATAAGAGATTTGAATTTTTATCTGATCTGGGTCATGGATAAAGACGGTATTACTATTTATATTATCATTAGTATCTGACATGATTTCGATATTCTTGGACTGAAGTTGTCGTAATAGCTTGTCAAAGTCAGATTTAGATGGTGCACTTCACTTCATTTCACTTGTCAAGTATGATGCTGACCAGTAGTAACAATTACACATTAAAAAAGCTCTCGTATTTACGGAGTTGAACGTTATCCTTTTGAATGTAACAGGATCTAACACTGCATGTTACTTGACACAGTAGTAAGACAAACATACAACATGTCATTGAACATTGTTAGGGCCAACAGTTCAGTTGGTCACACAAGTTATTGTATTACTATAAAATGTCTAACCGTTATCTACTATACTGATTCATCAGTAAGTATCATGTCAACAAGGAGTCAAAATAATGATAAAGCCGAACAGCAAGCACTTAAGGAAGCTGAAATAGTGGCAGAATTAGCTCCCAACAGACGAACACGAAGGGATGCGGAAGCCTTAATAGAAACCATAAAAGAAAACTCGACACCCAATCTGCTCGATGCCGAACGTGAAGTTACAGAGAATGTTCTAGATGAAACGAAAAAGGTGATTGAGGAAACCACAAATCAAGCGAAAAGCGAGATTCCACAATATACCAGAGCGCTTGGCGATCTACAGGTGGACATGCAAACTGCAAAGCAAATTGGTTATGACAGTATAGAGCTTCAGAAAGAGATGAATTCGTTCCT
>JBIOZE010000075.1:0-10545 GCA_044870745.1 Nitrososphaeraceae archaeon | reverse complement strand
ATCAGTACTTTTCAATAGTATACTTTGAACCTTTAAATTAACTATACACAAATCATGTGCAATGTCCAATCCACATGTTAACCCAATTAAAAAAGGCTATGAAGGAATAACACCTCACCTCTTTGTGAGTAATGCAGCTGATGCGATTGAGTTTTACAGGAATGCTTTTGGAGCACAAGAGGAATATCGGCATACTATGCCTGATGGAAAAAGTATAGTACACGCAGTAATAAAGATCAGAGATCACAATCTAATGATTAGCGATTATTTACCGGACATGTGCGGGGACAGTGTTGGCTCACCTAGTTCATTGGGAAGAACTACAGTGTTTCTATCTCTTTACGTGGAGGATGTTGACAGGTTCTTCGATACAGCCCAATCCGCAGGAGCTAAAGTTCACATGCCCTTAATGGATGCCTTTTGGGGCGATAGATATGGACAACTGAAAGATCCTTACGGGCATATTTGGGAAATTGCTACCCACAAAAAGGATATGTCCAAGGATGAAATTGATGCAGCAGCGAAGGAAGCATTTGCTTAAATCTCTAAAAACAAATCGCAACAATAGATCTCTACATATAATAACGAAGTCTATTTAGAGTCGTATACGTCAAGTCTGAATTATAACCTTCCTGAGATCTCGGAAAAAAGGCCTTTAGATTACTGTTGACAAAATAACAATTAACATCGACTTGAATGATATGAACATAGTCATTGTCGTAAATGAGATAAGATGGAACTTAATTAAGTAATATATGCAATCAATATACAATTGCTAAAAATTGGCGTCATCGAAGCTCCATCGATTTTGGGTCTAAAACCAACAGGAGTACAATATCTGCCAGACTCACTGAAAAGAGCCAATTTGCTAGGACAACTTTGTGCCGAATATGTTGGAAGAATTGAGGCACCACCCTATGATTATAAAATAGACGAAGTGACACATTTGCTTAATCCTCAGGGAATTCATGATTATTCTTTGCTGCTTGCTGAAGCAGTCACTTCCGTGTTGGAGGAAAACAAATTCCCATTAGTGCTTGGGGGTGATTGCAGTATCTTGATAGGTAACCTTTTGGCATTAAGGCGCTTTGGAAAGTATGGACTTTTCTTTATTGATGGGCATGCTGATTTTTATCAACCAGAAGCTTCACCAACTGGCGAAGTTGCTGACATGGACCTTGCAATAGTTTCCGGCCGTGGTCCGGATATTTTGACTAATATCGACGGTCTCAAACCCCTGGTTCAAGAGATTAACATTATATCTTTTGGTCACAGAGATGCTGAGGAAGCACAGGCATACGGTTCTCAGAACGTAAGAGAAAGTGATATTTTTGTTCTAGATTTGAAAGAGGTTAGGAAGCTGGGAATAGAGAGAGCTGCATCAATAGCTCTTGATAAAATACTAAATGAAAATCTTGATGGATTTTGGATTCATTTTGACGTGGATGTTCTAGATGACGAAGTAATGCCGGCAGTAGATTACAGAATGAAGGGTGGAATGAACTTTATCGAACTCAGCAAGCTCTTAAAAATCCTATTAAGATCAGGACAGGCTGTAGGGATGGATATCACTATCTTTAATCCCAATCTTGATAAAGGCGGCGAGATCTCTCACAAACTTGTCTCAAGTCTAGTCGATGCGTTCTCCAACTAATCATAACTTCATAGTTTTTTATGGCCAGAGACCTTCAGTTACAACAGACGATTACAAACTAGCCAACAGAATCCTAAAATTAAATTTAAACTAAAACCAGATTAGTACATTTCAGAGTGCGTAATGCACTCTGCAAGTAGGCCGCTGTTGGTATGATGCAAATATTAATTAGAAGCAGGAAAAGTGCAAAATACAAAGATGGCAATTGATCCCTAATGAACAGAGCTAATTGTCGATTATAAGATTTAGACACCCCAACCACATTTATTTAGGATGAAGTCATAATAACAAACATGAGTGCATCGGAAGATGAGTTATCAGGCTATATCGACAGAGAAGAATCTGTCAATGAAGGCAGTGGAAATGGTGAAGCAGGTGATGAATCAAATGTTTCTGGTTTTAATAGTCAGGACGGCGAAGGAGGGCGATTACCTGAAGAGACAAATCGTACCAACGAAATGCCGAGTGGTATAGCGGAAGATCGAGTACTTGAAGACCAAGAAAAAGCAACTACCTTGAAAGTAGAAGAGGAAGAAGAGGAAGAAGAGGAAGAAGAGGAAGAAGAGGAAGAAGAGGAAGAAGAGGAAGAAGACAAAAAGAAAAAACAGAAGAGTCAAAGACCTACTCAGGATAAATTGACAAGTAAATTAGAAAATGAGCTTAAAAAACAAATTGATAGAACTAGATCTTTACAAGACTCACTTAAAGGAATTCAAAAACAACTAATCCGAATTGACAAGACGTTATATTCTGTAAAGAAGGAACACGAAGCTATTAGAAAGAAACATGCTCAATTTAATTCACTTCAAAAGAGAGTTGACACTATAAGTAAGTCGATTACGACTTGGAAATCAAAACCCGCGGCCAGCAAAAGAAAAACGAAACCCAAACTAGTGAAAAAGAAAAAGCAGGCCCCTCGCAGTAAAAGTAAGAGGAGGTAAATTTCGTTCAAGACTATATTGCAGTAGGTAAAGGGATTGTTCCAATAGGAAACTACTGACCTGTATGATGGGAGCCAGGCTCATCCGCAGGCCTTTCTATATCGAACTTTAGAAAAGACCCTGTCAATCGCCGAAACTATGCACTTTGGTAAACTCAAGGCCACTCTATTGGCAGGAATCTAATCATCTATTTTTAGCATTGGAGCGATTAATTCCTTTGCTCAAAGTGAGTCAAGAACTTCCCAGGATCAAAGAAGCAATGTTACTTCCCTCACAGCGTCGCTTGGGGATCCTTTGTTTGTAGAGCAAGGCAGAATTACCGGGCAAAGAGTACTTGCTGTTTCTCCCCAACCTCAGTTAGAAACTAGTTTCATAACCAATACTAGTATCACTAATGGGACGGGTTTTGTTGTAAATGCAATAAACATTGGCACAATCATAACCACTCTTAATGACGATGGGACATTAAGCGGTATGGGTCAGTGATTATTGGGGACTAAAGGGGGCGATTTTGCAAGCTGGACCAGCCAATCAGTAGGGAAGCTTGCTTCGGACGGTAATATAATAGTCCATGGATTGACACTTTGGAGTACTCCTCGATCAGCAGCAAGCGATCTAGCTTTTATCAATCGTGTGTTAGGACTTTTCGAATTCAAAATAGATAGAGAAGGAAATCTATCAGTCAGAGACTGGGAAGTGGGAAAGTGAAAGTGGGAATGCTGGTGCTGCTCCTCTCTCCTGCACGGTGAATCCTCACTAAACCCAATCACTACGGAGAAATTGCCTCTTGCAAATAACGCGATTCCAAAATTCGCAAATATGTATTACTTTGCTGCCTCAGATATTCTACTTAGTGCTTCTTGTGTAGTCTTGAATATACCATCTTTCGCGAACCCTTTCCCGAAAATCGGTATTTTCGATAGATCCACTTTCCATAAAACATCTATCTTTGTATCGTTATCACCATTATTTGGTACACTCAGTGTCATAGTTCTTGTTCCAGTTATTGGACCTTCAGTCTGATTTAGGATGGTTAAATTCTTGGGATGCAGGGTAATGATTTGATGGGCGCTGTCGTCATTAACATTTAATATAATATCCCTTTCAGTTACGTTACCAGTAGTATTTACATTTTTGATTTCCTTGTATACTGACCAATATTCTTTATCATTATCTAAATTGGATACAATTGACCATACTTTATCGATAGGAGCAGGAATTACAATACTTGCATTGATTATTTCTATCTCCTCTGCAGAAACAGTTCTAGGATCCATCATACCGAACACTGTCACAAATACAACGAATACGCTACAGGTCAAAAGTCCCGATTTAACACATTTGTTCGGAATTTGCATTTTTATGAATTTTCTTGGTTCAAGATTCATGGTTTGATGTTATATCAGATTATTCACATAAGCCTTGCGCAAGTACAACTGTACAAAACGGAAGTTAATGTTTATAATATTCCACTATTTGTATACTAAACTAAATGGAAGATTATGTATTGGACAAAAAGGACATTGATATTCTTCGTGTTTTCATACGAGACTCTAGATCATCTTATCGGCAGATCGGTCTTTCAATTGGATTGAGTACTAATGCTGCTAAGACGCGTGTCAAAAAGTTAATGTCCAGCGGAGTTATCAGACAGTTCTTTACAACAATTGACTTGACAGCTTTTGGATATTCTAAAATTTGTTACTTGTTTGTCAGAGATACTAACAGTACTGAAGAAACATTAAGTCGAATTAGATTGTTAGGACAGCTGTTTTTAGAGGTAAAAGGTATAGGAGGGACATTACTACTGGGCATCGCGATAAGGAAGAAGGATGAAGAGAAAATACAATTGCTTACAGATGCACTGAAACCAGCACTTATTCAAAATATTTTCATTGGACAATCGTTACCCTTGAAACAGAAGCTTACTAGAACTGACTTTAAGATGATGAAGTGTCTCTTATCCGACTCCCGAATGGAAATTTCCGAAATAGCCAAACAAATTTCTATGAGTTCCAAGACCGCTGGTAACAGACTTGCAAAAATGAAAGAGAATAGGATCGTGATGTTTAATGTTGGAACCGATCCTATTAAGATGAAAGGTTATATCCGGTTCAGTATGATTGTCATACTGAATACAAAATCAGCTAAAATAACACCTAGAAAGATTCAAGAAGTCTTAGATGATCATTTTGTTATAGCATGCCCCATGATGCACCAAGAAGACCTCATGAATTTTCAACTAGTTGTAAGCAGTATATTCGAAATTGATACCGGACTTGAAAAAATTGAGTCTATAGAGGGAGTGAAAAGTGTAGAGGTATTCATTCCTCAAAAAGGTAAGATACACCAAGATTGGATATTAAGGGAGATTGATAACAGAATTAATGCTATTGAAAAATATTATGATATGTAGTCTGAAACAGGATTATCGCTGCTAATGATTATCTGATATGGTAGCATATTGAGTCGTGAAACAATTCTGTTAAAAAAATAATATTAGTAATTAAAAAATAAAGGTAATGCCAATACGCTCCATGCATTTCTTTGACGACTAATTAAGTATATCATCGAGAGAGCGTAATAATTGGTTACGGGAATGGTTCAGATTTAACGGGATCCCTTTATCCTCAAGATTGGAATATACATATAATGTTTGTAGAGGTTGTGTTAGATTAGCTTGCATCCAGAGAGCCAGAAATAATGATTCTACATACACATACAGACTAGCCGGCCCCTGAAACTAGAAATTCATCTTGTTCCAATCTAGGAAGTGTACTGAAGAAGATAGGATCTGAATTATAGACAGCTGCTAATACTTCATTTGAATAAGAACTAAGAGCACCGGAAATACCGGTATCTTCTGGTCTTTCATTATTGAAAAAAACTAGAAATTCAGTCGCGTTAGTAGGATCTATGTTTTCTATATAATGAAAATATGCAGGTGGAATGAAGACAATTTGTCCAGGCCCAATTTCAAATGTATTTCCTGTTCCATCAGGACTGAAAATCGTCATTCGCGCATTGCCGCTAATAACATAATCTAGTTCAGCCGCGTTAGGATGCCAGTGAGGCTCCCTAATGCCACTTGGTGCAAATCGCAATAAGTATAATGCTAGTCCATTGAGTATGGGAAAGATACTTGCATTTCCTAAAGCCACACTGCCCCCTGTAGTTTGAATTTGAGGGGGGATTGCTGCTAGATCAAACTTGTGGGCATTAGGAATGCTTACCGCATAATTAGAAGGTGAAACTACCGCTGGTTTGGGCGCTATTACAACGTCCTGTAGGATCTTGTAATTAAGTGTATGAAAAAATCCCGGTGGCTTAATTCCGAAAGTAGCGTCCATTACACGATTTGCAATCCAACCTACTGAACCGGATATACCCAAATCTTGGGGAAGTTCATTGTTGAATGCTATTACAAACTTGGCTTCTTCATCACCGACATTTTGAATATCATGAATGTAACCTTGCGGAACATAGGTCATTTCTCCTGGCTTAATAGTAAACGTATCATGATTATCCCCAGGACTGAATATGGTCATAGCTGATTGTCCTTCTATACAGTAACTCAGTTCAGAAGCATTGGGATGCCAATGTGGTTCGCGCACTCCCCCCTTTTCAAGACGGAGAACATACATTGCCATTCCCATACCAGTAAGTACAGGAAAGTTATCTGCGTTAGCCGTGGTTCTGCTTCCGTTTGAATTGGATACTTGAGGAGCAGTCCCATCCAAATTGAATGTATAAACCGAATTAGTACTAGTACTCAATTGAGAACTATTAAGTTTGCCTGATAACTAGTTATGAGTGTCTTAGTATTCGAGTTACTACTAATTCTAGTAGTGTTACCATAACAAGGACTTCGCAATGGTATAAGAGATGGTAAACTAACCGCAGTACCAGCGGCTCCTAAGAACTTTATATAATCACGCCGAGTTATCTTATTCTCAATGCCTAAGTTTTTGTCGTCTGATTCACCAGACATACCATGAAATCTTTTGAGATGTTAATAAAGTTTTAAATCTCATCATTGATAGACAAAAAATTAAATTACGGAACGCCGTGCTGCATATTTTGAATCTAACTAAAAGATGGTCTGAGTTATCAAAGCATGATTTATTTGTCTGGATCTTGTGTGAAATTAAATCTTATGACTTGGAAATAATAGAAGCTCTCATGGTAAGTCGAACTGGATATGACATTATTGACAAAACCCTTTTAAGTATGCAAACGAAGTGTAACTTCAGAAATTTGAAATATTCATATGCTGCTTCATTTACGACTGCTTCGGTTCTGGTGGTTTTGATAATAATTATTACTATTCAATCGAATCAGTACTCGCGTGGCCAAATTGCGGGTGGGAATGTTTCCACTTCATTAGAAAGCGTAAATGTAAATTTGAATGAAACTGGAGATAAGATACTTCATCGGGGAATAGCTGTATCGGAAAAATTTGATCATCCTTATCTTAATGATACGCACAGAGTAATAATCCTCCCATTCAGGGAAGATGAGCGTACCTATGCTGGTATCTTGAATTTCAGAGCTTCTACACCTGTTGAGGTTATCTTGGGACAAAGAGTACCTGTTGATAGTGCGACTCTTTCCATGGTAGAGAAAGAATTCGGCGACCTGGAAGCTGGCAATATCACTCATGGGACAGTAGAAGCTTTGGCTGCAGGAGTAGTATTAAAGCCACAATACGGAGATTCGCCCCAATATTATTCAGCATCAATCCCTTTTATAGCTGACTCAATAGTACTTCGCGCAGAACAACCATTTGTTACGGTCTACTTAGTGTCAGCTGAGGTTCAGTTGCCAGAGCCGGTTATCGAAATACAAAAGTGAATGTTGTGTATGCCACGATGAGAGATCTATTCAGCGAATCAATTTTTAACATGTGATGGGTTTTTGTAGAGATACTTCGATTGTCTAATATATTGGAGATTTTTCTGGTATATATTTTAACAATGCGAAAGAAAAAGACCTTTTTTCTTTTTCTTCAGTAAGAGCACCGTCAGGACGGCGGTTATTAAGGATATTGAGCCATTAAGTACTGCCATGGCAGACCAAGGCTACAATGTTCCAGACGCCCGTTGCGACAGTTGTGATAGACAAGGACTAAAACTCTATCATAGATATAGGGATGGAAATAGGTGGTTATGTAAGCGATGTGTGAATCAAAAAAAATTTACCGAGATGTCTTCTCATAAACAGTAACAAATGATTTAGAGCTGAGACAGCTCATTATTTGATTAAATGCAAAAGTCAAATCTTGAAATAGAGATTAGTTTTGAATGAATTCAAATTTACATACATGGATTAAGGTGATAAAATGTTAATACTTTATCGTTCTCTAGACTGTTTACCATCCGAGGACCTTCGCAGACACAGCGGCTGCGTCATCTAATGCTTGCTTTGGTTCCTTCGTATCATTGTAGATTTGTTCTATGGCTTGTCTTATATTGTCAGCTAACTGTGGATATTCGGGTATACTAGGACGGCTTCTAGCAACTTTGAGCATGCTGATCAATTCATCATAATATGGCGTAGATGCGTTCAAATCTTGTGCATAAGGTCCCTCGCCTATTGGTATCTGGGTGGGTAGATTTGAATGTGCAGCTAGGTATGGAGCGAGTATTCTGGGTTCTACCAATATCGTAAGAAATTCCCACGCAAGATCCTTGTGAATTGATGTGTTAGGAATGCCAAGTTCCCATCCTCCCATTAAGCTGCTAGTATGATAATTCTTATCAGGTATTGGAAACATTGGGATAAAACCAACTCTCTGTTCGAATTCATGTTTCTTTTCAGGAGAGGTTATGGGAAATCTTTCACCTATGTGATGTTGTAATGCTTCAATCATAACTGCAAACTTCCTATCCAGAAACTCTATTCCCCAAAAATGGTTTTTCTGTGGCTTTATACCAGCATTTACTTGTTGTTTGAGAAATTCCAGTGCCCGCACCCCTTCACTGCTATTATACGCTGGAAACCAGTAGCTACCTTTTGTTGGATGTCCAGGCTTCAATTCAACTATTTCTCCCCCCATTATCCAAAGGTATGGGTACCAAAGATCAGGAGAATGGTTAGCACCAGTAAGATGGATACCTTCTATCCCTCGAGGCATGAGAACTGAGTTAAGTTTCTTGCCAGCTGTAATATATCCATCCCAAGTTTCCAAGGAATTAGGATTAACACCCGCTTCACTCAACAAATCCTTCCAATACCAAATACCTCTAACATCTGTCCATGCCCATATTCCATAAACATTACCCTGGTAAATACCACCATCCCAGTTTGCTTGATACCATTCAGGAGATCTACCCCAATCTTGTGTAAGGTTAGTAAGATCCGTTAGAAGCCCTTTCTGAGCAAATTCTCCTAGCCATATTTGATCTAGAGATACAAGGTCAATTGGGGTCTGGTTGGTCAATGCTTTTAGTATCTGTAATCTAGCCTGTTCATACGGAAATGTTGTGTAGTTTAATTGAATGTCCTTATCTGGATGTCTCGCTCTCAATTCCTGCAAAGCAGGCAAAATCAAGGTATTCCATCTACTAGGATCTCCTTGATCTTCAAGCATCGCTGTTAGTGTAATTTGTCTTTTTTGATTTATAGATGTAAGTGCAAAACTAAAAGACATAGTCGCTATGTTGATCACAAGCACTATAATTACACCAATAGCAAGAAATGCGAACTTGCTTTGCCCTTTGAGCATACACACCCGAACTCATAATACTATAAAGGTTTTTGCGACAATATTCTGTTCCTTATTGGCAGTAGAAGTCAATGGGACAGATTCTAGCCACGTTTTATTCGAGAAAAAAATTCTTCTCTAAGCTTTGCCCAGCAACAAGACAGTACGCCTATTACTCACAGTTCGTAAAGAGTAGGATCGAGTCAAAGCCCCCGAGTCGATGTTACAAAATTTTGCTCGAGAGAGAGATTTCAAGCAATAGTGTTTTGCCTCCCATCGAATCGAGACTGATATTTACTTCATTCCAGGTTCTAACAACTGACAGTCTTCCAAATTACTGTCATGCTGCAGTTCCTCGCCACAAAAGATATTATCATAGAATGTATGAATCTCCAAAGTGAAACCAAAGGATTCGATTCACAATCAGAGAACAAGTCATAATTTTTGTCAAAAACTGTCGCGTTAAAAGTATCTCTTGAACTTTTCTAACTGTATTAACATATAGTTGTCTGGTCCTCATATTCTAATTTTATATCAAGCATAGCTGATTAATGTTACAAATTATTATTTCTATACAGAATGAATTACTAGATTTTATTATCAACTCATTACCAATCAATATCATGCAGAGAAAAATCCTGTTGTCGATATCGCTGACGGTTATAACATTTGCAATTTTGATTCTACCATTGACACCTGTCTACACGATAGATAAAGTAAAGTGGAAGACATTCAATGAAAAAAATGGCCTATTTACTATCAAGTATCCGTCAGACTGGAGCCCAACTAAACCTAGCGAAGAAACCTATGCACCAATTGATCTCTATTTCTTTCATCCTGTAGGAGTATCGTTTGTCACACTATCATTATATGCTGATGAATCGATACTTTCTGATAATATTGATCTGATGGATTCTTATCTTGCATATGATCAAAGTGAACCAAGATACCGCTTGATACAGCCAACTGAATGTGAAAAATATATAATAAATTCAATAAAAGTCTGTAGCGCAATTAACACTTTTAGACTCATGACACTTGATTCCAGACCCATGATAACTCAGCTAGTAATTGCTGGTATAGATAGTGATGGAGTGGAATATGGGATGACATACAGGGCGACCACAGAGCTTTTCGAAGACTTCCTACCTGTTGTAGAGGAAATGATAGCCTCGTTTAATGTTACAGGTAACCTTCTGTCTTCCAGTGAAGAATTGACACAAGGGGCGCAAGGTTTTGAACAG
>JBIOZE010000074.1:0-62018 GCA_044870745.1 Nitrososphaeraceae archaeon | reverse complement strand
ATCAGTTAAAACTGAGCTAGTACGCTCATACCCTTCTTCGGATAGAGTTACCGAATAAAAACCTCGTATTGTGTGTTCGGTGGGAACTGGGCCGCTTTTCCATACGTTATTGGCCGTATTATTCGCTGAATCATGAGCAACAAGTTCCAACTCTAAGCCGTCAGGATCTTGAAATGTTAACACGTGCTCACTATCATCGAAGCGGGATGTAGGCCCATCAAAATTCATGCCTTGGTTTTTAAAACGATCAACCCAGTAGTCAATAGAGTTCCTAGGAATTAGAAATGATATTGAGGAAACTTCGCTGGTTCCTCTTTCTCCTTTAGGTAGATTTGGCCAATGAAAGAAAGTAAGGATTGTGCCAGGACGCCCTGATTTGTCCCCGTAGTAAAGATGGTATGAAGTAGGGTCATCTTGATTCACCGTTAGTTTTACAAGTCGAAGTCCCAAATTATTAGTATAAAAATCAATGTTCCGCTGTGGGTCACGGGTTATCGCAGTGACATGATGTATTCCAAATATACCTTTGTTGTTGGCAGCTTTCTGCTTTGACATCTTTCTTTTTACTTGTGGCATATTGTGATCTTATTGTAATTATTTTTGCTATATATCAATATCTTGCATGGGCATTGTGATAATCGTTTCAAACTTACGTTTTTAGCCTGATTGAATAGTAAGGCCATTTTATTGGGGTGGGGGGAAATTAGTCTTTAAAGAAGCTCTTCATCATTAGTTTCTTGAATTCACTATCAGTCATGCTATTTTTTGACTCTAAAAGTCTCTTAGCATCCTCTCCCACCACATATCGTGCTTCAGGCTCTGGCGATGTGATGGCCTGCAGTATTACTTTTGCGACTTCTTCTTGTGAAATAGAGCTAGTTTGTAATCTTTCTTTCCTAGTAGCCTCTCTAGTTTCTAGTAACTTTGCGTACGGAGAATTAGCTTTCGTTGTTTTTTCTATTTTCTTCATACTCTTACCAAAATTGGTTCTGACTACCCCTGGTTCTATGAGTATAACCTTAATACCAAATTGCTCTACTTCATAGCTTAACGATTCACTCAATCCTTCAAGGGCAAACTTGGTACCAGAATAAGTTGAAGAAAGTGGAAAAGCAATTCTTCCGCCCATAGAGCTAATATTTATAATTGTGCCCTTCTTTTGTTTTCTCATTATTGGTAAGACATTCTGGATTACTCTAATAGCTCCAAACAAATTAGTATCGAAGTGAGCCCTCGCCTCATCTATGGGAATATCCTCAAGAGCCCCAATTAATCCGTAACCAGCATTATTAACTAAAATATCAATTCTTCCAGATTCATTTACAATTCTATCTATTGCAGTCCTGACTGAATTTTCGTCCGTTACATCAAGTGCAAGAACCTCTAGTGGCAATTTATTCTTGTCCTTTTTGAGGATATCAAATAGTTCAAAGGCCCCATCGATGTTGTGCACTGTAGCATAGGTATGAATTCCATTTCTTGCGAGCAATAGCGATGTTTCAAGCCCTATTCCGCTTGAACCACCAGTAACGACTGCAACAGCCGAAGAGCGGTCTTCCTTTTCCATATGATTGTCATAATATGAGTAAGACAATTTAATCCATTGGTAACTATTAATCAAAAATATATTTCCCTTCTCCATTACAGGAGTCGATTGCTCAGGGCCGCAATGATTTAATCATGTTTTAGAGAATAAGACGTTTGGAATCAGAGTATATGAATTCCTTTCATAATAAATGACGTCTAAGGGGTAGTCGACTAGGAAGTACTCATCTTCAATGTAGACTACCTCAGATAGACTTTGCAAAAAAACCTCTCTAGAATATAAAAATGAATTGGAGCCGTGAGAATTGACCGCGCTCGAAGCGCGCAAGCTTATCATAAAACGGAATTTGAGATATTATAGGTTAATAGAAAAGAGAATAATTGGAACCTAGTGGCATATTGTCTTGCTACAGTAGGTTCCAGGCCTGGGATTGGCTGCTGATATATTGGCATTAAGATATTTTAAGATTATAGTCCAGTTCCAGAAAAGACAGGGACAAGGCAGGCTCTGACTGACTTTAGACTCTGTGAATTAGTTAACTTGGTTAAGGCAGCGTATTATACTTCCCTTTGTATCTGATATTCGCTGCAACTACACAGCACTTCTATCTGGGGGAGGAGGATTCTAATACTACCTAGAACTCCAATTTCTGCAACTCCTCCCTCTGCTGATTCTATTTGTCTATCCATCTACTTACCTATTATGTATCACCTACACATACCCCTATAGCTTTACAACTTAGACAACTCATAGTTAAATCACGAAATACCTTTAATGAATTGCAGACATGAAACGAATTTTTATCAGCGACTTCACTATATAATTAGCGAGCTTTGTTTTTTATTATCTCTTTAACCCTTCCAACAGTACCACTTTCTAGTAAGACCTTTATTCCATGAGGATGCACAGCGGAAGATGTTAAGACCTGTTTTACTACCCCTTCGGTCATCTGCCCTGTCTTTTGATTGTGTTTTTCAACTACCTTTACAATAGCACCAGGTTGCAAATCATCTCTCCTCTTGCCGTCTAACACATCCTGTATTTTGTTTGGGGATTATTATGCTTTTGATTCAATTTTACCCGGTAGTTTCAGCAAAAGCATTAAGGTATTCTCAGATAAGCGAAGACAACGAAGTAGAAAGAATCATGAATATTAGGAAAAATAATAGTTAAGGGTTACATGCTGAAACCTAAAAATTACTATACTGATGCTTGCAGATGAGCTACCAATTAAATTCGTCTGCATCGTGAAATACGTCATCCATACCAACAAATGAATCTCCTCTTAACTCACCATTGGGATAGTCCTTTGTGTAAACAACAATGTATAGCTGATTTTCAATCATGAACTTGTGAACATCCTTCATCGACTCGCCCTTTACTGCTCCAGTCAAGTGCTCTTTCGTTACCCCGCTGAGGTTTATTGTTCCAGTTAGTTGCCCATCTTTTGTCACATCTGACCACCTATCTTTTTCCCTATTGGATTCTTTATGCTTCTTTAATAGGTCTAATATTGGCGCGTTGGCCTGGGTATCATTCTTAAGATACATATATACTCCAGTTATGTTGTCAATATTGTGGACATTGACAGTGTAGATTAGCCTATTGAAACCGTCACTGAATTTAAAACCCACGAAGCCTTTTGCATCCGTAATAACAGGGGATGCATCTTGATCTGTATTCAGTGCAACCCAATATCGGTTCACCTGGCCGTAGGAGTTTTGAGCGAGTACCCACGATAACAAAGTAAAAGATAGAACCGAAGCAAGAATCGGTAAATGTTGTAATGGCTTCATATCAGTGTCATGTCTTGTCGTGAAGGTTATATATTTTATTAAAAATAAAATTTTCAAAGTATAGGTAATTATCAACTAATCACACATTGTAGAACTTGACAACTGCTCTCCCCACCTCTACTGTACAAGCACAAGAAATAGGAAATTAATTCCAAGTGGACCAGAAAATATTGAGGCTGTGCCTAGGGCATATATAGGAATGGGCTTCTAACCATGGTCGAGTGAATTAAGGGTGGACATAAGTGCACTGCTATACTCCGCTATTGCTGAAATCGGGAAGGAAAAGATTCAGTCCGAGATCGCGTTGGACATTAAACGATCCAAATATTATATAGAATTGATAATCAATAACTGTAAAAAGCGCATCGATAATGCAGATGAAGATGAAGTAGGCTCACTTTGTGAGGCCTTGCTACATTTTATGCTAACAATATCAATTTTACCATCGATGCGAAAAGTTGCGTTCAATGGTACTATCCTAGACATTGTCATTCCTAACCTTCGTGTGCTGAAAAATTCTGCTGAGAATTCAGTTGTCATAGTGTTTTCCAAAGGGTCAGAAAATATGATGCTGGAGAAGATCAGCTATATTAGAAGATTTCAACCTAACGAGAAAAATTTGTGGATAGTATCGGAGAAATCACTTTCGTTGCCATGCATTAACTATGTACTCGATCAAAAAGATATCTTGTCTGAAGAAAAAAAGCTCTATTCCGATCTCATAATTGATATTGACAAATTTTTGCATGAGAAGGGAGACAAGAGTCTTAAGATTTTTCAATAATATTTGGTTGTAATTGTCATCATTTTACCAAACAACTCTCTTGGGCTATTTAGCCGATCAAATCGTTAACCCCCTTGGTAAGAGTACAATTCGTAGATATTACCGCTCGACTTATCGGTATAATTCCATTTATCAGATGGCATTTTGACTTTGGCAAACTTGCTCCTGAATGAAATATCATTGAGAAAAATATCATAAATTGACTTGCCCACCAAAATCTGACTCGACTGTGCCGCAGATGTAATCTTTGACGCCATACTTATACTTGGACCGATCAGATCGATGGGGGCATTATTTATTTTCTTGCCGTATAATATCACCGAAGAAATGCCAATATCTAGTCCCATCTTTACAGTTATTCGCGGAAGATTGTTATTCGTGAATACGGGGTTAATACATTCTCTAATAATGGAAAGAATGCTGCCCGCACAATCTAATGCGTTAATGCATGCTTTTTGCTTGTCAAATTCTGCAGGAAATATGCCAATTATGGAATCGCCAACATATTTCAATACGTACCCTCCATGTCCAATAATTGCCAACCTTGCTTCTTGCGAAAAAATCTGCACTATCATAGCAAAATTTGGCGGCGGCAAGGCGATACTCATTTGAGTTGATCCGTTAATATCAACAAACAAAACAACCATTGTAGTGTTTGAATTTACATGTCGCCTCAAGAACTGTTTACATTGGTCAGTAGTCAAGTCAAATTCTAACCCATTACGAAGGGTATGTAATACCCTGGCTTGAATACGCTGCACGTCTTCCGTCGATGCAAGCATGTCTAGCTCCCTTCGTTATTATCATAAACTGTATCCTATAACCTTACCCGATCCAAATAATTAATTTTCAAAGTGCAGAGCTATGTTTGTCAAAACAAACAATTGGATTGTCATAGTTACGATACGATAACAACCTCAAGTCCAAAGCTGAGGAATGTGGTTTATTCTGTTCCAACCTTCTTCTTCAGATCTCACCGCTTCTACTGTTATGTCATCAAAATATTTATCCAGAACACTTACCTTTTCCATTGCCAACGGAGGTGAACAATAGTCTACTTCTATCCATAATACGTATCTATCATTAGTAACTTTAGCATTCTTTAAACCATAACTTAGTGTTTCTCCAAATGGCTTTAGCTTGGATATTTTGCCAGATTCTAATTCCTTTCGAAGCTCTGAAAGTTCCTTCTTCATTCTTAGCCCTGACAATATAAATTGACAAATCAGTGTTTAACGTTTGTATTGATAGTGATTAACTTTCTCATGCCAATAGCTCATGTCTGACCATTTGTTTCTCAGGTCTATATCTCTGTCGAGAACGTTTAGCTCTCACATTGAACAGTATCATAGCCAGTAAGCCAAATGCTCCAATAATTGCAAGCATGTAGAGTGTGTCCATATAGATAATATAATATTGGTTCTCATACTTGATAAGCATTTAATATGATCATTCGGCCAAACAATGCATAATGTAAGCTGATCGTGAATTCGTAATAAACATGTTGATTAACTAGATTTCATGTTAGAATGTGAATTTGCGTGTAACGGGTGCGGTGCTAAGTTTCATACCCAATTTGAATTAGAAATAATTGTATGCGTATTAATTCGCCACTGGAGTAAGCTAATAGAGACCACAAAATTCATTTAGCGTTCTACTAAATAGAATCAAATTTTCGTTCAAGTTAACATGATATTCTACAAGAGTTAATGCAAGACTTGTCAGATAATATTCGAGAAATATCGAATCTGGCCGTGCCAAAACATATTCCCATTTGTCTATCTGATGTCTCTTAGGGTATATAGGAATGCAAAACATATCAAGTCATTGCAAAATGATCATTTAGGGAATAATAGACACTATAGTTCCTATAGCGTTTGGTGACTGTCGTTAAAAAATCTGATTTAATCTCTAATAAGAGTGATATTCGCTTTTGTGTGACTTGACTAGCTTGTACGAGGAGAACTTCGTATTGCATTTGTCACATTTCCATCGGAATAATCTGGCTTGTTCATAAGAGACATAAGAGTGGCCATCTTCATCATTATATGCGTTGGTCATAGGATTGTAAGAAATATCGCGCAAGTTTAGTTTGTTCCTAGTTGAAATACGCATAACGCATTAGAGTTATACCATTTGATTGGTATTAAACCTGCTGTTAATATTAGAAAAAGTGACAAATGGAGTTGAGATGTTCTGTTATTTTGTGTCTAAAAAATGACATCATAAGTCAATTTAGTGCTAATTAGAGGGTTAATAAGATGAATAAAAAAGGGTAGGAGCTATTTGCTCTATTCAACTTTAAGAAGTCATATTAGATGATGGAGTAGTCCAGTTGCCGCCAGCTGTCATGTTGCCGGTCATGTTGCCGCCAGCTGTCATGTTCATGTCAGCTGTCGTGTTGCCCATCTCTTGTGCAATAACTTCTCCAGCCATTTGTGAAGCTACTGATAATGTTGCAGCGAAAGTTACGGCGATTAGGACTGCCATCACTATTGAGTGATGATGTTTCATTCTATCAAGCTACTTAATGGCTATTAATATGCCTTTCTTATGTGTTGTTTTGAAATAATATACAAATTTGGAAACGAACCATAATTGAGTCACGTTACTGAATTAAAGTGCGATTTACTATCGCATTGTCATTGTAAAAAAATAACTGATGCCAGGTACTCGTGGTGATTTACAAAATTGTTTAATGCTTAAATACCTTGTGACACATATAAGGGCACTTCGAACTCAAGTTAAAGCTTCTAATTCAAGAATCAAAATCGACGTTAGATGGCGAAAAGGATTTGGCCCATTTTTCTACTGAAGCATTTTGATCACAAAGTTAGGAAGTGCAGTCGCGGAGCAGCCTCTCTGCTTTGATACAATCACTTCAACACATTCAAAATATTCATTGAATTCAAAATTATTCTAATGACTTCATTTGATTGTGTAGATATGGACAATCTATTTTATTAATTTCAATAAATTGACTTAGATTTCTGAATAAATTGACAGGCCAGGACAAAGATAACTGTGGGTTATAGTGCCTGACCCATCTAATGTCTGTAGTTCTCGATATTATGAAAATTATTAAAACATCGTTGTAAAAATGAATTGCCCATTGGTACGAAAAAGTTAAGGGTTTGATTGATGTTGTCAGCTAAAGGAGATAGCAAGATTGACGACAACAATGTTCCTGTACTCTGGTTACGAACCAGACCCTAATTTCGTTCCCAGTTTACCAAACAGTATGAAGAGTGCATTCGAACATGGAAATAATGGAGATATGGCAAAGCACTGTTGAAATGGAAAAATGGTTTGATCCTGCCATTTCAGGAAGTTGTCGATAAGGAATTAATTCTAGGACTCTTAAAAATAAGACTCTTTAACGACTAACTAAGGCTTGAAATACCAATTTCAGCTAGTTATTTGGTAGGTTGGAATTCAGAGTAAGATTCCTAAAAAAGAAAGAAAGGAAGGTAAATAGCTTAGAAATGCTTGCTTGTAGGCTGTGGTTTTGTTTTGGTATGTTTACATAGGTAAAGAGAAAGGACTATTTCCTTGCGGAGCGATGCTAGGTAGTGTATTTGTTGCTGATGTAGTGTTTTGTAATTGCATCTCAGAGTCGTCTATAATGATTTGCTCGTCTACAATGTTAGAATCATTTTCTCCATGATCGCTTCGAGTTGCGGATTCATTTCCATTTCCGTCGCCACGCAAGTATTTCTTGTTTCCAAGTATCTTTGCTTGGCAGCTATTATCTTCCGAATCCGTTTCATCACAGCTATTCTTCTTGGCATATACTGAATTAACACTAAAAGTAATTGTTGACATAGCTACTGCGGTCAACATTCCTACAGAGAGCATTACTAGAAGTGTTAGTTTTGTTGTTGTGCGCATTTTTGTTCTGTAAAAGAGAAGGACTTTGCTATATGTGGGCTGCTAAAGATCATCGGGTAAGAAACTTTGTGGAATTGGAACTATTCAAAGTACGATGAAAAATGGTCAGCTCTTCTATCAATGTTTTTTAGAACTGTATTCCATTAGCATTAAGATTGGGTAAATGACATGCCAGCCTAAAGTAGTCAGAATATAGCCAAAAATTTATTGGGACATTGCCGACCTCATTTGGAAGCCTTAAATTATTATTTTCGAGAACTTTCTAAATTGAATTGAATTGGACTCACTCAACTAGTATTGCCACAAACAGAACACTGGTCTTACTTGAAAGCAACTGACGGTAAGTATAAGTTATGCTTCTAGCCATATTTTAGTGAGATTGAACAATATAGTATTTTTGGTCGGAATAATTACGATGGGACTTTTGGTAGCTGGAAATTTCGGCGGTGTATTTCTACTAAGCGTATCTGCTCAACCACCTCCTCCCGGGTATCCTACCCAGGGCAATTTTCAATTTGGAAACATTGCCAGCATACAGAATGACAATGAAGGTAAACCTTCTTGGATTTTGTCTGGACATTGGAAATCCAATCTCCTAAACGCTTCTGGAAGCGATCAAGCCAATTCTTCAGTGTTCAGCACATCGTTTGAGATGGTCAAGTTAGATGGCAAGAATTCCCATACACATGCTTTAACAAACTTCATTTCGACAAACAAATCTACAGAAGGTAATTCTACCCAAGTTTTTAGTGGCACTTCTTCTGTTAGCCTTAGAGAGGGGATGGTACAAGATATTCCAACAACTATCAAATTCATGGACGATAGAGTAGTGAGTATTTGGGTAGACCCTGCAAAAGTTGACAATCACTTCGGAGACACTCCCATTTATGGCACCATTGCAAGAGGTGATCACGGTGCTCAGAGAATGGATTCAGATTCTACGTCCTGGAAAAAGTAGAGACGAAGAACTATTATTGTATAATTTCTTTAAATCTCGATAATATCAATATAATACATAAATACGCCATTATTCTTTATCGAGTAGAGTAGATAGTTATGCATAATAGATTTATTACCCTAGTTAGTTTGGGCGTCTTTGTTGCTTCTATAGTAATGGTACCCTGTCTTGCGACATCAGCATTTGCCGTAGATGAATATACGTTTGTCCGCAAGTGGGGTTCTTATGGTGCAACGGCAGGACAGTTCTCTCAACCAATCGAGATAGCTATTGATTCGAAAGGTTATCTCTATGTTACCGATCTTACCGCTGTAACTCATGATGTACAGAAATTTACCAAGAATGGGACTTACGTTACTTCGTGGGGCTTCCTTGGATTTGGACCAGGAAGGTTCACGAATCCAGCAGGAATTACTGTAGATTCCTCAGACTATGTGTATGTAACTGATAATGGCAATCCAGATAATGGAGTACAAAAATTCACTGACAACGGTACATACATTACTGGATGGGGAACAGTTGGACTCCAGCCTGGAGGATTCATTAATCCCTCAGGAATCGGCGTGGATTCATCTGGGAATGTCTATGTGAATGATTTTGGAGAGAATAACAGGGTACAAAAATTTGACAGCAATGGCAACTTTATAATGCTTTGGGGAACAGTAGGAAGGGGTGATGGTCAATTTATGAACCCAACCGACATATTGGTCGATCCCCAAGATCTTGTGTATGTTGTGGATAGTGGTAATGATAGAGTGCAAAAGTTTGACAGCGAAGGTAAATTTATCTTAAAATGGGGTACAAAGGGCACAGGTGATGGTCAATTCGACCGTCCTGGTGGAATTGCAATAGACTCTTCTGGCTATATTTATGTAAGTGATATAAGTAACAATAGAATCCAGAAATTTACAGCTGATGGTGAATTTGTTACAAAATGGGGGAGCTCAGGTAACGGCGACGGCCAATTTAGTGGTCCCATGGGTTTAACAGTCGATCCTTCTGGGTACGTTTACGTAGTTGATATTGGTAACAAGCGTATCCAAGTTTTCGCCCCATCAAACCAGAGTTCTGTCTCACCCACTCAGTAGTCTAGTAGAATGGAAACTGACGACCAATCAGATGAGAACAAGCAGTTAGAGGATGAATTTGAAGAATTTTTGATCAAGGATTTAAAAGATGAGCAAGAATCAGAAGAATCCTCTGAAGGTCAAGGAGAGTAGAGTAGTGTTGAAATCTTTATTCATTTTTTTGGCTCTGCATACTGGGCCATCCTAAATCCCCATAATGCAAGTCACATTTCAGATAATATGCCATGTAGCTCGTAATTATTGTTTCTTTTCTTCCGGTTTAGTTTTATCTTCTACTAGCTTGTACTTTGAGAGAACTTTGTAAGCTAGGAACACAACTAATGCGATTATGAGGAAATCTATGATGTTTGAAATCAGATCACCGTATCTGAATTGAGATTGGGCTCCATGAATACCGGTAATGTTTACAGCCAAATTTTCAAGACTTCCTTCAGGTAAAAATAATCCTATAGTTGGATCAACAATATCATCAACAAATGAAGTTACCAATTTGGATGCCGCTTGGCCTATCACAAATGCAATTGCCAGTCCTATTACCCCGAATGCAATAAGGAAAGCAACGTACTCCTTCTTGAAAGATTTCTTCTCTACCGGAGGCTGTTCGGTCAATTCACGTCACGGTATTCGCGCATTTAGAAGATATCACCATTGGTGTTGAATAAAGTTGACCCGGGAATATTCCTCTTGTGCTTTCTCATAGAAATCACGCCGCGTCATGCAGCGAACTTGCTTCAATCAACCACGAGAAGAAACAGTCATATAACATGAAAAAGTGAATTGTATTTGAATTTTGACTCTCGCAAGATTTACTAAAGCGCATTTGATTGTGTTGTTTACTATCTTATTTCCAACTGCAGGTTCCTCTCTAACTAACAATTTATACACTCAAGATCATTCGGCAAATGCAAGTGTTGCTCCTGTCTCTCCAAATAATACCCGAAATTTCGAGATACAATATCCTGATTTTAATTTCGCTTCTGCTGGTGATTTTGGCTGTAGCGAAAGAGCTAATAGAACAGTCAGCAATATGTTGACAACGGATCCTGAACTAGTCATTGTAACTGGCGATCTTTCCTACCAGAAGGGAACAGATTGTTGGTACAATACAGTTGCTCCAATAGACACAAACGGAAGACTCAAGATTGCATTTGGCGAGCATGATATTGACAAAAACCTTACCAAATATAATAACTACTTGAAGCATTTTAATTTAACTAAACCTTATTACTCATTTGACTATCAAAATGCTCATTTTTTGGTGATGGCTACGGCAAAAAATGGTGCAGTCCCTTACTCGAACGGATCGGAGCAATACCAATTTGTAATTAATGACCTGAAGAATGCTCATGAAAATGATCAAATTGATTGGATAATAGTAGACACATTCAGACCTCTATATTCTTCCAATACAACTCATCCGGGAGTAGATCAATTACAGGATATCTACCATCCGATATTTGAAAAATATGGAGTAGATATCGTTCTGCAGGGCCACAATCACAATTACCAACGAACTTACCCACTTTCATATAACATAAATACACCAATCAAACCCATAATCACAGATAAAAACACCCAAGAATATGACAAAGATCATGCGGGACAAATTTTTATTACCGTAGGAACAGCTGGAGAGGACCTTTATAATTTTACAAGCCAGGCACCGTATGTAATAAAACAATTCTTACGACATGGATTTCTCAATGTGGATATAACTAATAACGGAACAATTCTTAATGCTACATTCTACGAGAATAGGGAAATATCAGATAAAGACCACTTTACTTTCATAAAGTCACCCAATAAATGAAGAATGAATAAATGAACAATTAAGAATATTTCTCAAGCCAATCATATCTAAATATTGCACATGGTCAATTAGAATATATGATTTGACATTGGTAATCTTCTTAGGTATTATCAACTGCATGTGCACAAGTGTACGGAATCATTTTAAAGACATTGGTTGACGCAATTCATATCTGTAACTAAATATGTTTGAATTTATTCCAGGCATTGTGAGACCACAACTCTTTCCATTTGTGGTGACATTTATTACAAATCATCAATTGTAATTTGTTTCCATCACTCCTACGTATGGATTCTATGCTCTTTAGCACTGTTTTACATGTAGGGCAAATAGCATAAGGTGGTATCTCCCTACCACGTGTCTTTATCGGTATTTGACTTGTATGCTCCGTCATCGGGTTTCTGGCCAAGCTATTAGTCAGCTTCTTTGTATTTTCTATAAACTCGATCTATATATTCAAGCCAGGAATTTTGTACTATAATAAAATGCTAGTAGAATTAGAAAAAGGAAAAATGAAGCAAAGATTAGTGATACTATTGCTAGTAATAGTTGATCAACTATCATGAAACAAATTGCACCTAATTTAAATATTAGTAGACTACCTGCAAAGTATTTTATGAATTGACCATCAAAGTGACATTTATGCAATGCTATCGGACAATCGTTTGGCTCTGCTCTCGCATAAATTGAGTAAGGTAGTATCTCCCCCCCGTTCCCTTTCCAGTTGTTCCAGAATCTTTCCACCCGCCAAAGGATTGACGTCCAACCATCGCCCCGGTAGTGGCACCTGCCTTTCTATTCACATACACCACTCCAGCCTCAATCTCTTTCAGGAATTTTTCAATCTCCTTTTTTCTCTTAGAATATATACCAGCTGTTAATCCGTATTCAGTTGCATTACACAAAGATAAAGCCTCGGCAAACTTATCATATTCAGATACACAAAGAATTGGAACGAATAATTCATCTTTGAATAGCACATGGTTCTTTGGTAACTTGTTTACAATAGTGGGTTGTGCATAGAATCCATGTTTCAAGCTACCATCCCTTTTAAGAGAGCCGCCAGTTAGTATTTGACCATCTCTGGCTGCCAATTTGGAGTATCTTTCAAATTTTTTTAATGAATTTTTGTTAATCAGTGGACCGACATTGGTATCGGCATTTATTGGATTACCTATGACCAATTCTTTAGTCTTTTTTATCAGTTTTGAAATAAATTGCGGTTTTATGTTTTTTTGAACATATACTCTCGAACATGCGCTGCACTTTTGTGCTGAATAAGAAAAGGCAGCCTTTACAACACCTTCCACCGCTTTATCAATATCCGCACTCTGCGTAATAATTGCGGCGTTCTTTCCGCCAAGTTCAGCGATGACAGGTCGTGGTTTTACTTCACTTGATGCTCTAACTAACTCATATCCAACCTCTCTGGAACCAGTAAACACAATACCCACAATATCCTTATTTTCCACTAGTAGTCTCCCAATTTCCTGGCCAGGGCCTGTCACAAAATTTACGACACCTGTAGGCAACCCGGCGTCTATCAAGATCCTCGCAACTTTATAGCCTACGATAGGCGTGTCACTTGCTGGTTTGATAATTACTGTGTTACCAGTGATTAGTGCTCCAATAGTCATTCCTACCAGGATCGCTGCTGGAAAATTGAAGGGAGCGATTATGGCCCAAACACCGTATGGCTTCATCACACTTGTATTTTTTTCATTTCCAGCTGAAGCTTTGCTTGGTGAGACGAATCCTCGATTAAAAATTATTTCTTCTATGTAATAATTGATAAAATCTATCGCCTCGTCGACATCGGCTATAGCTTCATACCTGTTCTTTCCATTCTCAAAACTCAACCACGCGGCTAACTCAAACTTTTGTTTTCTCATTATGTCCACAATTTTTCTCATAACTTTGATCCTGGACTTGTAATCAGTAATACCCCAAGTATCAAATGCTAACCCAGCCGCCCTACTCGCGCGACCAATTTCGCGCTGCGAGCCTTGTTGAATATATCCCAGTACCAATTGCCGATCAATGGGAGAAACGTGTCGAATGCTCTTGTTGGTTGTTACGCTTTTTCCACCAATTAGCAAAGGGTAAGTATTGCCAAATTCTGATTTTGCGGAACTGAGCGCTTGCTCATATTTTTTATGAAATACCCATTCGTTACCATTATCTATGTATTTTTGAAAGGTGTCTTCATTTTTAAATCCCATAAATAGTTGTCTTATACAAAGGAGGTCTTAAATAGTATATATTCTAGATGTGGATTCAATTAGGACGCATTGATGCCGAGCGAGATATGCTCATGAGAAATATGAGAATCTTCTAATATCTAAGATTCAGTAAAATATGCGACGTATCATGAACAGTATACCTGGCATAAAAGCAACAAGCGTCATTAATTCAATAACAAACACTTCTTACAATTCTACTTACACTTATCCCTTGGTTATTAAGACTGGCAAAGGATGTATGCTAGAAGACATTGATGGCAACAAATTCCTAGACTTTACCTCGAATATTGGGTCCTGTCCACTTGGATATTCTCATCCGGCCGTCATAGAGATGTTGAAGAAATATTCCACAAACGGAGCTCACAAAATCGCGGGCCAAGATTTTTATTGTGAAGAACACGCTCAACTTGCTCTTAAGCTTCTCTCAATTTGCCCTCCAAATACCAAGACATTTTTCATAAACAGTGGCGCAGAGGCAGTTGAGAACGCAATAAAGCTAGCATATAAGAAGATGGGTGCACTTCCCGGAGTGTCCTGTATCAATGCCTTTCACGGCAGAACTCTCGGTGCACTTACCTTTACATTCAGCAAGGAAGTTCAAAAGGCAAACTTTCCAGAATTGCAAGTAAAGAGAATCAAATTCTGTACGGCAGATAATGACGATGAAATTGATGCGCTAGAAAATTTGTTAAAGCAATACAAAGTCGCTTTCGTCATAAGTGAAGTGATACAGGGAGAAGGTGGTTTGAATGTCGGAAGTAAGAAATTTGTATCAAATTTACGAAAAATGACGAAACAATATGGTGTTCCACTAGTTATAGATGAAGTTCAATCTGGTATGGGTAGAACTGGGAATTGGTGGGCATATGAGAATTATGGAATTCAGCCGGATGTGATGACTGTAGCAAAGGGGTTGCAGGTTGGTGCTGTAGTATATGACAGGAATTACGATCCAAAAGATCATGGTGTACTTTCCAGTACTTGGGGAGCTGGCAGCAGAATTGATATGGCAGTAGGAATGAAAATAATTGAAACAATAGAAACTGAACTCTTACTTGAAAATGCTAAAAAGATGGGAGAAAAGTTGTTGAATGGCATTTCAGAGGTAATTGGTCAAGGTGAAGTTGTTGATGTCAGAGGAATTGGATTAATGATTGGAGTAGAGTTGGGCCAAAATAGTCATAGAAATGAAATAGTGAATGCCTTGTTCAGGAAAGGACTTTTGGTTCTTCCATCTGGTAACAGAGCAATTAGAATAATGCCTCCACTAATCATTACCGAAGAGGAAGTAACCAACGGGCTATCTGTCTTGATTGATGTATTTAGTAAATCACAAGAATAAGAATAGTAATAACAATAATGAGGATATTAGATGCATCCCTGTTAACAAATTCTTAATACAGTTGTACCACAAGAATTAAGATATTTTGCAAATTGGCTATCTCTCAATTTCTTTCAGTTATGAATGGACCGAGTTAACAGTCTCAGAAAGATTTAACTAATCTACTCAAAAAGAATTTCATGACATGAAAGTTGTAGCCGTACTTTATCAAGGAGGGGAGATAGCTAGAAGCAATCCGAATTTGCTTGGTTCTGCTGAGAATGCTCTTGGTTTGAAAGATTTTCTGAAGGAAGAAGGGCATGAATTCGTCGTATTGACTGATAAGGAGAAGGAGCTCGATAAGCACCTACCCAGTACTGACGTCTTAATTACTACACCTTTCTGGCCAGCATATGTAACACGAGAAAGAATTTCGAAAGCACCGCAACTGAAACTTGTCTTGACTGCTGGTGTGGGATCAGATCATATCGATTTGCAGGCAGCCGCGGAACGTGGGATTACGGTAGCTGAGATTACCGGTAGTAATGCTGTGGGCGTAGCAGAGCAAATTGTAATGCATATTCTGGCGCTTGTTAGAAATTATATGCCTGCCTACAAGCAGGTATTAGAAGGAAAATGGGATATCGCCGAAATCGCGGCCAGATCTCATGATTTAGAAGATAAAGTTGTTGGGATTTTGGGTGCAGGCAGGATTGGACAACGTGTATGCGAAAGGCTGAAACCCTTTGACGTTAAAATCCTGTATTATAACCTCCCTAGACTAAGTACTGCAGAAGAATTTGTTCTCGGGGCACGATATGTTCCATTAGACCAATTGATTGAACAATCAGATGTGATCAGTATTACTACGCCATTAACTCCTGAAACTGAAGGCATGTTTAACCGTGATCTGCTTTTCCGTATGAAGAAGGGATCTTATTTGGTAAATTGTGCAAGGGGAAAAATTGTGGATACTACGGCCCTTGTAGAAGCACTAGAAAATGGTCATCTAGCAGGATATGCCGGTGACGTTTGGTATCCTCAACCTGCACCAGCAAATCATCCATGGCGAAACATGCCTAATCATGCAATGGTGCCACATTATTCAGGTACAACCCTTGAAGCTCAGAGAAGATATGCTGATGGTATAAGAAATTGCCTTAGTCGTTTCATGAATGGTCGTCCGATTGAGCGGGATTTTCTCATTGTGGACAAGGGTAAAGTAGTAAGTCCAAGCTATAGCTATGCGTTCAAATCTTAATTTTGAAAGGAAAAGAAATTTTCCTGGGCTTGAATGCATTAAGCTAGTATTGAGTATTGAATAATTTTTAGTAATAAATTAGAAAGAATTGATCAGTTTGCTTACTTGTGAGACTTTTCATTAAAACAATTCGTGGGATGAGACATCGAGATAAAAGTGAAATAATTGCATCCATTTTAAATCTCCTCAAAGATAAAGAGGGAATGGGTTTCACTAGAATCATGTTCAGTTCATATCTTTCCTATAGACAGGTAAGTCGCTTTCTACGACTTGCCATTGGTAATGAATTACTATTTTACGATACACAAACTAAACTATATAGAATCACACAAAAAGGCGTAGATTTTCTGGAGCTGTATACTAAAATGGAGAATTTGTTACGACGGGAAAACAAAAGTATTGTCAGTTCTGCAGTTTTCTTACTTCTATATCTTTTCTATCCTCTCTTCCCTTTTTTGGCTGAATTTTTCTAGCTACGAATTAGGCACAATATTCTTTGTGTTCAACTATAGTGTGAAAGGATTGTATTCTCTATCAGACTAATTAGGTGGAATTAAAGGAAGAGTCTTTACAGGATTAGACATTACGAAAGTCTTGTTAAGATCAGTAAATGTAGTTACGGTCGTAATATTTTGTATTTTTGACATGGGAATACTAGTCAGCAGTTGTTGAGTACCATTCTTGGTTACATTGAATCCTGCCGGAAATGATGTCGTCTTGAGAATTGTTCCGTTTGCAGAATGCACCTTCATAACCGCATTGAGCTTCTGACCAATGAGAGCAGGGTCGGAGATAGTATAGTTAACAAGAACCTTGATTTGATAATTTGTAGTTCCTAAAACTGGTGCAAAGATCGCATCTTTTAAGCTAATAGAAACCTCCTTTCCATGATAACCATCTACAGGTCGTTCCGTGAGTGTAAAAGTGAATATGATAACAGTCAAAATGGACAATAGGATTATGCTTTGATTAATTACGAGATCCTGTTGATTCATTGGAGCCTATTTCACGATTACTTCTCCTGTCATTGATTCATGAAATGAACAGAAGTATGGATATGTTCCTGCTTTATCAAAAGTATGGCTAAATGATTTTCCAGAAGATAGTACCCCAGATGAAAATTCATGTCCCATATTTCCTTCTTCTTCGTTACCCGATGTAACGTCATGAATTTCATTGTCATTGTTAGTCCAGGTAACTGACTCTCCAGCTTTGATCTCTATTGGATTTGGATCAAATGAATTATCTTGATTTATTCCTATTATCGACACATCTTTTGTACCTGAAAGAGTTTCAGCAGATGAATTGGAATAATTTTCACTACTAAGGGTGGAGCCAGTCTTAGCTTGTGGAGCGATATTGGAGCTAGATGATGTCGTCACTTGTTTTGATGGCTTCTTGTCACTACCATCATCGTTATTATTATTGATGTTGTTGCTTCCGCCTTGTTTTGAGTCATCTGAATCTGCGTCATCTGAATCAGTAGTAGCAGGCACATCTCCGAAAATTGAATCGGATGAGGCGGCATATGCGAACTGAGCTAGTCCATTTCCAATGTTTCCTGAGAGGTAATGGAATAGTAACGAGCTAGTTCCACTGACTGTCACGGCAAGAATTGCAATCAATACTAAAGGCAGCTTAACGGAAATATCAACAATATTTTTTTTCATAATAATTTCGAACTGCTCCTGCAATAATCGAGATTTATACACACGAGTAATCGATGTTAGACTAATAGTTGAAAATCACATAACTATGACTGTCGTGATATAATTGAAGTCATGAGATGTGCTTGTTTTATTCAATAAAAGTGGAACCTAGTAAGATTTGAAATCGCGACCTAGTATATCTGCGGCGATCTTGAGTTTTAATACCTCATTAGCTCCCTCATATATCGTAGTGGCCCGGGAATCCAAAAAATGTCTAGCAACTCTAGAGTTTTTTTGATATCCATACGAACCAAAAATCTGAATGGAGCGGTTGGCAGTATTAAAAGCAGCATTTGATGCATGAAATTTGGCGATCGCTGCCAGTCTATCTGCTTGAGCTCTAAGCGTCGAGTAGTCTGTATTTGTTCGGTTCAGTTTGGACTGCCAATCCGAATTTTCGATCTTAGTTGTTTCAACGTACTCATGCAATTTTTGCCTAGAATGAGCAGCTCTGTAAGTCAACCATTTGGAACTTTCTATAGCAATTGCAATTTTAGCAATATGATCTTGAATAAGCTGCTTCCTTCCCAGAACTGAACCATGTTGCTTTCTGGTTTTACTGTGATTTGTGCTCTCCGTAAGACAGTCAACCATTACACCTATTGATCCAGCTGCAACGCTGATCCTTCCATCGATTAAAGCACTATATGCAATATTTAGTCCTTGCCCTGGTAAAGATAGTATGTTCTCTTTTGGGATGGTACATTTGTGAAAATAGATTTCTGCGTTTTTGACAGTTAAAAGTCCAATTTTATTCTTCATCTCAGATGTATCTATCCCAGGTGATTTCATATCGACTATAAAGGCTGATATTTTTCCTGTAACTTTATCGCGAGCATAAGTAGTCATAGTATCAGCAATTGTTCCATTGCCTATCCAATGCTTCTTGCCAGATAATACATAATGATCTCCTTCGTCTTCATAATAGCTAGTCATCGACGAAGGATCACTTCCTGCATCTGGTTCTGTCAGTGCGAAACCCATAATGCTTTTTCCTGTCGTAGTTTTTGGCAAGAATTTTTCTTTCTGTTCTTCATTTGCCCATGATTGCAGGACCATTTGTCCAATTGAAGTATGAGCTGAAAAGAATGTGCGGATCGAACTTCCTTCTTCTCCGATTCTCTCTAGCGCCATGATGTAAGTAAGAATGTCATAACCTAATCCTCCGTACCTTGTAGAGATTGGACATCCCAACATTCCTATCTTATTAAATTCAGGAATTAGCTTGTCATTGAGTTTTTCTTCTAAATATGCCTGCTCTTCTGTATCTCTTATTTTTCGGCAACTTTCATCAACTTTGGAAATGAAATTATTCTGCTCAATCGACCTCTCAAAGTTCATCTTTGAAATATCTGAAAAGTGCTGCACGTAGAGGATTAATGCATAACCTATAAAAGCATAATTCTTCGTGAAAGAATAGAATTGTGACATCGATTTTTTGATTGACTCGGTTGTAGTTACTTATTTATGGTAGCAATGTTTTAATCTTGTGGCAGCTGATAACGAAGACGACCTTAAGTAATACTAGGATTTGGAGGATCTGTACGATGTCATAGATGACAATGAATTTGATGATGACAACATAGACTGGAAGGATTTCAGAAGTCATACAATTTTGATGATTCTACAAAGGCATTCGCAGAAATGTATTGAGAGTAGAGCATTTGGAAAATAACTTGGCAGATTACAAATTGTACGACTGCTACGAAGAAGAGGAAGGGGAAAATAACTAGCAACCAATTTAAAATTTGCTACTCTGGTTAACGATTGTACTGACAACCGTCTAAGCATAAAAATCCGAAAGCTTTCTCTGTCCTCTCTTACGGGACAAATTAGCTTTTGTCATAGGCTCCTTCAGGTTAATAGTTGATTTTACAATTTTTAGGATGTTATTGTCTTTGGTATCCCTTACATATACAATATAGATCAATGCATCGTCTTTCCCAATGGCCTTTCTTATCACTCTACCAATTCGCTGCGCAATCTGATTTATGTTAGAACTATTGGCTATTATGATCGCTAAACGGACATGTGGAACATCATATCCCATTTCTAACGTATGAACTGAAAGTAGAGGAAAAAAGTCCTTTCCCCATTGGCCTAGGATTTCTCTCCTTTGACTTATTGAAACCCCGTTATGAATAACCCTAGATCGTATCCCATTCGCGGTAAGCATCTTTTCTAATTGTTTGATAGAGCTTATAGTCTCACTGAAAATCATAATTGGTTCGAGAGAATGACACTTTACAATTTTAACAACCTCAAGTAGTTTATTTATTGCACAACTGAGCAATTCTTTTCTTTTCCTAACATTTTCGAACCACAATTTTGCTAATTTAGATCTATAACCCCCTTTTGTCAGCATCATGGAAATCCATGTGGGATCAGACTGGCCTAACTTGCGAGATAATTCGCGGATTTGTCTACTCGTGTATTCATATATTTTCTGTTCATCTTGGGAGAAATTTACCATCGTTGGTATTATTTCAGGTCGAGCTAATCTCCCATCGTAGACCGCTTCACGAATCATATATTTTTTTACAGGGGGCGCAAGAGTCAAAATGGTAGTGTATTTCGGATCTTTTTCATCTATAGTTGCGGTTAATCCCAATATCCCCCTGCTAGGATCTTCACTTATCGCCCAGAAAATTTTGCTAAATTCTATTGCAGTTTGACTGATCAGATGAATTTCATCAAGAATTACCAAATTTGCATGTCTTATTAGATCTAGATTGTTAATGACACTTTGGTATGTACATACCGTAATCTCTCTGATCTCCTTTCTCTCACCAAAATAAACACCTATGTTTTCGGGAGATAGTCCATATTTCAACAACCTCTCTACATTTTGATTGATGAGAACTATCCTAGGAACGAGAAACAGTATTCTGAATTCATCAAGGGAGGATAATTCTAGCGAGTGGGTTTCAATGGAATTAAGTCTGCGTGGGAGAATTTTACTGGCGGCCATTCTTCTGGCGCATTCGAATGCGATCTCTGTTTTTCCTGTGCCTGTACTGAAAATAACTGAGCCCTTGCAATTATTGTTTAACCAAGCTGAGACCGCTTCAAACTGATCGTCCTTTAATCGAAAAGGAAATTTAAGACCAGAAATGGCAGGAGTCAATAATATAATTGCGTATTATCTTTAACTAAAAACTTTTGGTGCCTGTGAGATTGCAAAATTGATTTAAATAAAACTGTTTTAATACTAGTATTATTGAAGCGGAAGCCAATTCTCTTGGTTGATAATGGCCAAGATTCAAGAAAGGCTGTTAACTTTTTGAAAGATAATGGCATTGAATACGTTGATTATCATATCGGCAAGTTCCGAGATAGTTGCTGCGGTGAACTTGCTACCACTAGGGCTCCTTCGATATTCGCGAAGGAGGGTATTTTTAAAGACTGGGAGGGGGTAATGAACTACGTTTCAGTCATAAAACAAAATCCTTATCAAACGAGTGAAAGTGAATATTGGTAAGATTTGTAAATCATACTATTTCCTTTGTGTATGAGTTTTAGAGCAAGTAAATGCTCATAACTGACAAAAGGTCTAAAGCATACTGACAGCAATATATTCACTAAAGCAAGTTGATTTGATTTACGCATAACTGACTTTGATAATATTCCTCAACAATTCATATTTAATTTTGTGCCCTAAAATATTACTTATGCCAATCACTGTAATGAGTAGTTCAAGACTATTTTTTTGCCTGTCAATATTCTTGCTTTTAATTCTAGTTAACTTAATCATTCCTTTCAACTACACAATAGCAGCCAACATACAAGGTAATGATCATAATAACGTTCTTTACGGAACAATGAGTTCAGACCAGATTTTCGGCCTAGATGGTAATGATACTCTATTTGGGAATGGGGCGAATGATACTGTAGAAGGCGGTAGCGGCGACGATTATATCCAAGGAGATTTAGCAGATGACCTGCTGAATGGCAACGCGGGAAATGATACAGTTCAAGGTGGTGCAGGGAGTGATTTAGTAAATGGTGATGAAGGCAATGATCTTCTAGTTGCTAGTTTTGCGAATAGCTCCTTGTCGATTAGAGATTTAGCTGCAGACATAATTTCATGTGGTAATGGCAATGACACTGCATTCATTAACACATCTGACAACGATACGGCATCTGGTGATTGTGAGATAATAATCGACTCCCCTTAAGCAGCAATGGGAAAATTCAATTCTTAATTCATTTGGGAAACGTCGATTCATCCTTTCTATGACTAGACGGTATTGGCCTATGCCAATAAAGAAACCATTATATTGCAAGTTAAAATTCTAACAAAAAAATGGTCGTTATATGGAATAGAGCATTGAATTGTTGCAAAACTATAACACAAATGACCTCGGAAGATCAAGGATTCATAGCCTATTATAAGAATGACGCTATAGATGAGGCTTCAGAAAAAGGTGAAGATGGAGAAGGATATTATTTTGTAAATGAGGATAGAGGGATTCCCATGGGCAACCGATTAGTATTCTGTCCTTTTTGTGGGATGCAAATAAGACCAGAATAATATCTATAGAAATAGAAAATTAAGTCAGCAAGTGATCGTTCAGCCATCAATCAATACAAATTCTCAAATGTTTCTTGGCATTACTGGCAAAATATGAGTTACTAACCCTTTGTGTATCAATTTTCATTTTTGATCAATTTCCTGATCATTATTTCAAAATACTTATCTTGTTGGAAAACAATGAACTTCATGGAATATCTCAGTAAAATGAAGAACAAGTCAAATATTGTTTCTGTAGTTGCTGCTGCTACAATCGCTATCTTTTCTATCGCAATACTAAGTACCATTGAACATAGCTTCACTGGCAGCAGTAATAGCATCATGAACATTGCAAATGCCCAGACAGATCCAATGAACAGTACATTGTTCGTATCCGGTTCAGCTTCAAACCAGACCAAACCAGATAAGGTTACAGTTTCATTGGGAGTTGAAACAACAAATTCAACTGCACAAGTAGCTTTGGCTTCTAATTCTGATCTAATGAACAAGGTCTTGAATGCGTTGAAGGCTGCAGGTGTTCAAGAAAATGAAACAAGCACTTCCACATTCAGCATAACTCCAAACTACAATTACTCTGCTGACACTAACGAAGGAAGGTTGATTGGATTTACAGTAAGCAATTCTATACAAATTCAAAGTGGCAACATTGAAAATGTGTCCAAGTGGATTGATACGGCAGTCACCTCGGGTGCCAATAATGTAAACAGCATTTACTTTAGTCTGTCAGAAAGCAAAATGAACGAAATAAAGAACTCGCTATTGAAAGACGCTATTGATAACGCAAAAACCAAAGCTGATATTGCTGCCAGTGCTGCTGGGTTAAAGGTTATTGGGGTAAAATCAATAAGTGTCGGACAGCCAGTAATCGCGCCACCACCAATACCATTGTTCAGGGCGGAGGCTTTAGATGGCGGTGGCATGGCTGCGCCTTCTACACCAATAATTTCCGGACAGCAAGAGGTATCTGCAACCGTAGAAGTCATCTACCGTTTGGCTGGATGAAGATCTTTCCTTCCTTTTTTTGCTGTACCGAGAAATGCTTCAGGTGAATAGATTTGATGATTGTAGTCGGCAAAAATTGCCTCACCACAACAAATGAATTTTGTAAATATAAATACTGAGATAGAGAAATAGTTTGTTCATATTCTTGAGGTATTCATTATTGAGGGATACCCATATCGATACATATCACCGAATGAACAAACAGCGAAACAGCTGTAACCAATTAAGGTGCATTAGTTTACGAGAAGAGAAAGATGGTAACCTTTAATGAAGCAAGATAGAGCATATCAACGGAAAAGACAGATGATAGAAAAATATATTAAAAAGCACAAAGTGGTTGACCATTCAAGAATCCTCAATGAGGTAGACATAGATTATGATACTTTGATGAAAATAATTTCTGAATTACGAAACGAGGGCCGTTTGAAATATTAACTAAATTGTATGCTACCTATTATCGTGTTTTTATCGTTTCGTTTGTATAGTTGGAATAAAATCTTCATAATGTTTTCATGCATGTTAAACTGACTAACTTGCAACTTCATTAGCTTTTATTTAATCAACAATTGATTGTGTAATGCATCGTATAACCTGATAGCATCGCTATCATTCATTATTAGTACAATCTCTGAAGGAGTAAAGAAAGCAGAATGAATTTCCATATGGGTATTGTACAATACTTTTGAAATTTCTGACACTAAATTGTTAAGAGTACTCTGCTGTTGATCAGTGTTGAAACTGATAGTAATTTTTGAAAGTTTTTTCTCCTTATTGCCCTTGAGCTGCCTTACAAGATCTTGATCAATTTCATTGTAAATATCTGTGCTTTCAGTAAATAATCTAAATTGCTTGGGTGACTGAAAGAGATTAAATGGAATGTCCTTTTTTTCGAAGACCCTATCGACGATTTCGGAAATGCTTTCTGATTCTATGGGACTGAAATCCATACCAATGATGCTATCTGTAAGTGACATCCTTACCTCATGTACCACACCTGGAGATGGATTCTTTCTATCGGCATAATTTTGAAGACTGTCAGATAGTCTTTTAATTGCTACCACTATTGTGTTTGTATTAACATTCGAATTTACCTTCCTTTCTACCTCTGGCTTTATTTTCTCTGCCAATGCAGTAAAGTTTGCGATACCCGCCTGCAACACCTCAAAATATAGCCTGTTTGAAGTAAGCACTTCTCTAACGGCGTGGGTTACCGGCAACTGAGAGGCGTACATAATTCGCACTTGTATTAAATATCACTCCTTGGTCATAAAAAGGTTTAGTAAAAAGAAAAAAATATATATTGTAAGTGGCATTACATAATGTCAGGTGATATGATATTGTGGAAAGATCCGTGGAGTTTCAGCAACAGAATTTTTGACGAGATTGACAAAGAATTTTCAGAAGCAGAAGACATGTTAACTAGGATGTTCAGGACAGTCAGAGAATCGGGAAGTGCACCAGATTTTTCACAGAGATTCCCATATTATTATGGCTATCAGATCACGGTAGGGCCTGATGGAAAGCCGCACATAAGGGAATTTGGTAATGCAAGACCCTCTTCTAAAGGATTTATAGAGCAAACTAATGTTCGCCAACCACTTGTCGACACAAATTTGAATGAGAAAGAAAATGTGCTTGTTGTAACGGCAGAGATGCCTGGCATAGCAAAACAAGATGTGAAAGTTGAACTCGAAGAAGGATTGATAACGATCCATGCAGAAAGGGGTGAGAAAAGTTACCACACAGAAGTTCCAATAAATACTGAACTGGACGCTGACTCTGCGAATGCCAGCTATACAAATGGTATACTGGAACTCAAAATAAATCTGAAAAAGGCCCCAAAACCTAAGGTCAGAGAAGTAAGAGTGGAATAAGGGCGACTGAGAAAGTTAACTAATTTTTTTCCTTTTTTCTTCACACAGGATGACATTAAATGAATAGTGATCGCAATAATAGTAACAACAGTAAGAGACCATAAGTATCTTTGAGGGTTGCTGAAACAGGTCCTAAATTTGTTGGAAAGGGCATAGCTCTTGTTGAACCGAAAGTGATCAGGGATCTGGTTCTCAGTACTGGCGATGTAGTGAAAATTTTGGGAGTGCAGTTTCCTCTAATCTCCAATGACATTCCCAACAGTAACCACAAATCATGCATACAAACAATGCTTCATCCTACAGCAAATGCATTGATCATATCTCCATTCAAACTGAGCTCTAAAAAAATCGGTAATTCTATTTTTGTTTCCACTAGACCATAAATTCATTTTCGAATTTCTGAATATTAATTCATCAAACCTACCTGCCTAAATCTTAGGCGTAAGAGTTGACTATACTATTGAGTTATATCTTTTAATACTTAGATTGGCAACTGATTAATGAGAAATCCAAAACTTGAATTTATTAAACTGTTTTAGGAAATATCAGGGTCGATTCTTCTAATTCCAGAATCGGTATGTATATACAATGAGTATCACTTCCTATCTTCTCTACATACTTATATTCACCAGTAAGTTGCTTCAATTCGACAAATTTCTTGTCAGGTTTTTCGCTTTCGATTATATAGTGCACCACAGCACCGCCCAGTGCCCCTGTTTCAATGAAGAGTATCTCATTATTGTTGTATCGTATATGATATAGCATTGGTGTCAGCCCAAGTGCTGACTGAGTCGAAAACAATATCACCTTAAGCATATCCTCTAAATTCTTGTACCTGAAGTATGTTATTTGCGATTGATTTTCTTCTTTATCCATTGACATGTTGAAATAAGGCCTGCAATTTCTTCTTATCGCTAGAGTTGAGATATAATTCTCAATATTGACTCAGGCTGTTGTAGAATAGGTTCTCAATTATTACAGAGTTCACCCTTTTTTGAAACAGACCAGTCATGAGACAGGGTGTGGAATTAGGAACAACGTACTTTGAATTGCTATATTTTTAGCTAAAAATGGTCTTAAGCAACAAAAATATTGGCTTATCACGTATTTAGTCGAATAGGAATAGATCATTCAAACTATCATTGGGCCATGGAGATGCAGAAAAGTATTGCTAAAAAAATAATAGATCAGGATCATATCTTTGAAAACAGTGGATGTGTTTGTGGTGTTGATGTAAGTTATAAGAAAAATATTGCTTATTCAGCCGCCCTAATATTAAATCACAAATTTGAAATAATAGAATCCGTGTACAAGAAAACTCCTGTTAAGTTTCCGTACATTCCAGGCTTATTCATGTTAAGGGAATCTGTTCCAATCCTCAATACAGTTAGAGAACTCGACCGTCCTTTTGATGTTTTGTTTGTAAATGGACATGGTGTGTTGCACCCTAGAAAGTGCGGACTTGCCAGCTACGTTGGCTTCATGTTAGCCACGCCTACTATAGGAGTTGCAAAAAAGCTGCATATAGGAACAATTATGGATACAGGATTTGTAGAATATGATAGCAATGTATTGGGATATAGAATACGTAGGCAATACGGTAAAGATATTTTTGTGAGCGTCGGTTATTATATCAGTCTTGTTACTGCAATAGCCATCGTAAGAAAATTCACAAAGAATATGGAATGGTTTCCAGAACCTCTGCGGCTTGCAGATATTCATTCTAAAAACATCTCGAATTATTTGTATAGGAATGATTAAAGTTACTAAATATGTTTACCTATACGAAAGTGGAAACCTTTACATCAACAACTTCTTATGCAAATAGGTGAGCACATTAATCTCATTTACCATCTTAGGGGTTGTTTTCAAGAGCGTCAACTATTTTTTTAAGTAATTCGTGGCTCCATCCGGCTTTCTTGAAAAGGTCAACATCAAATTTGTATTTCTTCAATTCATTGTAGATATCTGAGCCCTCAACCGTATCAATAAGAGCTTTATTTGAGAGTGGTTTTTGCAAAACGGCAAGAGGAACATCCAATTTTCTAATTGATTCTAGCACGCTTTCATTGATTAACGAAGAAATAAATATTATCCTTTGGTGAGGACTAATCGTTAGTATTTCCTTTGCAATTTCGGGTGCACTAGGTTCTGATATTTGAAAGTCAATCATAACTGCGTCAAAAGGCTGGATAGGGATTGGATCACTCGGATCAGAGTGGAGTTTTTTCATACATTGTTGGTACAGAGTAAGGCAATGTTTGCCACTTGAAGCCAAAACAACATCGTGGCCTCTCCCACTCAATATTTGTTTAAAGATGGAAATGCTCGTAACATCATCATCGGCAACCAGTACCTTCATTTTTTCAGTACTAAGAAAAGACGATTATATACCCATTTCGATTCTCTGCTAATGATGTTTCATATTTCAGGATTATACAATATTTCTAGCCTAGGATTAGCAATTTACAAGAAGAATGCCCAAATTATGTTTCTGTCAAACGTGTACTATTAAATATTGGGAACTGAGTTTAGGAATGTTACCAAAATGGAAAATTAGAAATTACAGGAAAAATGAACTAGTGATGAGCGTCAGGTTTTTCCCTTCCTGTATGTGCCTTTCTGGAATGGATTGACAATCTTTCTTTATCCTGAAATGTCATAGCGCATTCCTTGCATTTTACAATATTACTAGTACTTGCATTCTTTTTGAAGATATTTAGACTTATTCTCATGGCTATATTACATTTTGGATGGTTTCTTTAAAGCTTCCGGTTGTTCTTTTTCTTGTTTCTTATTATTACTATGATATCCACATAGAAACTTTATTACTAAATATTGTGGTTCTTTCAAGAGTATTGATTTCAAATTCACATTTATTGTCTAACGCTACATCCTTACCTTGCACTTCAATTGAGTTAAGTGTGGAAGTGTCCAAGTTCTGTTCAGAGTTCTCATTCGGATTCAAATTCTTTCTATTCTCCCAAACTATTCCTGCTATGTTTGGCTTGGAGTCGTCAAGTTTTGACTCTGTTCCTTTGATATCTGGTATTTTGCCGAGATTCCTGCCCACATTTTTAATTGCCTCTTTTACCCCTTTCTTTAGATGCAAATGATCTATATTGGAGTTCATTGTATGTCAAAACCAATTTTGATATTTAATGAACTGGGGTGAAAAACATTGTTCAATTGTAATAATGAAATCAGATTAATTTCAATTATGTTTATTTTGCTAGGAAAAAAAGTCAAGTAGTAGTGTTAAGTCGTACCTACAAAATTCGCTGTAAATTAGTATATTGATAACTCTGGCCTGTTTACTTTCGATCCACTCTCATCATATACTTTTACAGCCCGTGGTCAATTCTCATACTTATATTCAGCGGCTAACAAAATTACGAGGTTTTCGAAACAATTGTTAACAAAAATGAGGCATACCCGCAAGAAACTTCATAAATTAGAAATTGAGAAGTTTATTAATTGAGCTATCCATACATTTGATGATTTTTTAGGTCTGCGATATGTTCAAACTGAATAATTGATGCTTTAATTTATTCTTAGGGTGAGAAATTACCCATAATGATATGATTTAGACCAAATTGATCTTCAGCATAATTATAATGTCATGATAACAAAGGAGCAATCCTAGTAATAACTTATAAAAACCAGACTAATATAATTTAACGGCATGGTGAAAAGCGTTAGTGACGTTATGACTACCAAGATAGAGACCATTGGAGTGGAAGATAAAGCGCAGTCGGCGGCCAAGAAAATGAAGAGTAAAAATGTAAGTTCATTGGTGGTCGTAGATAATAATGAGCAGGCTGTTGGGATCGTCACAGAAAGGGACCTTGTCAGGGAGGTATGCGCTCAGGACGGAAACAGCAGTCAATATGTAATTCGTCACATAATGTCATCACCCATAGTAACAATCGATCCAAATTCATCGGTGGAGACTGCTGCTAACATAATGATGCAGAACAAAGTACGGCATCTTGTGGTGGTTGATGAAAAAAAGACATTGGGAATTATCACGTCAAGCAACTTCATCGTTTACCTGAATCAAAATGTAGACCTTGATGATGTGAATGCCAGAATACTGGCAGCTCTTTCAGAAGAACCATCTGAATCTGAATCTGCCGCATCTTAGATTTATTACAGAAATCAAACCCTGGTTGCGAGTAGACCTTTAGCTGCAAATAAGGCCCAGGTGCAGCCTATATATTTAATGCTGTCCTGACTCAGCTCTACTTTTTAGTGCCATATTCATCGAATGAAATCCTTGCTGGAGATCCTGGTTCAACTTATTGCTTAAAAAGCTGGCTCCTATTCCACTGAAAATTTCTGTATGAATAAATGATATATCTTCTATTTCCGACTGAACATTAGCGATCTGGAAAATTCTTTCGCCTTCGAATACCTTAGGCAAGAAAGCCTTTCCCTGCCATCTCAATTCCTTATTGACCTCTAATCTAGTAATTTTGGGATGGTAGATACGATCCTTTCCTTTCATTGTCCTCACATGTACTTCAATCTTGTTACCAAGAGTAGCCTCTCCGAAAATCTTAGTGATGAATGGATTCCACAGTTCATAGTCCGCAAATCGAGTAAGAATTTCCCAAACCTTTTCCGGTTTTGCTTTAATTCTGATTTCTGTGGAAATCCTTTTCAACTATTTTCTTATTGACATGGTTAATATTGAAGCTTTTGGACTCTGACCAAAGTTTACATCCTACAAACATAGTTTCCAAATGGGGCAAATATACCAACTATTTACAGATTTATATTCCCTATCCGTTCAGTTAGTTGTTAACTTGCGATGAAAAATGGACGTACTGTGTGACAGTAGTTTTCTTATTAATTTGGTTTCTAGGCCCACTACTTGCCAAGATAAGGTAGAATATGAAGTAGGGCCCTTGCGATTTGTCGTTCCATCCAATGTAATAATTGAACTTGAAGCAATGAAAAATAGGGTTGGTCCGAAGAGGTCAAAGATGGCAGAAACCGCAATAACAATTGCCAATTTAAACTTCGAAGTTAGAAGCATAGGGGATCTCGACTGTAATGTCGATGATTTGCTTATTGAATATGCTACAAGAAATAAGTGTGCTGTCGCTACTGTAGACCGAGTACTGTTAAGCAGATTGATTGCCAATGATGTTCTTGTAATTACATTTACTAACGACAGAATGATTGTAGCAAATCACTATAGACCTTAGATTTAAATCCAGTTGGGAACTATTTTATAGTTATGTTCGAATATCGAGGACTTAATCTGAGGTGGACTGCACATGCCGGTTTTCAAATCAATACTGGCGACAAGATTATCTACATTGATCCATTCAAACTAAGTAAACAGTATATCAATAAGCAGGATGCAAATCTAATTTTGATTAGCCACAACCACTTTGATCATCTTTCATTAGATGATTTGCGAAAGATTGTTAACCAAAATACTGTGATCTTTGCAGCAAAAGAGTGTGTTGACCAGCTCAAGGCCCTTGGTGTTAAAGAAATCACAGGTGTTAGTCCAGGAGAAAAAATGAAATTCCAAAATATTGCAATCGAAGCGATTGCCGCGTATAATACAAACAAGGAATTTCATCCCAAAAAAGACGGAAAGGTTGGATTCATAATTACAACAAACGGTATTCGCATTTACCACACTGGGGATACGGATGTAATTCCAGAAATGGAAAATATCACTCCGGATATCGCCTTAACTCCTGTATCAGGAACGTACGTTATGACTGCAGAGGAAGCAGCAAGTGCTGTAAATAATATAATAAGACCAAAGATAGCAATCCCAATGCATTACAATTCTATTGTCGGGACAACAGACGATGCAGTACGATTCTCGGAAATGGTTACAGTATGCCCAACAAAAATTTTAGATCAAGAATAGTGAGTCGGCAATGTCTGCAAAACTAAAACTTATATACGATATCTTTTTTATATAATTGAAAATGGCGGCAAAGAAGAAAGCGTCTAAGTCTGCAAAGAAGGGAAAGTCTAAGAAGTAAAGCGCCTTTCGTTAGGTGCTTTGGTTAGGATCGTATAATCCCCCCTTCTTTCGTTCCATTTTTTAGAAAATTTTTTTTATTCAAGTTGATCACGAGATAGTGGGATATTTTGATTTGTCTTATTTTTAGATTCGGCTGATTTCACTCAATAATCAGCTGAATATGATATTTGAAACCTGTTTTGAATTGATGTTTGCCTGGTACTCGTGGGTGTTCGCCATACGTTAAAAAATAGGTAAAAAGAATGAGCTTCATGCTAAGTGGAACTTCTACCCTGTTTAAGATAGGAAACAGGCATTTTCAGACGCGACACCTGCTAGTTGTCGGTGTAATATGTATTGCATTTACCACTGCATTCATCCTACGATCTTATCCATTGAAGTATGGTTTCTATCTCAACGAATTCGATCCATATTTTGACTATCGCGCCACGAAGTACATTGTCGATAATGGACTAGAGTCCTATTTTAAATGGCATGACACTATGTCCTGGTTCCCGGAAGGGCGTAATGTTCCAAAAACTTCTCAATCAGGTCTACATGTAACAGCCGCCTATCTATACAAAGCATTTGGAGGGAATATTCCACTGTTAGATTTTACCATTCTTTTGCCAGTCATACTTGGCTCTCTAACGACCGTTGTGGTGTTTGGTTTGGTGAGAACGCTCAGTGGAACTACTGCTGGTATGTTTTCGGCTTTGCTTTTTGCACTTTCTCCAGCTATAATTCAACGAGGCAATTTGGGTTGGTTCAAGTCAGAACCGTTAGGTCTCTTTCTTGGTCTATTGGCACTTTATCTTTTTATCTTAGCGATAAAAAATCATAGGCCTAGCGCTGCAGTCGCGATGGCAGTGGCAGGTGGACTCATCTTGGGCTTGGCAAATGCTTCATGGGGTGGGATTCAATATTTTAGCATCCCTATTTCATTATTCTTCATAGCAGTAACGTTTTTCAGAAAGGATTTAGCCATCCCAATGATTGTGGCCATAGCTTTTACCGTAGCAACACTTCTAGTTGCAGGTTCATTTCCTAGACCAGGAATGTCATTTGTAGCGGGTTTACCGGGGATAGCCATGATAGGCGGTACAATTTTCCTAATTGTTTCTTTTACAATAAGGAAATTTATGAATGAAAGGAAATTTACGCGAAATAATCTCATTTGGCTAGGCGCGTTCATAGCTACTGGTGTAGGAATTTTGTCGGTTGGCGCTTATCAAAGTTCCTCATTTAGATACTTGAACGCAATAAACCCTTTCCTATCTTCACAAAATCCTTTGGTTGAATCAGTTGCAGAACACTTTACTCCTACACTTGTAGATTACATTACTGATTATTCTGTACTGTTGATGTTCGCAGGATTTGGAGCATGGATGGCGATCAGACACAGAAATGATACATCCATTTTTGCACTGCTTATAGGGATAACAGGAGTCTACGTAAGTGCAACCTTTGCTAGATTATTGGTGTTCGCATCGATTGGAATCATAATTCTGGCCGGTATTGGTTTGTATGAAGTGACTCGAAGCATTCTTGCATATAGAGCAGTAAAGGCTACTACTATTCCTCAAAAAACGAAAAAGAAACTACAACGAGAAGGCACGACTCAAATACCTACATCGATTAGAATAGTGTACGTAATTGCTATTATCGTCTTGCTTGCCCTTCCAGTCTTAGATAATAGTGGAATAATAATTCCCCCAAATTCAAACTGGATAAGTTCAGCTGACATACCTCCCTCGATAGCCAATGGTGGCACAGGTTATAGGCTAACTACAAATGATTGGATTAATACGTTGAAATGGATTTCCACTAATACTACAAGTGATTCAGTTGTAGCATCCTGGTGGGATTATGGGTACTGGATAACAACACTGGGAAACCGTACAAGCCTTGCAGATAATGCGACTATTAACCAAACCCGTATTGCAACTATTGCTAAAATGTTTATGGACCAGACTGAGAATGGTTTGAAGATTGCTAAAGATCTAAAAGCAGATTATATTTTGATTTATGTTGTTGGTCAGAGATTCAGCGGAATTAATGGTACAGAATTCTATGTACTAGGTAGCGGCGGTGACGAGAGCAAGAAACAATGGTTTATCAGGATTGGCGGGTTTGATGAGAATAGATATTTGGAACAGGATGGATTTACACCAACCCCGTTCTTCTGGAACCAGACGCTACTGGGTAGCTTGATCCCATTCACCCCTCAGTCCTATGCGTCGTTCAGCAATGGTGGCTTAACTAATCTGGCACAACAGTATCAGCCGGGGACGGTCGCCTTGTATTCTAAAGATATCAAATATCCTCCGAATGGAGGCGAAGATCAACCTTTGAAACTGGTTTATGCATCGGATAGCTTTAACAGTAATGAACCTGGGCTATTTTTCGGAGTATTGGTTTATCAAGTAAACCCTAATTATGTTCCAAAGCCTATATCCGATCCGTACAATGAAAAGGTTGAACTAGGCAATTCTACAAGCTCAATGTCGCAGACTGGTAATCCAGTAAGACAAGGAAATACTACGGCTTCTAAAGAGATTGCATTGATAGATACAGCACAAGGTCCAATAACGGTAGAGTTCTTCCCATACGCTGCCCCCAATCATGTTGCCAATTTCGAGCAACTTGCTAGAACAGGATTCTACAATGATACAATATTTCACAGAATCGTTGATGGTTTTGTTATACAGGGAGGAGATAACAATACAAAACCGAACGGCAAACCTAGAGAATTTTGGGGCAGCGGTGGAACAGAGAACCAAGTTGCAGCAGAATTTAGTGACATTCCTCACGAGCGAGGAATCGTATCAATGGCTAGATCAAGCGACCCGAATAGTGCAAGTTCCCAATTTTTCATTGTCCTAAATGATTCTAAATTTTTGGATGGGCAGTACACAGTTTTTGGACGGGTAACTAACGGGATGGACGTAGTTGATAAAATTGCTAATTTACCAACGATCCAAAATGATCAACCACAAGATCCTAATGCTGCTCGCATAAAATCCATTTCAATATTGAATAGGGATGATTTTGGTAACGCGACTAATTGAATAAGAAAAGAAGGAGTCCTTATCTTAATGTGGAAGATGCATTTCTCGCCCCAATCCTACTTTTTATTGCTTCTTAGGGCAGAATAGATAAAGGGTAAGAGAATAGTCGCCTCGCCATGGATGGTAGTTTGGAGAGCAATATCTTTAACTTTGCCCCATGAAATTGCCTCAGCCACCAATGCTCCGCTTAAACTACCGTCCCATTCTGATGATGTTGTTATGTATACAGCATATTCGAGTCCTCCCCTGAATTGGTTCCACCATAAAGTGTGATGTTTGGAGATTCCTCCACCCACCATGAATGCACCACTTCTTTTTGCGTCATAAACTAGATCAGAAATTTTCGTTTCATCAGATAGAATATTCAAACTAAAATCTTTGTGTTGTTGATGAAAAAACCAGATCTGACTGCCTACAGCACCATCCACGATCCCTGGTACAATCACAGGAATGTTATTTTTATTAGCCCAGAAAAGGAAAGACGACTCATCAAGTGTACTTCCAATATGCTTGTTAAGTTCGTATGTTGAAATATCTTTAATTCCCTTCTCGTAATAAATGGTCTTCAGACATGATTGAACCTTCTCTTCAATTCTAGGACCATAACTATCCTGCGGGACCAATACATTGCCTAAGCGATGTATGTTTTTTTTGAGCAGAGTGAGGTCATCCATTCTCAAGTCTCCAGAATAGTATCTTGAGCCGCATTTTGCAATATCGTGGTCGAGAGCGCCACACGTTGTAATAACACAGTCAAACATCTTATTCTTTAACATGTCACGAATTATGCCACGTGCACCAGTGGAAATTATCGAACCTACAAACGAAAGAAATTTAGTGCACTGAATATCTTTTCCCATTTTCCGCAATATATCTACCCCTCTAGAAAGATTCTTAGATTCGAAACCTCCTGAATTGGACATTTCATCTAATATTGAAGTAACGGAGTTAGAACTTGCTTGATAATCTTTCACTTCATTGACTAGAATCCTATTTTTCAGATCGTTCTTTTCCTTTGTCTTCTTAGATGACACAGCTGGTGATAAATGCAAGCCTATAAAATAGATTTGCTATACTTTACAAAAACTACAGTGTTGACCAATACTTCCAAGTACTTCATTATTAGTCTTTTTTGAAGGAATTAGCCCACTAACCACCCGTCAACTTGCTAAATACTGTATTACCATTTGCAGAGGCTATATAATCTAAATTCGCCAAGGCTATTTTAGCTGATTCTCTCACTTCTTCATCGGGATCATTCAGTGCGCTTATTAGGCCTATTCTACCCTCTTCAGAGCCAATAACACCTATTGCTATGGCCGCTTCATGTCGAACAAATAAACTTGGATCGGTCTCAATAGCCTCCAATAGTGGCTTTAAGGCACTGGTGAATCCCAGCTGTCCCAAGGAGAAGGCAGCCTCGTGTCGTACTAAAGCATCTGTATCTTTTTTTAACACACTAGCTATCGAGTTTACGGCATTTTCACCTGCAATGTTGGCTAAGATGCACACTGAGCGAGTCCTAATGACATTGTCTTTGTGTTCCAACATGGTTTCGAAGAAAGCAACATTCTTTAAATTAAACTGCTTTTCCATTTCTGTCAATAGCTTTACTCTAAGAGGCGAACCTACGTATGGATTCTGTGTCATTTGATAATTTGATTTTATTTGATTATTTTATCTTTCTCTCCCAGCTGTTCGCCACATTATTATTATCCGTTCTTTTTACCTTGCACATTGCGTATTAGGTATTGGCGTTTGAAAATAAATGAGGTTTTGGAGGCTACATACCCACAAGACAAGGCAAATCATTGGGAAATTAAATGTATGCAAGGCGAATACCAACATTTTGGTATTTTTTGGTTCAAATATGGAGCTCCCTTTGACAAGGAACCAGTACATGGAATTTGTTTTTACCACAATGAAGTTCCACAAGAAACCGTCGAGAACCTGTCTGAATTTCTGCAGTCGCGTTATGGTGGAAGGATATTCTACAAGCAAAATAGAGTATTTCTCCAAGGTTCAAAAGAGTTTTCAGATCCAAAGGAAATATCTCAGCTTGCCAATGAAATTAGTCTGAAATTTAATGGACCCATAGAGCTTACTATCGAATTCGAAAAAGTTACGCAGGAAGAACAGGATAAAAATGAATTCAATCTTCCTCCCAAAAAGGCGCTACCTATTGTAGGCCCAGATTAGTCACGAAAACTTTCTTAGAGAAATGAAATAAAATAAGAAATGAAATTATAGTTATAGTTATGTATTTCTAATATCTATCTTATGGAGAGATCGAGGCTGAGATATTGTGCTCTGCCATAAGATTTTCCCATGTGTCTCCAAATCTATCACCAAAAAATGGTTCTGAAAACTCTTTCTTTACTTCAGCTTTCGTGTCAGGAGCACTTCCGCTTCCTTCTCCTGCGTCCGAGATGCTTAGTGAGCTTGAATTTGAATCTGAAGTCCTTACTTCACACTCTCCGTTGACGCACATTTTGGAAGTAATTACAGATTTGCTCTTGGCATTTGCAGCCGTAGAATAGATTATCGAGGTAATCATGATTCCTGCAATTGCAAATACAAAACAGATCAACAAGATTTTTCCGTTCATATACCATTTGCAAATGATCATCAAAATATATTTGAACTACGACAGAGTTGATAGTACAATGGTTTCTCTGAATATATCACTCATTTTATTCCGTTTGAATGTCTCGTAATAGATGAAGAAGATTAATGTATTCTAAGTGCGATCACCTTTTTCGTTTATAAATTACCTTGTGAAAGTGCGAGTTAAATTATGAATAAGATTTTGAAATCTTGATATCAAGTAATAATTCTACTTTAACAACGATTAGTTACATTGCTTCAGCATTGACAGAACGGTCTGGTAACATAACCCTTATTTTTTCTCTGAGTATCGCGATGCTTACGGGCTTGCTGATGAAATCAGTAACTTCTACTGATGGAATTACTTTGCTGAATTCTTCTTTGTTAATTTCAAATGCTGTAATAAAGGCAATTCTTACAGATGGATCAAGCTCCCTGATTCTCCTATACAATTCAAAACCATTCATGTTTGGCATTCTAATATCAGTGATAATCAAGTCATAGTAATTTTGTGGGTGGGCCTCAAAATATTTCAATGCTGCTTCAGCACTTGAAAAAATCTCAACCTCCAGTTCTTTTTTAGCTTCCAATCCTCTCTTAATGACTGATAGAATATCTGCTTCATCGTCCACAATCATTATCCTCGGTGTTCGATTTCGATTCTTTCGTTCAGTCATGGAATAATGTTTCTTATACTATCTACTTAATATATTAAGTGTCATCAGGTATTCAAGCAATGAGGTACTTGCTTTATTTTTTGGGTCTTTAATAATCTATTCCAAATAGGATTTGCTACAATTCTAGCTCTTCTCTCAGGGGTGTATTGCTTTATTGGGCGAAAATTGATATAACTACTTGATTCTTTCATTTGAAAGGATGTCATTGTCTGAAAAGACAGAATGGATAGAATTGTTGTTGCAATCAAAGATTAGCGATTTTAATGAATGGAGATTTTCCAATCTTACTGTTAGGCCCGATATAAGTAAAATGGATTTTTCAAATAGAGATATATCTGGAGCTGCGCTTAATGGAGTACGATGTGTTGAGACTAATTTCAGCGGAAGTAATTTGTCAAACATTAATCTCGTTCAAGCAGAGATGACTTCGTGTAACTTTCATGGAGCCAACTTAACTGATGCATTGATGATGTACGGTGAATTGAAAAAATCTTCATTTGTGGACGCAAATTTGATGAGAACCAATTTTATGTGGGCAGACCTTAGGGAATGTGATTTTACAGGGTCTACAATGACAAAAACAGTTTTTGTGGAAGCAAAATTGCAATTTGCGAAATTAGAAAATATAAAAAAAGATGTTGTCTACCTCAAATTTGCCAAGCTAGATGGGACTAATTGGGCAGGAGATTGAATAGCATGTTGTTATTTCGTTGCAATATTTTTGCACTGGGAAATAACTTATTAGACTGTCCAGAAACAAGAGCGTATCTTTTTTGAATATAGCTTTAGTAAATTGAATTAAATTATCGCAGAATTATGATCGCATGACAATGTTTGGGTTTCGCAACAATATTTTCAGGTGAAGAATAACAATCTTTATGTTGTTTACGGCCTGTATAATACCATATTGCCAATAGGAAGTGGAACAGGATTCTCCAGAGTCTCAAGAAGAAGTAAGAAAGCTCATACTGATATTGATGAGGGTATCGAAGGTGGAAAAACTAGTATTCGTGCAGTAGCAACAGTTGTTCAAGCAAATAAAAAACTACGATCTCCTATTCTAATCGCAGGTTTTCCAGGAGCCGGATTAATTGGCTCAATAAGTACAAGTTATATGATTAATAAACTCAACATGAGTCAAATAGCTTGTGTAGATTCTGAATTCATTGTACCTGGTGTCATCTATGCCCAGGGAAAACTAAGGCACCCGTTTCGGTTATATTCAAACCAAGAAGGTGATGTGTGCATCCTTGTTTGTGAGGCACCTATTATGATTCATGGTATGCATTCAGTTTTAGACACCGTTATGAAATGGGCGGTAGACAAAGTTGTAAAGGAGGTTATAGTCATGGATGGTATTCCAACAGATGGATTACCTGACGCAAAAAGAACTCCGATAATGTTGTCGAGTGATGGTACAAAGGCCGATGCAGCCAACCTTATTGATGACATGACTAGTATAGAGAAAAATACAGCTCACGATAATGACTATGATGGCTATTATATGTCAACTGCCTTCATAGGTGGAATGGCTGGAGGAATCTTATCTTCATGCTTGTCAAATGGTATTGCCTCAAAGGCATTGCTTATTCCGGCTCCAAGAGGCATACCTGATCCAGAGGGGGCCGCCCTGCTAATAGAAGAATTAAGCAAAATTACAAATAGTGAACTATTGAAAATAGACACTCAACAACTTAGGAAACAAGGTGTAAGTTTGAAGAGTAGGATGGAAAAGATCATGCAATCATATGCAGAACAACAGCAAGGATTAGGACAGCATCAAGAAGGAGAAAAACCTGAAAAGATTAGCGACGGAGTAATGTATGGGTAATATAGTTAGTTTTTCCATACATACAGATATAGTAAAAATAGATTGTTCTTTCAAAGTAGAACATCACAAAGTTCCTAGTAACGACTAAGTTATTCATCTGATGGAATCATATCAGGTGACTTGCTCTCTAGGATTTTTGTTATATTCATGCATGCACTGGCTAAGTCATTGGACCTTTCCCTAGTTTGCGCTAGGGCTGCTTTAAAATAATTCATATTTATCAACATAGACTCATTAACTAAGTATAATATCCTAATCGTATTGCCCACAAAAGTGGTTACAATGTTTGTGTAGGCATTTATTATTCCTTGAGGCGATATCAACTGATTAGTCCATTGTTGATATGGATTTTCCCAGTAAGGATTCCACCACCCCGACGTGAAGAAAGTGATAATCTCTTTATTGATTTCTATATAGTTATCAGCAATTTTTTGGGCGGATTCGATATATTTCTCTTGATAACGTGGGATTGTCTCTGTGTAATTTAGAATTTCACTCCTTGCAGAAGTAGCAGCCGTCATTACCTCGTTTTCTTTGGTCGATTCAAATGCTTTGTTCATGGAAAAATCCGGATCCCAGTGTATATTTTGAGATTCTTTTGCAGTTGTTTGCTTGTTGGAAGTCAAAATTGGTGAGGATGATGTGGATGAAATAGAAGGTGCAATTTCAGGTATCGTGGTCTTGCCAGAATATTGACGTCCTGCCTCTTTTTTGCTCCGAGATCGTTTTTTTGGTGTCTTATGTTCATTCTTTTGGGCTTCCTTTTGCAAAGTAGAATCGACTGGTTATCATATAATTGCTTAAGATATAAATTTTTAACACAAGCTGTAATACACTCCAAAGTTTGTAAATTCCATCAATTGGAACTAGATCAACGTGATTTTGTGAAATTACACCACCATACTTTGGTCTCAATAAATTAATCTAGAGTTAAGATAAAATTGATCCTTATCGTTTGCTAATGTATGTTTAACGGTCTTTCAGCTGCCTTTTCTTCTGCAACTGGGCATGTAGTTAATATTGGCTCTAAAGTCATGCAATTGACTGGGAAAAAATCGAACAAACCAAAGCTTACTTTGAATCCTGAAATTGCAATCAGTCCAAGCTTAATTCATTGCTTTGTTGAAGACATCAATTCAGGGGTTAATCATCCAGAAGGTATCGGCTACAAGCTCCCTTACATTTTGAATAGTATCAATGTAAAAAATGCTGGTAGAATTGCTGCGGAATATTGTGAAGGGTTTATAGTTGCAGACAATATCCAAGAAAGACTACCTTGGTCTGTTACGTCTGGAAGAGTCCGAATTGAAATATTTCCCGGGGCAACAATGCAGTTAGATGTCTGTGCCATGCTCTATCTTAATCCAATTGAATTCAATAGAATAAATCACACCTTTTATAATATTGATAAGTTATCGACTCTAGTGAGTCAATTGGGAATTCCTCAACTGATTTCTCCTACGGAACTTGGAGTTCAAAGTCCACCCTCATTGAATAGATCTATTAAGGTGGCACCATACATTGTAGAGGTGAATTACAAGAGCCCTGACATATTGAGAATTCCTATTCTGGTCAATTCAAAGATGGATGATGTCGGAATATTTGTAGCTTTACGCACATGATCGATTATATTACTTCTGCAATTACACTTTACTGTAGTCCCAAGTGGAGTAATACTTTGGGCTAATTTCTAGCATAACTGACTGGCCTTTCTTTAATGCATCCATAAGTGATCGAGATATTGGATTTTCTAGGCTCTTTAGATATCTAAGATGTATTTTCTCTGCGATAGGAACATTAAAGTTGATATCTTCAGATATTTCCACAGTTCCTTTTCCACGTACTCCTTTATACGGGGGGTTCTGCTCATCGATACAAAAGTAAATTATATCATTTTTTTTTAGATTGTCTGTTTTCTTGGATTCTTTTCCAGTTTCAACGTAAATCTTGTTGTTCAGAGGGTCATAATAGTACCAAGCAGGATGAATGTTTGCATGTCCGTTCTCATCTACTGTCCCAAGATGTACGTTTAGAACTTTATTCGATAAGAATTCCTTTACTTCTTGTTCATTGAGGGCTGTTCCAAATCCAGGACTGGCATTTAAAATCTTTAGCATATGTAGTTATGGCACATTTGTATATTTAAGATCTCTTATCGATTATTTTTTGGGATTGAAAATAGTTCCTATATCGATTCAATAGTACGTTATGGTACTTTTGCTATCGATACAACAATAATCTAAAAATATTCCTGACACACTGTAAATCAACTATTGCAACTAGGATTGAGTCTTTGCATGATTATTTTGACTTTGACCTTGTACATGGCGATAATTGAAATTACAATCTCTTCAGGCGTCCAATCAGAATGTAACGGAACTGCTGCTTGTTTTAGGGGGAATGTAACTAAAGTAGTAGATGGGGATACTCTTGATGTAAACGGAATTAGGATAAGACTAAGTCTCGTAAATGCTCCAGAAATCGGGCAAGAACACTATACTGAAGCTAAAAGACTTGTGGAATTGTTATGCCCTATTGGAAATCCTGTTTTAGTTGACCAGGATGATGGACAGAGAGAGGGGAGTTACGGTAGAATGATTGGCGAAGTTCATTGTAACTACTATGACCATTATAATGAGACTAATAACAATTCAAGCAATTTAGCCGAGCAACTCCTCAAGAGTGGATTTGTGGATATTCTGACTAAACATTGTATCGAGAGCGAATTTGCAAACAAAACCTGGGCAAAGGAGTTTGGCTGTTAAATTGAGTGACTGCTTAAAGTAGTCAGGTAGAATCTTTATCACTAGTGATATTGCTTGACCGCTATAGAATTTCAGAATGCACAAAAAAGTGGATAGTAAGGGTTTTGTATCAAAAGATTGTTGGAATCACTCACACAGTAAACGTTTGGTTATTCCTAATACTGATATTTTTCTAAATATTCTTCTAAAATACAGGCATAATTCCTTTAATATACTTGAGTGTAGATTCAGTTGAAGTGGTAGTTGACTCTATTCGTACGATAAAACTTCTGAGCAAATGGTCTGCCAATAGAATCGTTGGTAGGAGGCGGCCGTTGATTGCAGTATTTAGTTTAACGCACTATTGTAACTTCTATTGTCCTATGTGCCCATTTGGAGACGCTAACAAAGATGGCCAAATGAAACTTGTAAGGGATAATGATCTGACAACTGATCAATGGAAGTACTTGTTCAATAAGGTCTCAGAGTATTGTATTTGGTCTATAATAGAGGGAGGAGAGCCTACTAGTCGACCAGATTTTATGGATCTTGTGAGACATTTGTACAAGATCAAAATGCCAATAACTGTTATTACTAATTGCTCGCTGTTACATAAGATAGATCTGCTTGAGTTGAAAAAATACATCCAGTTTATTACATGTAGCATAGACTCTGTTTATGAAGAATCATATTGCAAGGTACGGGGAGTTTCAGGCAAGGTATTTCAAAGAGTGATAGACAATCTTCGAGTATTGACTGACTATAAACTCCCTCATTATTTTAACAGTGTAATAACCAAATTCAATACAGATGAATTTATCGATCAGAGCTACTTTCAAAAAGCTAAGGATATGGGATCTAATGCAGTATCATTTACCTTTGTAGAAGATCGATCAGATGTTCCCTATTCTCTGCTTCCTGATAGAAATACCATCGTAAAGGTTTGTGAGAGTATCCTGGATTATTCGAAGAGGCACTCTACTCCTGAAATTATGATCCCTCCACAATATTTTGAGCAGATTATTACGCATGGTAGAGGCATTTATGATGAATGTGGAGTTTGGAAAAGCATTTTTATTAATGCCAATGGAACAGTAATGGTTCCATGCTGGAAATTTAACAAACCAGAGAATATCTATAATTTGTTGGAACAAAGTGTAGAAACTATCTGGAACGCTCCCGAATGGGAGATCGCCCAAACCTGTCATGATTGCAAGGTTCTAGGATGTATATGGTACTCGTCTCAACCAATTACTACTTTCGCTCGCCACTATATGAATGGCATGTCAAAAATGATCAGTAAGCAAAAACCAGAGCTAGTGAATGAATTGACCTAATTTATCATAACGTTTAGAGTACTATGATCTCTTCAAACAGGAGGTATGAATCTGGTCACGAAGTTGCATTTTTGTTCGAATTCATATCCTAGAGAAAGAATGTTTACTTCCTCAAAGGGTCTACCAACTATTTGAACTCCGACTGGTATTCCAAATCTATCAAGACCTACAGGAACATTGACCGCTGGCAAGCCACTAATGTTGGATGGAATACTGTTCCTGAGTAGTGAATTTCTAATACTTGAGTTTTCTTCATCATTGATTAAACTTTTGAACTTGGGTGCTGGGATGCTTGTAGATGGTAGAACAAGAACATCTGTGGCTTTTAGAGCCTCAAGGAAATTATTTGTTAGCTGGTTCTTTAAATTATACGCATGGATATAGTCAACGGCAGAAATCTCAAGGCCTTTTTTGATCATGTTTCTAACTTCGACAGAATATTCTGCTGATTTGGTCATTATCCATCTCTTAAGTTGCTCAGCAGCTTCTGCTAATCGAATAGTCGTCCAAGTAGATGGAATTAGATTAGTCCCTTTAATAGAAATGAATTTGATATTGCTTACTGCTGACTCAATAGTCTTTATGAAATAATCAAAATGTTTCATCAATTCTAAATCAATATTTTCAAAAAAATAATCGTCGGGTATGCCTACAATTAATTTATCCTTTCTACTCACATTTTTGTCACAAATGTAGTCAAGTAGATTTGCTGCCTCGTTTTTGCGGGTATAAGGCGGTTTATCAATCAGAGCCTCTAATACTATCGCAGCATCACATATGCTTCTAGTTATACAGCCAACGTGATCTAATGATGGAGCAAGATTAATTACGCCATCCCTGGAAACTAAATCGTAAGTAGGTTTTAAACCGACTGTTCCACAAAACGCTGATGGAACTCGAATTGAGCCACCTGTATCTGTTCCTAATGAAAAAGATACCATGCCGGTAGAAACTGAGACGCAAGAGCCACTGCTTGAGCCTCCGGAAATGTGATCTTTGTTCCACGGATTCTTCGAAGATCCGTAGTGAGGATTTATTCCAGTTATGCCAGAAGCGAATTCATTCAAGTTTGTTGTTCCTATAACTATTGCTCCAGCTTTTTTCAGTCTACTTATACAAATGGCATTTCTTTTAGCAATGTAATTCTTGAATAAAATCGAACCGGCAGTGCATTTCACGCCTTTTATTTTAATCATATCTTTGACTGAGAATGGTATTCCATCAAGGGGACCTAGCCAGGCCCCTTTTTTTATTCGTCTTTCAGCGTTTTCTGCTTCGTTGAGTGCCTGCTCGAATAATACGGTAATAAAGGTGTTTAATTCAGAATTATGACTCTCAATTTGTCTTATACAACTCTCAAGCAATTTAAATGGAGAAAGCTCACCCGTTTCTATCTTCGCAGATAATTCCCTAATTGTAGAGAAATTGAGCTTGATATTTCTAATATCTTCGATCAGCTTATAATTGTTTTTTAATGTTCATTTTCATATTGATCTACATAATCATATCGGGAGGGAACATGCTGCTCAACATCTTTCATCATCAACAAGGTTAAGAATAGGAAATATCCGTTGAAAAATAAACTTTTATCAGGCACAATTCAAGAGCCTTGATTTTAGATCTTATTTTTTCTTCTTAAATATACTGCAATTGCGGTTATTATTATGATCCCTGGGGTTATATAATATAGGACCAGTTCATTAAATGGCATGCCTTTTGTGCCATCTTCTATTGACAGATCAAAATCTACAACTAATGGTTTCTCAGCATATACGGGATCACCATTTATCTTGGACTGCAAACTCAAAACATAGTTGCCAGTATTCACAAAAGTGTAAGGGAAAGTCATGTCACTAAATTCATATACTCTGAATGGAAAGACCTTGACAATATCTCCTGTTTCTTTTTGCTTAATAACTAGAGAAGAAAAGATAATATTAATATTTTGATTGTCCTTGTCGAGGATGCTAAAATTTAACTGAGTGCCATTATCTCCCAGTAAGGGAACTGACGGATATGGTTGAAATACTATTTTATAATTACCAACAGTCTTAGTTTCAATGACTGGTAACCCGATGAAGTGTCCATACGCAAGACTAAACAGTGAAATGGAATTCAGCTGTTGATCCACGTTCAACCATTGAGTTGTCAGGATACAAGCCATAAGGATGTAAATGATTCTCAAGTTTAACATTTTGCCAGAAATAGAAGCATCCTATAGCTACTAATTTATTTGCATTACTAATCCTAACTAAAGGTAAATGCAGTTGAATATTGTGGCAAGGCCAGTATAGAAGAGAAATCCAAGAAATCTCTATCTTTACTATCCATTATTTCGAATGTCTCCTAAGTTCAAGTTTGGATCATCTCTGTAGTGTAATGTAAACTAATTCTCAACTGCCAGCCTGTTTTCTATTAGTACCGGGATCTATCTCTCTAATACTGAGGTCCTTGAATTCCCATGTCAAGTTGTCTGATCTGAAAGTAACTACCGGACCTCCGTTAGTTACCACGAAATCTTTGTCTCTGTCACACCCAGCACTGAAAAACTCAGAGTCATTAGATTTAGAATACCATCCTCCATCATCAACCAAGTCTGATACTTTTATCCAAAAATTCGTATTTGTGTTATCTATGTAAGACTCCAACTTTACTGCTGTATTATTATTAATATTGTACATTATGACCTTCCATCCTATCCATCGACCAATAAGTGGAGTTGTCACCTTATCTGCTCCCTTTTCGTCTGTGTAGCCGCCTATAAACCAAATTTCTTTTTTCCAGCCAACTGATCCATCTACATATATTCCTCCAATATATGCAGTAGCTTCGCATGGTACCTTTGTATTATGTCTTCCACCTCTAGCATACCAACTGAGGTCCTCATCCTTCACGGTTGAGTTAGTGTCAGAAAGCACTTCATTAATTTTTGCATAACCTGTTATCTCAACATTCTTCCATTGCGGCAAATTAGGTGGCGTGTTTACATTCAATCTGACCGCTCTGCCTGATATATTCCAGGAGCCCTCATCTTGTCTGGTAATATTCTCATCAAAGGTAATCGCAAAATTGTTATCAAGTAAAGGATTGTCCATGTTTAAAAACCATTCTCTCCCCCCCTGTTTTGTAGGATAAATCTTTTGGATACCAAATTTGTCTACCTCAGATGAATTTGTGATAGTTCCTTCTGGAGAAGCACTTGCAGAAAAAGCAGTTTCAGTTTGAGGATTACAAGCGATTAAAGCGATTGTAGATAGGCATAGTATGGTTAATAATGGCAACTTGTTACATAATTTGGCGAACATAATATTACTACTAGATTGCAAGTGTTTACTCAATATCAAGATATTCAAGGCAACACTCATGATGGAATAAGTCGGAATATTTTACCTTGCCCAATTGAGACTATGTACAAATATCCATCTGGTCCTAATTCAAGGTCTGTTATTCCGCCAAAGCCTTCACCCAACAATATCTGATCAAGCCCTTCGGCCCTGGGCGATCTTATTACCTTACTTGCCAAAGCACCCTCTAGAATTAGGTGGGTTCTATCTTCATTTAATTTAAAGTGATAGAGCCTTCCGTTGTGTACGTCACCTACGAAAAGATCGTTCTTGTACTGGGAACCATAAATGTCTGAGGAGAGGAATTTGATGCCTGTGGGTCCAGCAGTATTTATCCACACTAGCTCAGGATCCCTATATTTGCCTTTTCCATCAAAATTAACCATATTTGATAGGTCAAAGTCATCATCACTTTGAGCTAAACCCATAGTTTCTCTCCACCCGCTATTAAATCCTGGTAAAACTAGATTTATTTCATCGCTATTTCCAGGCCCGTTCTCTGTTTCCCATAAATTACCAGTGACAGGATCAAAATCGATGCCAAAGCTATTTCTGATCCCATACGCATAATACAAATTTAGTGGAATTTCGTCTCCTAAGATGCCATGCTCTCCCACTGGCTGTCCGTCTTGAGTAATCCTGAGAATGCCACTTCTTCCATCGACAGCTACTCCATTTGGATAATTCTGAGCTTGGGTTTCATAGTTCTCGCCTTGATACGATCCATCAACATCTCCTACAGGGATGTAGAGATTGTCATCTGGCCCTATTATGATTGCCCCTCCATTGTGTCTAGGTCCAGGGAGTGCTGGAAGATCCAATAAAAGAAGAGGATTTATGAGCTTTCCATCGACGAACTCGTACCGGTACAGGCGATTACCTAAAGGATCAACATTTTGCCTAAGATCGTCCCCGTCAGAATATCTTTTATCGAGCTCAGTCAAGTATAGGAATACGTATGTCTTTGAGTCGCGATGGCTTATGGCGATCCCCCCCATAGCACGCTCACTTTGTGTTCCTACTGTGAAATCTAGAAGAGGTGCACTCTGAAGCTCACCATTGGTTACCCTCCGTACTGTTCCCTTGTCCTTTTCAAGAACTAAGATGTCGTCTGGACCAAGAAATGCCATCGTTGTAGGGAGGTCCAAACCACTTACGACCTGTTCTACGGAAAAGTTAGGGTCAAGAAGATCTGGCGTGCCATCGTTGTCAGAGAAATGAGTTTCCGTTTCTTCTTGCTGAGCGCTAGCGGCCACAAAATATCCTATCTGCAACAACGTGACAGATGAAACCAGAACTATTATAACTAGAATAAATTCTCTCCCAAAGACACTCAATGAATTTTTGCTATCTTTAGAGATAATAAATACATATTGAAAGGAACTAGTTCACAAGTTTACTTAATTTACTTGATTTGAGATGCGGCAATTCGTCACCATGGCTCCTTTGTCATTCAGGATTTTAAGATGTACTTTAGAAAGAATTCAATGTAAATTAGTAGTTGTCGAATCTCATGGTATTACTCTGATTTGAGTCCGATCTACTACTACTTTTGAGATCTATGAATTCAATGTTTTGATAGTATTGGGATCTTAATACGACATCGTCTCAATACTCATCCTTGGGAACAAATACCATAATCAAAATATCAGTAACTGGAATCATATGAGTTTTTAGGCTCGATGACTGTGCATGTTACCTATTCATAAAATGCTCTAATTTCGATGATATGTATCTAATTCTCAGCATATAATTTCGCAAAGCATATTTCATCATGACATCATATTCCTTTCTTTCTTCTCGCTTCAATGAAGTCGATAAAATAAAACAGGTAGCACCTTTGATTTATTTTAACTATCCATGGAATGAAAGATTCACTTTTTTTAGTCCTAGCCATTATGCTGTACCCTGATTTTTCTAGAAGACTTCGTAGTTCGGCACCATTGATTTTTGATCGTGATCTTTGAGCAAAATTATTATTATTACCATCTACATCGTACGGATCAGCCATGAAAAGTTTCCCCTCAGGCTTGATCAAATTATTTACTGATTGAATGGTATTCTCCAAATCTAGTCTTCCGATTAGATTTAGGCCCGCTACAACATCGAAGTATTTTTGACCAAAAGGCATTTTGGTTGAATCGCAAACAATGAATTCCACATTTTGCACCCCCATCTCTTTCATACGCCTCCTTGCTTCAGATATGAAAGAGAAAGAAAGATCGATTCCAAATACGAATGACAGTTTCTTTGCCATTAAAAGGGCTGCCGAACCAACTGAACAACCCAAGTCCAATCCGACTTGAGTCATACTGTTCTCAATCAAATTAGCCACCTTCCTGTAGATTTCATCGGGTCTAATTTTCCATCTTAGCATTGAAAGCATTCTATCATCCAGCGAATATTCATAATGAGTCCATGTAAAGGGTCTGAACCATTCTGAATCATCATATCGGTTGATATTATTTTCAGACTTGTGTATTGTCTTTCCTTTCTCCCTTAGAAATGCACTTAATTCAGCTGATTTTGTTTCAACGATCCAGTTACCAAAGACTTGTACTCTGTTAGCTGCATATGTACTAAAATCTTCTACGATGATGCCAACACCTGCGATAATTGGAAATTTAGAACCACAGTTCTCGCAGCTCAAAATGCCTTCTAAGCAATCACCATTTTCTTCAAGGAATGATTCTATAGAAAGTCTTGTCTTATAGGAATGATTGATGCAAAACAACTTATCAGCAAGATTGATTTTCAATTAGTTGCAAGTTTACTTCGTCTCTAATAAGAACTACTAGTAATATTATCGGAAATCCATAGCTTTGTAATAGCCTCTAAATTCAGCTCGCAAAAATTATTCTATAGGAGACGGAATTAGAATTGGAATGTGAAATCACTCAATCTAGTAATGAGCATTTCACAATAAGAACAAATAGATCTCCACTTTTTGTTTTTTAGATTGACAACTTTCTTGTCTTGTCAAGAATTACGAGTTCTTCGTTGATCTGGTTACACATTTGTAATAACCTTATACCTTTTTCTGTTGTCCTATATCTTTGAGTTCCTTCTTCATATTCTATTAATTCTTTTTCCATTAACAATGCTAGGTATTCTCTCATTTGTGTGAATGTCAAAAAGGCCTTATACATGATATTAGTTTTGGTTGCCCCACCATTTGCCGCTTCGAGGATCAGCCCGATTATATCCGACCTGCTTCTATACTTCATACGTATAGTTGCATACATAGTTATTGAATATTTATAGATGATCATCATTTGTTCCCTATTGTGTATCCATTCTTATGTAAGAAAATACTGTAAGCTATTACTACCTCCAAATCATCTTATTCTGATTGATTTTCATCTCAACAACTTCAGTGACCGTTTTTGCGAAGCTCGTTAAACTTATGAGTATTCATGTGAGCGGTTATCAATAGCAATAAGATTAGAATTCAATAATTAAACATAAACTGTCAATGAAACAACTTATTAGTGCAGTTTAGTGGCCCGGTTAAGGTAAACTATTTCACCAGCAAGTCTTAACTCTGCTCATGCACTCCAAGTCCTATCATCTTTCTGGGTATTCGCCACATGTTAAATTCATTTTTCATAATTACTTTTGCTATTATTTCTTTTGTTTACTAAATTTTTCAGGTCAATTCGATATGACCAAAAATAAAAAATAAATTTGGATGCCAGCTATATCTACTTGTGGTAATGAAGATTACCACGACGTAGTATAATTAGCCTTTCCCGATTTCGTCATGTTTCCTTCTCTTGACTTCATTCCCATCATGCTAGCCATATCTTGCTTAGTCATAATCGTACCGTAAATGGGTGTATCACCAAAGTGATTATTTGTTTTTGCCCCATCTAGCGATATGGATATGGCATGATTATCCATAACTTTTATTTCTACTGGGACGTCTGCAACTGGCCCATCTTTCATTGTAACAGTTACTGTCCCCTTGTATGTCGAAGTTGTGTCTTGAGTAGTAACATCTGTTAGAGAGAAGTTAGAAATTCGGTGTTTGTGCATGGCGGAACCGTTTAGCATGACCATATTAATCCATACATCAAACTTGGCAGGATTAGTCTGATTGAAACTCTCTTTAGTCTTGTTAATAACATTGGTTGCCCAATGTCCGGAGACAATCCATGCGGGCTTTCCATCCTGGTCATTCTGTATGCTGGAGATAGGCCCGAAAGTCCATCCTTGATAGTCTTGCCATTTCTTGCCATACGGTGCTGCGTTTACAACTGCTGTCATAGCCCCCGTTATTGCTCCTGCTGTGATAATCAATGCAGTGAATAGAATTATTGTTGTTCTTAGATTTTTCATTCTGTCTGTCATTGACCATAGATATGTCTGACAATATTAAAGACTAGCGTAACTAGGTTCCTTACGTTATATGTCAGGGTTATGCGATTCAAACCATTAGAACATAGACCGTAGGTGAATGTCACTAGTGATATGTGGACAGACAATGTATTGCGACGGCAAGCAACCAGGGAAAGAAGGCCTTATTTTTAAAAAGCTCCATGGTTTCATCCCATATCTTAAGAGTCTTTTTCAGTTCGTAAGATTCGGTTCTCCAGCCTATTACAAAGTCTATTAGAAATAGCAAAATGGTGAACTACTTAAGGAAAACTATCGCTACTTTCGACTTATTTTTAATTACAGATAGTTTATTTATTATTAGCAGCTTCCACGTTTACTGAGGACATCTTTTCTTGTGTAGTAACTAATGCTAGATAAGTCGGTAATTGGTTCTGAATAAAGGTGCTTAGGTTCACACTTGTTATATAGTTCCCATAACCTTCTAAGAATTTGTTAACATCCTCTTCTAGGAATTGCCTGTCTCTATTTTCAAATATTTTTATCGATGTCATATTACGTCATTAAAATGATGTATTAATAGATATATTTTGACTGTCTCAGTTACAATGTTGCCCCGTATGTGACTTTATGAAGGTATTTTTATCCCTAGCGATATTACAAAATATCTCCTTTTTATTTAGACTAAGACCGGAGGGATTGACGAACTAAGACTTTGCTTATTAGTATTTTTCACCATCCATTAATCATAACCTGATGATATTACTAAGATCAGTATCATACTAGATCTTATACTTCGCCGCTGTGATTAGGATATTATGGAATTGTTGGAAATGATCGGATGGATTGCAGTGGGATTTGTCCCTACTTATGGAGTACTAACAATTGTAAACAGGAAACTGATGACAGTAAAGCGTAGCCTAATGGTCCCTTTAGGTGGTGATTAAGTGAAGTGAGTACAATTAGCCTTTATCACAAGCCTCCAGTTGCAAGAACAAAATCTGAACTAAAGTTAACCAAATCAACTTCAAGTGATAATTATAGAGCAATAATTGGAGTCACTTCTCTCTTCTTTGGAGTAGCGTTATTATTTACATTGTTGATCCCAATTATGACTACACCGGAAGGTCTAACCATGGACGATATGTCATCATGTATGCAGAAGATAATCGGGTTTCAACGTCTAGGCTATTACTCCAGTCAAGAACAATTTAGATTAGCAATATCATATTGCCATACCGATTAGTGTTGACAGCATGCAACCCTACACCTTTTTTTTGTTATCCTATGGTTTTGTCATCGTTGGGTTTATATGCAATGACCGGTAACGTGAGGATCCCTCGATATGACTCCGTAGTTGTTGTCCTATGGCTGTCGGCTGTCCAAGAGAACTCGATATGGTAACTTGTGAAGGCTATAGTGAGGGTAATGAATGATGTCCACTCAAAGTATTTGTGATAGACTTTTCGTTGTATGTGATGATTGTCATTGGTGCTGTACCTGCTTGAAGCCTCTAGGAGTAATCGATATTTGCCCGCAATGTTCTGAGAATACTTCAAAAATGAAATTGACGATTATGAAATAGCGCTAATTAACTAGGTTTGAATTCTAATCTTGTTCCAGGTCCGCGATAAGGTTATTTCAGAATCACTAAGGATTTCATAATTTGTTTGACTGTCGGAAGATATTCATAAAATGCTTCAACCGTATTTGAATATGAGAACATAAAAGAGCCTTTACCATTTATTATGGCAAGAATGTTGATGGTCCGACCTGACTCCCCGTTATGGTTTGTGAAATCTACCGTGTTACTTACTGTCGGAAACCCATATAACTCGTCCGAATTGGAGGTGTCGGAAACTAAATCATAAACCTGATAAGATTGTTTTAATTGGTTTTCTAGGCCTAATAAATAATTTTGTGGCGATAATTCCAGACCCTCCGCGTATTGAAGCAATGATGAGTCGTCATCATTGTAAGTAATTGTAATCTTAAACTCTCTTGGATAACTCGAGTTTCCAAGTGTTAAGTCAATACTGCTTAAAAAATTTTCCTTCCCCTGTGCTTGCAAATCTAGGGGATAGAAAACAGTGAATCTACCCGCAGGGTCTACATATGTCTGCCAACCGTCTATTGCATCTTGACCGTGAGCGGCCTGGAGGTTTGCAGCGAATAAAATAACGGCTGTCATAAAGTAAATTGAGAGCAGTTGACTTCTCATTCTTATATAACAATTATACATCATTTCTTATTAATAATATTTCCTAACTTATTTCGTACTCAAATGGGATGAGCGTAAAAGGCTATGCCGCAGAATGATGGCCATTTGAGATGATATTTCAAGTAAGTTCGACTGCGAGATATAACGGGTAGATCACAGAAGGGAGAAGTAGTGAGGGATCATTGTAAATTCGTCAGCGCTTATTATAAATGAATACCTGAATAAGTAATTTCGATTTAAGGCGTTAGTTGCTTCAATATAGACATCCAGAGGAAGCGGATTAACAAATATTGCTCTTCCATCTATCGATTGGGGATACTTTCATGAATTAATGGCAACATCCAATAATTTTCAAACAATGCCGAAAACAAATGAACTTGTTCTTCATTATTAGTGTAAAGTAAGATCTCGTTGGCACCAGTTGAACTATGAGCATCTTTCTTAAATTCAAGATCTAATAGGGACGATGTATCTATAATAAAAAGCACTGAATTGTTATCTATGGATCTGTAAAGGCGTTGAAAGTTTATTGTAGGATATTTATTTAATTCATTAGCAAAGTCTTGTAATTCATCAGACTCTGGGATTAGAATTCTAGTATTGATGTTGAGTTCCCCTATTACTGGTATAAGATCATATATCTCATTCTTAATTCTAAGAAACACTTCCTTGGTTGAAATTAAGAATACTATTTCTTTATGTGCATTCTTCAAGGTGTCCATGATTGTCTTATTGATTTGATTAGTATCGTTAAAATTTTGAATAATACTGTTTTCATCATGGGAGTCATTATTTTTTAAATCATTTTCCGTCTTGTTCCATAATGATTGGAGGTATGGATACTGTTTTTCCACTGTATTTTGAATATTCTTATTCATCATTTCCGAAATTTTGTTGTACCAAATAAGGCCTGTTATCAACACGAGATATGAAATTGTATACATTAAATTCCAAACCCATTCTTGCTGAGCAAATTCATCCTCGGGTACTAGCACCTGGTGGTACACCCATCCAACATCTCCCAACATATTGATAATTATGAAGAGGCATAACAAAATTCTGTGTAGTAAAAATATATCAGTCCTAGTTAAACTCCACATAATTACGATCGCAGGAACAAGTAATACATCGTTCCCTACCAGGTATAGGTTGCTGACGATCGTAGTCCCTAAATCAAATTCCTCATCATTAATACTTTGAAGTGAAATCCATATCAGATACCCTATCAGTACACTGGAAAGGTTACGGACACTAGGACAGAGTATAGTTTCACTACCTTGGCTTTTTTCCATACCCTGAAGGAGTGAAAGTAATGATAACTTAAGAATACAAATCCTAATAGCCAAAAGAAATCTGCGAAGGATGGATAAGGAATTTCAATCTTTAAGACGTGGAACGAATAAGCCCAAATTGACTCTGCACAAAACCATAGAGCAGTGGCGATAAGTAACGATAGGTAATATTTTGCCTGATTTGATCTTATTCCGACTTTTAAAACCGTAATTAGCGATGCTATTACGCTTGAAAATAGAGTAACCAATAGTATACCGTCGACAAACACATCTCTTTGTTCTATGGGTGCTTGTGCAAAAATAAGGAACAGGGTAATCGATATTGAGACCGTAACTAATAAAGCACTGATGTATAAAATACCTGATTTTTTGTATCAGTTATCTTTATTTTACTAGTGGCTAGCAATCTTATCGCTACTTGCGCTAAAATGGATTAAAAAGTAGAAGTAGAGTTATCTGTATTTTACCAGTTTGAAATTTTGTCTGTTCGAACTCTACCTTCTGTCATGACAGGTACGAACTCTTCATTAATTTGGTTCTGAAGTTTGAGGACACGCATACCCTTTTCAGTTGTCCGGAACCTCTGTGTTATTTCTTCGTGTTCAATCAACCCTCGCTCCAGTAAATAAGCCAGGTATTGTTTTAGTTGCTCGAATGAGAGAAAAGCACTGTACATTATTTTAGTTTTAGTTGCCCCTCCGTTTGCTGCTTCCAGAATAAGTCCAATCATATCAGATTTACTTCTATATTTCATGAGTTACAGTCATAGTGAAGATAGTTGTATTTATAGGTCAGCAAAGTTTCTTCCAAAACCATTGTCTATTGTTAGATAAGAAAGCAAATCTGATACTGAGGCCTTCGTACTGCATCAATGTGCTTCATACCTAAATCGATTTAAGTGAAGAACTGTCTCTTTGTAGTTAAAAGTTGGTTCTATCTTTCATTTGAAAATATTCTTCAGTCGCCTAATTAACTTTGTTGCGAAATCTATGTTGGGTCATGTTACTATGCACATCTGACCAGGCTCCATTGCTACCGGAATCTTCTTTTGTGCATAGCCAGGCCATCAAAGCAATTTCTATTTCACTATCACTTGAATAGCATCCTCGGTCAGGTAAAAGGAAAACTTCCAGGTTCTGTTTCCATCTTGTTTTTACTTTTTCACCAGATAGTCAAACAGATATTTTGGCCCTCATCCCGGTTGACTTCCTATTGACTTGCCATGCTTGGTAAAATTAGGATGACTAATTTATCGGACTTGTTGTAATTGTGTGGCTTATGGAAATTCTTCATGATTTAATGACGGTTAATCGAGGAGCATGGTCAACCAAGCGATAGACTTGATTGAGGGTAAAACAACAGGCAAAAATGCTCGTTAAGACTGTACAAGCGTGACTATAATATGTTACCATATTACAGGAAGACTGTGTGAAAATTCTCGTTAAGAGAGTTGAGCAGCTTCATGTCCTCCTCTTCAAGCTGGAAGTCAAATACTTGACTATTTTCTTTAATTCGGTTTTCATGTATGGATTTTGGGATTACAACAAGTTCGTGTTGTAGGTTCCATCGAATTAAAATTTGAGCAGATGCTTTACTATATTTCTTTTCTAATTTTCTTAGGACCGGATGATTTAGCTTACTACCTCTAGTTAACGGACTATAAGCCTCGAGCTGAATACTGTTATCATTGCAGAATCGTAACAGCCCCTCTTGATACAGGAATGGATGAAATTCAACTTGGTTGACCGAAGGCGAAACATCAAAATTTTGTGATATCTCCTTCACTTGGAAAATATCGTAATTACTTACTCCGATAGCCTTGGCCTTCCCAGCCCTCAATAATTGAATCATAGCTTTCCAAGTGTCTTTGCCCATTCCATCAACTGGCCAATGGATCAAGTAGAGGTCAACATGCGACAGTCCTAAGCGTCTTAAACTTCTTTCACATGCCATAAGAGTAGAGTCATATCCTTGATCATTATTCCAAAGCTTCGTGGTAATGAAGACCTCATCTCTTGGTATACCACTCTCTAGAACTGCCCTACCGACATCCCCTTCATTCCCATATAGCCAAGCTGTATCAATATGTCTATAACCAATTTTCAATGCATACTTAACTGCCCGCAAAGTTGTTTCTCCAATTGGTGTCTGATAAACCCCTAAACCTAGACGCGGGATCTCTACTCCATTATTCAATGTTGCATGGGATTGTAAGGTTAGTTGCACAAAGAAAGACGTTAATAGAAACTCACTTAATTCTATGGGTAGTCGTCATATCCTCGACCGCGTCTTTACGTGATATGATCTATTTTACTTGATTTTCCAACCTTTACTCCATTGCGTGTATATTTCTTCTTAGCATGGTTCACCTTTGACATCACTAATAGTGCATATTGTCCGAAACCACCCTTTGGCTTGCTCTGTCTCAACATCTTGAATGACTTCGTTAGTTGGGCTATGTCGGTCTTGGACGAGAACAATAAATCACCCATTACGAAAAAGGAGCTGGCCTTTATCCACGACGAAAAGTGGGAGTAGGCCTTAAATCGCTTCTTACCAAGGTTATGAAACACTAAGTTAGAGATGATGATGTCGAACTTTTCAGCAGGTGTGAACCCGAACACGTCGCCCTTCTTGAAATCAATCCTGTCCTGGAAGCCAAGAATCCTCGCATTCTCTTTAGCCCTTTCTAGGCTGGACCTTTTGAGGCTGGTGTGCTTGAACGTGTCAATCCCAGTTATTCTCGCATTCTTGTAGAATTCAGCACTAACACAGCTCAAGAATCCGAGGCCGCAGCCCACATCGAGAATTGTCAACTCGTCATTTCTCCCGAACGGAAGAGAAGCAAAGGCATCGGTGAACATGGTCTTCACTACAAAACGTATCTTCTTAGATGCCGTCGACGTCGAATGGTGATAGGTCCCGAAGTATGGTTCTTTCGATTCCTTTCCTCTCCTCGAACGTCTGAGAGAATCCAGCTTCTCCATAAATGATTTGGAATTGAAGATAGGTTTCTTATAAAGACACGATTGGATTTCTGATCAAGAAAATAACATCAAGACTGATTAACTTCGTAACACCTCGGTAAGTATGTTGTAGGTATACAAGGCGAATCAGTGGTAAATGTCCAAGGAGGTTATTAACTTTTTCAATCTACCATATCTTTCCCATAGATTAGGATCTGATGGGGACTAGTCTAATAGCGATGCTCTTTTTAACTGGTACAATTAATCGACCTATTAATGGCCGCTGGGGACGGTTCACCGTCCCGTTCAAAAATTTCCACGTATCGTAATTGTGGGATGCTTACCCAAAATATAGCATGAGTAACACTAGGACTACTTTAGATTGGTTGTCTATACACGTGGCAGGAGATGTCAAGACTTGACGACCTGTGCTTCAATTTTTACAGAATCCTGAACATCGGTTTGGTTTGATGTAGATTGGAATTGCTTTTTAACCATATCAATAACGTTTGAATCTGGCACTATATTACTTAAGTTTATTGAAACGTTACCGGTATAATTATTCAAGTTAACATTTTCGAGAATCCTCCCGCCTCTGGGGATTTCGTTGGTACTGTTAAATAGTTCCTTTCCATCGGGGGAAGTTATCGTTATATCGAAACTTTTTACTGGAATCACATGCTCTACTACAGAAGGAACAGTTAGGCCCACCGATTGTTGTTTGTCAAGACTGATGTTAGTTTCGGCCCTAGTAGGTGGGGCGCTTAAGACGGAGGAACTTGCGTTTAAGAAAACTATCTCAAAGTTGAGTCCACTTGGAATTGAGGACACGCCAGATTTTATTGTTATATTGTATATACCCTTATCAGATATTTTTGCAATTAAAGGAGAGCTAAAGCCGATATTGGAAAGTGCTTTCTCATCTGATGGATTATCAACGCTAAGCTGCGCAAAAGCCATGCTCGAGGTACTTGCGATATATATTACGACAACTATAGAAAATAACTTTATCAATACCTTAAATTGGTCATAATAAGATATAACGGTTCGATGCAAAGTTGCTGGCAGGAGATATCTGTAGTCTTTAGTAAAATTATCCAATATAACTCGTAATCCCTAGGATAGTATTTCAACTGATAACTATTATAATGTATTTTGAATTTTATCTATGAATGTCTTTAAGCGTCGGAAGGCAAAAACCGCAGAAGAGGCTGGCAAGACAGTGAGTTACGATGAGGCACTTCAAGCGGGTTCGTCAATTGGCAGAATTGCAACTAACATTTGGAACTCTCAGAAAAATCCTGGTAAAGCCTATATTTTCAATAGACGGATTCATCATGGTGAAATAGGTATTCTATTAGGATTATCTAATCTCTTTAAAAAGTCAAGACCAGGTCCTGCGGGAGTCTTATCCGGGTTGGGTGAAGCTTTGTCACAGGACGATATTGCTGACAAGGAGGATGGTTCAAGTTCAAAAAAAAGGAAAATACTAGAGATTCAGAAAAATCTTCTGAGGAACCTAAACAAGATATTGACTCAACCAGGAGGGATGAAAGAAACGCCGAATAAAATTGAAGGACATAAGATAAAAATTGTCTTTGTCGTACTCGGCGCAGCCATTATCCTAACTACGTATTTCCCAATCAATGTCCCGATGGCAAATGCATCAATTAATTTAAGCCAGTTTGATATGAAATCCATTACTGACGATATTAACAAAAGCCTAACCGAGCTAACCGGTGGGAATTCATCAGATTTGTTAAAGAATACTATAGCTTCCATAAATAATACTGCTTCTCAATTAGCTAACGAAAGCAAAAGCGTCATTAATGAAGATTCTCTAAATACAGCTGAAATAATTGCTGGAAAAATAGGAATTGGTATTGCAGACGTGCTGGGTAATATAAGCGGCGAAGTAAAACAAGGCATTGAATCTAAATAGTTCTGAAGAAGAAAATACTTATGGTAACATTAAAACCTTTTTCTTAATCTGGCCGTTTGTGAATCATATTTGACATGAATTTTGGATTTGTTTCGAGTAGTTTAACAAGAGTAAAGAAAGCAAGTGGTGGACATTAAAAGTGCCATTAAGGTTCTGTGCAGAACTATCGGTGAACGCCATTATAGGTAAACTTGAGCCACTAATTAACAGCACTCATTATGAGCCACACTCTGGGTTCGCATAATTATTACATCCCACTTGTACCTCCTACTGTCAACCTCGCTTCGCGCTAGGCTAGACACCTGATAAAATCAATAAATCATAGATAGTACTAATTATTTGCGGGGTGCCGCGTAATTTCAAGGGCCGCTAAAGATATTGAGGTTATTAGTGACCCGTCTACTATTTTATCGACCTACAAAGAAATATTGGCGTCGGCCAGTAGCCGCATAGACCTTGTGTATCCTAGTATAAACGCTTTTTTTCGTCATCGTAACAGTGGGATTTTTGAAATCCTAAGAAATGCGACTAAAACGTCTAGCGTGAAAGTGAGGATACTATTGCCAATCCCAAGCTCCAACAACGAAATAAGAAAGGAAGTTGATAGACAGCTTAATACAGATAGCATATATTTTAGAGCTTTAGACAAAGGAGCCCAGAATACCAGTACGTTTGTAGTAGCTGATAATCATACTGCCGTTGTTATAGAATTAAAAGATGACACAAAGTACAGTTTTCACGAAGCTATATCATATGCTATATTTACCAATAGTAAGAACATTGTTTCATCTTTCAGTTCGATGTTTAATACATTGTGGAACCAAAGCGAACTAAATGAACACATAGTACAACAAAATTTACAGTTGAAAATAAAGAATGACGAGCTATCCCAGCATCAAGCCGAACTGCAGCAGTCATTTGAGTACCTAGCAAAAGTCAATAGGAGTCTTGCTGAAGCGAATTTGAAAATAAAGGCTCATGATAAAATACAAACAGAGTTCATTAATGTAGCGGCTCATGAGCTTCGAACTCCAACTCAATCTATAATTGGATACTGCGAAATGATTGAAATGTTGCCAGAACGAAGTAAGGAGTATATTGGAATATTAAAAAGGAACGCTGAGAGATTGTATACTCTTTCATCTGACATATTAGATGCAACGAAGATTGAGACTGGCAATTTAACAATGAAATTTAGTGACTTTGATTTAGCAGAAACGATTAATGAAGTTGTAAAAGATATGAGGAAGAAAAGTTATGCTATGTATAAGAAAGAAGACATCGATTACATGATACCAAACATTGAGTTTTCTGAATACGGTCCTTTTCCTGTGCGTGCAGACAAGAACAAAATAATACAATTAGTATCCAACTTATTAGATAATGCAATAAAGTTTGGTGGCCATGGAGTAGTTACAATTATTATGGATAAGAACGATTCAATTAATCAAGTTACTGTTAGTGTGATAGACTCTGGTAAAGGTATCGACCCAGAAGTCTATAATGAACTTTTCCAGAAATTTGTGACAAAATCTGATAAGGGAACAGGCTTGGGTTTGTTTATTGCAAAGGGTATTGTAGAAGCCCATGGCGGTCATATATCTGGAACGAATAATAAGAGTGGCGTTGGGGCCACTTTTTCATTTTCTCTACCAATTCATCCGTCCTAGCTAGGACAGTGATTTTTATTTGTTAAAGCTGAATTTTGAGATAGCACATAACAAACTTATATTGGCCAGTTTTCTCAAAAAAACATGGTACTCGACCGCATCTCGACAGGGATAGTTGGTCTTGACGGACTTATCGAGGGAGGAGTACCAAGGGGATTTA